>CAJWEM010000030.1 GCA_913031205.1 uncultured Gammaproteobacteria bacterium | reverse complement strand
ACGTTATCCGACTAACGGCGCGTTCCTTCAACTTTCGTCTACTTCCGTCCTTACAAGTAAGGATGAACGATTTTAACTCATACCCAAAAGGGCTCCTTTTTAACCATGGAGATGGTGCAACAATGCTAAGTAAATTTTACTTAAATGATATAACTAAGCAATAGACAAATTGATATTTAGGCCAATATTTTAAGAATTGTCACAAGAATTTTTAAAGTTCCATAAATTTCGAGATTGTCTCGAGCTTTTCTTTGAAAGAATCAAAAGAATGACTACCACCATTTACGATACAAAAATTACAACCACTATAAAAATCAAGAGTATGTTTAAATGGAATAACATCATCACCAGTTTCAATAAGCACTAAGTAGTTCGATGGAGATTTTATTTTTGAGACATTATTCAGCTTCAATATTTCGATATCTTCTTTAGTTAGATAGAATTCTTCATTCGTTGAATAGTTTGTGTTCTTGCCTAAATACATTTCCATCCCCAAATATGGATTTGATGCAGGATTGATCAAAACAGCTTTTGAATTAAACTTTTCTGCAAAATAAGATGCATAAAAACCGCCAAGTGAGCTTCCAATGAATAATCTATCACCTTCATTCTCTTCTACTAAATTTTCTAATTGAATGAAAGATTTCTCTATTGAGTTATCAATATTTGGGATATATAGATGAACATTTGGAAATTTCTCTTTTATAAAATCATCAAAGACTTTTGCCTTTGTTGAATCAGCAGATGATGCAAAGCCATGAAAATAAAATATATTTTTATTCAATTATTTCTTCTGCAAAAGTAAGTAAATTCTCAAGAAGGTCAAAAAAGAAAGTATTTTGTTGATGTTTTTCGTCAGATGACTGAAGAACAGATTTATTTTTTATATAAAAAGGAAAAGGCTTCTCTCCCTGAAAGGAAATTACTTCAACCATTTTTGCATCAATGAAAACACAGAATCTAATTATAAAATCATTAAGGCTATCTTCAGGATGAATATGCTTTGCCTCATAGGTTAGGGTGTGTTTAGTTTTTGATAATAAATTAAACTTTATAAAAACTTTTTCATTTTTACTGATAGACTTCTCAAAATTTTTCCTATGGTCTTTAAAACCTTGGAGTAATTTTCTTAATTTAAAGAAATTACTTCCACACACATTCAAGTGAGTTGAAGTTTTAGGAAGAGTTTTCATTTCTATAAATTAAATAAAAATATTATATTTTTCAATCAACAAAGCTAATAAAAATAATAAACCGATAAAGTTATTATTTTTAAATGCTTTTAGGTGTTCATTGTTTCGTGATATCGAATGCTGATAATAAAAGAGAAGAAGAGCAAAAAATACAGCTAAATACCAAATTAAACCTAAGTTATTTAAGTAACCAAGAAACATGAAAGATAGAAGAGAGAAGCTTTGAAATAGAATAATATAGTTTTGAGATTTTTGTTCCCAGTAAGTAATAGAAGAGTTCACCCCTAATTTTTTATCATCATCATAATCGCTCATTGCATAAAATGAGTCGTAAGCAACTATCCAGAAGAAATTAGCTAAGTACAAGATCCACATTGAGATATCAAACAGCATCCCATTCATTGAAAAAACAATTGGAATACTTGAACCAAAAGTTAATCCTAAGAAAATTTGTGGGATCTTTAGAAATCTTTTTGTTAAGGGGTAGGAAACTATGAAAACTGCAAAAAATAAACAAACCAGCTGCACTTGTCTTTCTAAGCTGGAAACAAGTAATAAAGAAAATAGTGAAAGTAGAAAAAATATAAAATAGGCCTCGCGCTTGCTAAGCTGACCTGACGCTAATGGCCTGTCTTTAGTTCTTTCAACTTTCTTATCAAATTCCATATCAAATATATCATTGATAACGCATCCAGTTGATCTCACTAAAATTGATCCAACTACGACAATGATTACGAACGAGTAATTAACAGATGCTTCAGTTGAGATTAATAGAGCAATAAGGGCAGGCCACAAAAGAAGATAAATACCGATAGGCTTATCAAGCCGAGTTATGCCAATAAATCCACTTATTTTTTCAGCTATCATTTATTAAAAAGATTTCACAAACACTAAAAGGATAACCTTTAACTGTATATATGCCTTTTCTCCCAAAGAATATTTTTTTATTTGATTCAAACTTAGCAAATAGCATATATTTTTTTTTAATTTCAGGATT
>CAJWEM010000029.1 GCA_913031205.1 uncultured Gammaproteobacteria bacterium | reverse complement strand
CATATATTGCACTCTTTTATATATCTCATTTAGAGGCTTTAAAATTAGGACTTAAGGGACTTGAGGAAAAAGATTTACCAAAATTAAAAGAAACTTTTATTTCTGGATTACACTTTCTAATCCCAATTTTTATTTTAATTTATTTATTGGTTTATATGAGACTAACTGCTTCCTACTCAATATTTTATGCTACAATTGCATTAGTTCTAGTTAACTTTATAAACAAGTTAGTAAAAGCACCAAAAGAAACTTCATTTATCTCTAATTTAAAAGATTGGGCTAAAGAAACAGTAATTGGATTAGAGAAAGGTGCAATTAATATGATTGCTGTTGGTGTTGCAATTGCAACAGCAGGAGTAATCGTTGGTGCCGTAGGATCTACAGGATTAAGTACAAATTTAATTTTAGTTATTGAGTCTATTGCTGGTGATAACGTAATAATTTTAATCGCATTAACAATATTATTATGTCTACTACTTGGTATGGGTTTGCCCACTACTGCAAACTATGTTGTAGTTGCATCATTAATGTCAATGGTGCTAGTAGATGTTGGTAATGCATCAGGTTATATATTTCCTATAATTGCTGTTCACTTATTTGTATTTTATTTTGGTTTGATGGCTGATGTAACGCCACCCGTTGGTCTAGCATCATATGCTGCAGCAGGAATTTCTGGGGGAGATCCGTTGAAAACAGGTATGCAAGCCATATGGTACAGTTTAAGAACTGGTGTTTTGCCAATCGTATTTTTGTTCAATCATGAATTACTCTTAATTGGAGTTGAAAATTTTTGGCATGCTATATTAGTAATTGTAACGTCTTTAATTGGAATTCTAGTATTTTCTGCAGCTACACAAGCATGGTTTATAAATAAATTAAGATGGTTTGAAATAATAATTTTTTTAATTATTTCTTTATCTTTTTTATCACCTGAGTATGTTTTAAATAAATTTTATCCAAAGTTTAATTATTTAGAGCTTGAGCAGGCCCAAAATCATATCTTTGAGCCTAATAAGGAAGTTCACATAAAAATTACGAGACAAACTGAATATGGAGACAAATATAAATTATTTGTAATAAATAAAAATACTTATGAGGAAAACTTCAATCTGGAAAACTATGGAATAAACCTTGTTAAATCTAATGATAATATAATTATTGATACACTGGACTGGAAAGGAAATGCAAAGAAAAGTGGTTTAGAAATGGATGATATTATAAGTGAAATTAAAATCGAGAATTTTGACAGACCCAATAAAGATTTTATTTATATATTTGCCTTTATCGCTTTAATTTTATTTGGATTTTTAAATTATAAAAACTACAGATTTAGTGACAAGCAATATTAAATTTCTTTAATCTCCAGTAATTATAGGGCCAAGGGGTTACAAAACCAACTGCAAGCATTATTGGAATAACCCACCAAGTTAAAATTGCACCACCAGTTAAAAGATAATCGGTTAAATTCATTGCAACTTCCATACTAACCATAGAAATAAAACTCATTCCTAGTGCAGTTTTCAATGCTTGAGAAAAATTAAAGTCTTGCTTTAATAAAATTATTGTCTCTAAAATAATACTTGTAATTAAACCATTGATAATTGCTAGTATCATAATAGCTAAAACTGGCCATGGAATTCCTGTTAATTGAAAAAATAAAATAGTTCCAAAGTCACCTATAGCACAGCCTAATAAACACCATGCAGTATTTTTTGCACTACGTCTCCAGGTATGTCTACATTTCCAGTGAAAATCAGATACTGCCTCCATATTTATAAAGTAGTCCCTATTTAATATTTTTCAATGAAACATTTTATTTTAAATGAGTAAGCAAACTAAAGAAGTTTGCTTACTCTAAAGGGAAAATGAGAAAATTATAAAAACTTTGAATTCGTATAATTTTTCAAGGGCTTAAATAGTCTTTTTAATCATAAAATCAACCCTTAAATAAGAAAGTAATAAGTTGTCTTATTGATATTTTTTTAAGATCAAATTAAGGTAAAAAAATGAGAAAAATCGCACTTTCTATTTCAGAAATTAAAGATATCGAAAGGAGAGAATTTTTAAGATTAGGAGACTCATTTAAACTAATGGAGCAAGCAGGTGAAGCGTGCGCTAAACAGATAATTAAAATTTACAAAAAGAATAGATTTATAGTTGTTTGTGGACCTGGCAATAATGGGGGCGACGGCTTAATATTATCAAA
>CAJWEM010000028.1 GCA_913031205.1 uncultured Gammaproteobacteria bacterium | reverse complement strand
TGAAAAATCAGTCACCGGCAGATTTAAAGTATCTCTATAATTAATTGTCATTTGGAGTATTTAAAATATTTTTTGCTAAAGATATATCCTCTTGAATTTGTAATTTTAGCATGTCTAAATTATCAAATTTCTTTTCATCTCGTATTTTTTTTATAAATCTAACTTGTAATCTTTTAGAGTAAATATTTTTATTAAAATTGAATATATGTACTTCCAAAACTGGTTTATTTCCTCCAACTGTAGGTCTTGTTCCCATATTTGCAATTCCGTTAAGTTGTTGGTTGTTTAATTTGCATTTAACAGCATAGACTCCTTTAATCGGTAATCTTTGATCTGGAAGCCAAATATTTGCAGTCGGAATATCAATAGTTCTGCCAAGGTGTTGACCATGAACCACTTTACCTGAATAAGTATATGGTCTTCCCAACAATTCTTCAGCTAAATCAAAATTATTATTCATTAATTCGTTTCTTATTCTTGTGCTGCTAACTCTTTCACCTTTGTGAAGAATAGTTTCAGTATTTTCTACAATTACATTATTTTTATCTCCCCAGCTTTTTAATAGATTAGAGTCGCCTTTTCTATTCTCGCCAAAGCGAAAATCATCCCCAACAGTAAAACTTACTAAATTAATTGATTCTAAAATTTCTGAAATAAAATCTTCAGGCGGCATAGTTCTTAGAGAATCATTAAATTTTAAGAAAAATGCGAAGTCTATTTTATTCTGTTTCAGTAATTTTAATTTCTCGCGCCAAGGACATATCCTTGGTGGAGGCATAATATTTTGGTCTCTTACCTTCGCAAAATATTCTGAGGCATGTGGCTCGGTAAAAAAAACTATTGTTTTGGCATTATTTTGTTGAGCATTTTTTTTTACTTTATTTAATATTGCTTGATGTCCTAGATGCAAGCCATCAAAATTACCAATTGTTCCACAAAGTCTCACTCTGGGAAACCTTGAATTAAATAAATCTAAATTATGCTGTCCTCTAATCAAATACATCTTATTCAAAAATTTTTCTTAATGATTTTCCATAGATAACTCTGGAAATTGTAAAATAAATTAACATGGCTATTGTCACTTCTATTAATAAGAAAAGAATTCTATCAAGATGATTTAATTCTATAAAATTAATTTTTTGAGTATAAAAGTGTAAAAACAATGCTAATGAGCAGCTTGCTAATAAAATCATTAAACTAAATCTGCTTACAAAAGAATATGACTTAATAAACCCACTTCTATATAAAATTAATTCTAAGATACAAACACTAACTAAGGCTGCTAATGAGCTGCCTATCGCAATACCTACATGACCAAGATCTAGAACAAAAGCCAAATAATAGTTTAGAGCTGCATTTAAAAAAAGCGATATTAAAGCTACTCTCATTGGAGTGGTAGTATCTTTTCTTGAAAAAAAAGCTGGAGTTAATACCTTCATCAACATAAAAAAAGGTAATCCAAAAGAAAAAGCCATCAAACTGTATGATGAATTAATTACATCTACTTCCGTAAAAGCGCCTCTGTAAAAAATAGTACTTATTAGGTCTTCTGCACAATAAAATAATCCAATTAATGAAGGAATTCCAATAAATAAAACAAATTTTTGTCCTTTTTTTATAGTTTTAATAAAGTTATTTTTCTCAGTGCTTAAATTGTATTTTGATAATGTAGGCAATAAAACTGTTCCTATTGCAATTGCAAATATTCCCATTGGAAATTGTATTAACCTGTCTGATATATAGAGCCAGGTTGGACTTCCTGTTTCAAGCAATGAGGCAAATATAGTATCAATCAATAAATTGATTTGAAGAATACCTCCAGCAATGATTGCAGGAAATATTATGGTCATAAACTTCTTTACACCTTCGTTGTTAAAATCTAACTTAGGTACTGGAAGTTTATCAATGTTGATTAGCGGTGAAACTTGAATTATCAACTGAACAAATCCTGCTAATAAGACACCCCAAGCAAGGACTAGGATAGGCATATCATAATTAGGTGCTATAAAAGATGCTGCGATTATAAGAATTACATTAAATACTACCGGTGTGAATGCTGGTATGGAAAATTTCTGATGAGTATTTTGAATACCGCTTGCAAATGCTACTAAGGATATTAAAGCCAGATATGGAAACATAATTCTGAGAACTTGAACAGAAAGATCTTTTTTAGCAGGGTCAATATAAAAGCCAGGAGCAAAGATCAGTATAAAAACAGGAGTAAATATTAAAACAATAATAGTAAAAATAAATAAAACAGCTAATAAAGCTCCAGCAATTGCATTTAAAAATTCTTTTGTTTCATTATTATTTTCATTTTTAAAATAATCGCTATAGACAGGAATAAATGCTTGATTGAATGCACCTTCTGCAAAGAATCTTCTGAAGAGATTAGGAATTTTTAAACATACAATATATATGTCATGAAATACTGATGCACCCATTAGGT
>CAJWEM010000027.1 GCA_913031205.1 uncultured Gammaproteobacteria bacterium | reverse complement strand
TAATTATTGATGAGGATATTATGAAAACTTTAAAAATTACAAAACCAACAATGGAAAAAAGAGTTTCTAGATTTGCTGAATTACAGCCACTACCTATTCAAATTGATAAAGATATTCCTCAAGAAGGTAAAGATATTGTTTATGCAAGAGAATTACTTTCTGTAATCGGGCTTGATCCCTCAGAAGGTAAAACCCCTATAAACTCAGGTGCACCTATTGTTGGAGCTGGGGGAATTACAATGACTTTAGCTAAATGTCCTGTTGGTCAAGGCCCGGGTCTTCATAATCATCTAGCAACTTTTGAGACTTTTACAGTTTTAGAGGGAGAGTTTCTTATTAAGTGGAATGATGATGGATCAGAAGAGTTAGTTTTAAAAAAACATGATACAATCTCTATACCACCTGGTGTATGTAGATCTTTTACAAATATTGGGAAAGAAGAAGGCCTTTTACAAGTTATTATTTCAGGAGGTGTACATGATATGAATGATATTTCATTTACACCTTTTGCAGCTAGTCAAATGGAAAAAATAGAACCAAATTTGTCAAAAAAATTTGAGGATGTTGGGTTTAAATTTAACGCTGGGATTTAATTTTATTATCCAAACATACTTGCTAAAGGTACCGTTACTATAGAAAATAAAGTTGTGATCATCAATGCTCTAGTAATTGCATTGGGATTTACACCGTATTGGGTAGAGAAAATTAATGCCATTAATCCTACTGGTGCAGATGCAACCATGATGGTTGTTTCAGCTAATGAGAAATCAATATTATCTATATTCCATATAATCAAAATTAACAAAACTGGATGAAGAATTATTTTGAACAAAATAATTAAATTTGAAATTTTTATTTCAGTTTTTTCTAATTTTTGGGAAAGGATAATACCAGCTGCAAAGAGAGCACATGGTGCTGCAGAATTTGCAATAAAATCGAGTGCCCTATCAATACTAATAGGTATTTCAATATCTAGAAAAATTATAGTCAAACCTATGATAAGTGCTAATAGTGGTAGATTAGAGAATTGTTTTATAAATATATTTTTTAATTTTAGATTTTTAAATTTTATAAGATCTAATATTATTAGATTTATAACTAAAAAAATTACATCAAAGCCTATTATTGCTACTATTGGATGAATTAAATCTGCTTCATATTCATTTAACGCAATAGGGTAAACAAATAAAAGGTGATTAGCAAATGACGAGGCCATACCAATTAAAATGGCTTCATTCCATTTAAGATTAAATATGTATTTCCCAATTAATAGTGCTGTTACATAAATAATTAATTCAGAAAAAACATAGCTAAAAATAAGTGTCCAATTAACATTAGAAATACTTATAGATAAAATAATTTTTAAAGTTAATGCTGGTACTGCAACTACACCGACATATTTAATAATTGCAATGGAATTTTCTTTACTAAATATTGATTTTTTTGCAGAAATATAGCCAATTAGAATTAATATCGCAACTGGTGCAAATGAGTTTATAAGTAAGTTAATCAATGAATTTTCTCATTAAATTGAGTAAGGCATTTATTTTAAATTTTTCTTTTTAAATCGCGTAATTATAAATCCAGAAGTAATAATTAAGAATGCACCTATAAATGTGTTCTGACTTGGTACCTCATTATACAAGATATACCCCCAGAAAGCTGCTAGAAGTACTGTTAAATATACAAATGGAGCCGCAAAAGAAGCATTAATTACTTTTAGAGCTTCAATAAATAAAAAATGACCTGCTGTAGCTAAAAAACCTAAACAAAACATTAAAAGAGTATCGTATAAGTTTGGCCATTTCCAAAAATATATTATGAAAGGTAAAGACAAAATAG
The DNA here is from genome assembly GCA_913031205.1 of uncultured Gammaproteobacteria bacterium. Taxonomy (GTDB): domain Bacteria; phylum Pseudomonadota; class Gammaproteobacteria; order Poriferisulfidales. Next base: position 676 of record CAJWEM010000027.1, on the reverse strand, counting down.
TACCAGTTATAGCTGTAAATAAAAGAGTAGTTTGATTGCTATCAGATGTATTTAGAAATTTTGTTGAAATAGTAAAAAAAGCAAAACACAAAGCTGCTAAAAATGGGAAAATAACAGCATAATTAAATGCACCTTTATTGGGAGAGGCTATAATTAATGCACCGATTAAACCAATAATCACTACTAATATTTGCGTAAATGATATTTTTTCTTTTAAAATTAAAATGGCCAATATGGTAGTTATTACAGGACCAATCATGTAAATTGAAATATTTTCTGCAAATTGTAGGTATGCTAAACCAGTGAACATAAAACAGGTTGTTATCATTAATAATGCGCCCCTTAGAATTTGTAATGGTTTATGATTACTTTTAAGGTGTGTTTTAAATTGTTTATTGAATATTATAAGTAATAAAATTAATTGAGATAAATAACGAGCAAATACAATTAAAAAAGGATTAAATCTTAATGCTAATTCTTTTGCTGTTAATTCCATAACAGAGAAAAATAAATAAGTTAAAATAAGCAGAATAGTACCAATTAATGTATTTGATAATCTTTGATTAAAATACTGAAGGTTGAAATTAGGCATTATTTAACATATTAAATTTTCTTAAATTAGTCATTGAAATTTTTATCTCAAACGAAAAAGGACAAAGGATGGGGGTCCTTCGTC
>CAJWEM010000026.1 GCA_913031205.1 uncultured Gammaproteobacteria bacterium | reverse complement strand
TTCACCATCAACTGCTGCAACTGAGTCTTCACAATCTTGAATGGTTGTGATGGCAGATTCAAGCAACACATCTTTAATGCCAGCAGGATCTGTTGCTCCAACCGAATGACTAGGGTCTATTTGAATTTCAGCATGGAGGTTATTATTTTTCAGCAATATTCCTGAAGGTTGATCCTCTGACAGTCTGGTATCCGTTATCGTTTAACCAGTTTGCTATCTGGACATCGTTCATTCCCTTTTCCCTGAAATCTGTTATCGTTTGATACAGAAATACTTGGTAGTCGGAATACTTTGGTGTCCAAAGATTCTGAGAAGATAAATTGAGGTCGAAACAGAGAAGGGTGCTGTTTTCAGAAAATACCCCACAACCAACACAATCAGTCACTGTGGAATAGTTTTATTTGATAATTAAATTATTTTTTCTTAGTAAAGACTTTAAAAATTTAACTTAATTATCCAGTTTTTTATTAATTTCTGTAATCTCTGATTTAATATCTCTAAGCACAGCAGTAATTCCGCAGGCAATCATGGTCAATACAAAACCCACAGCAAAAACAAGTAAACCCAGCTCAAAGCTTGGCATATTAAATGAGGCAAGAAGTGTTATAAATAGTAAAGCTAAGGCAATTATCCCATTTAAAGCCCCAAAAAGAGTTGATACAATCTGGTTGATCTTATCCATAGTGATATCCTAAAGTTACATTCAAAATATTATACTAGAAATAAACTGAATAATAACTATAAGATGACCTCAAACCCTTCAAACACTGGATGACCTATATAGAGAGGTTTATTTTTACCAGCCCCTTTGTGGGCTTTCTTGAATGAATCAGACTTAGTCCATGAGATAAAATCATCTTTGCTATCCCACACTGAGTGAGAAGAGTATAAAGTGTACTCTTCATTTGATTCACCCTTTAAGAGATGAAATTCCTTGAACCCCTTCACTTCGTCTAAATATGTTTCACGAGTTCTCCAAACTTTTTCGAATTCTTCTTCCTTGCCTAATATAATTTTGAATCTGTTCATTGCTATATATTTCATTCTTTGAAGATAACATGCATTGAAGTTTTATAAAAATACTTAAGAAGAGTTAAAATCAATTTTGCAACTTTTTTAGTTTTTGATATATTTATAATATGAAAAATATAAAAAGGATTTCTATATTAATATTATTAAATCTTTTACTTACATCTTGTGGCGGGTCTGATGTAATAGTAAAAATATATGGCGCTTTTGAATACAATTGTACTAAGGATGAATTTAGAACTCTGTCCGAAAACCCAATGTTGCCGCATTTGAAAAAGAATAAATGGTATACAAGGGAAGAGCATCACACTGCACATGTTGAAAAAACACTAGAACCATATAAAAATATACCTATGAGTGATGAATCTCTTGCAAAAATTACACCAACACGGGAAATGAGTGATGCGTTTTTCAATGAATTTATTATGGCCGTGGATTGCGAAAACCCTCAAGACATAAAATTCTAAATTTTCAAACGAGGCAGTTATTAATAAATTTTTTTTTACAATCTTTTTATTTTTATTTCTAATGCTTTCTGGTTGTCTTTCAACAGAACCGCCGTATAAAACAATCTCTGAAGCAGATAACTTAAGTGGCAAAAACTTATTTTGTGAGGAGCACAATGCTTTTGTTACATACAGTTTTTTTGATGAAAAAAGATTTCAGACTGATTATTACTTTCTTGTCTTCTTAGAAATTGGTATACGGAGTGGTACTTATGGGGTACTAAATAATGTAAGATACTTTTATCTAAAACCTAATAAAAATCTGGAAATATTAAATCTGTCTGAAAAAAGTGAAAATGAAAAAAATTGGGAGAGAAAAATATATCAAACACCTAAGCTAGATTATTACCTAGATAGAGAAAATCTTAATATTGTTTTTTCACCAATTGATTATTCAGAAATAAAACATAAATGTAAGATATTTGACGGAACAACTGAAGAATTAAGAGATAGTACTTTAAAAAAATATCTAAAGCATTTTGAAGAGAAAGAGAATAAAAAAATATATGACGAAATTAGAGAAATTGATCAACAAAGAAAAAAGAATAAAATTTAAACCCTTATTCTTATGTGTTTTCTTATCATATTATGTTTATGCAGAAAACAGCACTCTTATAAAGCTTAAATGTAATAGCGGAGCAAATCCAGGACAAATCAAGCGTTGGCATTTTGACGAAAAGGACGTTATCGAAATATACCCAAACGGATATAAAAGAGTTTATGATGTTCAAAAAATAGGAAAATATGAAATTTATGCAAATGAAGATGCAGCTCAAGGCATGTATTATGTAAGTATACGACTTTACGAAGGTGAAATGAAAGTTGAAGTAATTACTCCATTAGCAACCTACGTTGACAATAGTTGTAAAAAGTTAAATTAAGACCTAAGAAATTTTAATAATATGAAAGATTACAAAGTCATCTATCTGATAGTTATAGTCTCAATACTTGCATTTCTAAGTGTGTACTACATGGATAAACATTTAGAAAAAATTCAAACAAGCCAAGAATTAAAAGATTCTTCCTGAGAAAAATTTATCTTTGGGTTACAATATAAAAATGAACGCAAACTTATCAGAAGATATTAAAAAACTAGTAAAAAAAGGTAAAGAAAATGGTTTTATTTTAATTTCAGAACTAGATGAAATTATTAAAAATCTCAAAGCTGCTGATCAAC
>CAJWEM010000025.1 GCA_913031205.1 uncultured Gammaproteobacteria bacterium | reverse complement strand
TAAAATTACTTAAATCTATTTTTCCGAAGTCGTGTTCACAACTGGTGCAATGATATGCAGGCGAATCATCACTAATACAGCACCCACCACTGAAAAATGATTTATCTTCAAATGCTTCTTCGCTTGGATATCCATAGGTTATATCAAGCACAAGTTCTGAATTACATTTTGGGCAAGGTGGTTTTTTCATTATCGGTTACTATTCATTTTTTAGTTTTAAAGAAATCTGTTGTTCCGGTCTGGTATGTAGTTCGTATATCGCGAAACTCTCTAATTTCACCTAGAGTTAATGAAATTGACCCATCAAAAATACTTGCTTGAAAGTTTTCGCTTCCTGTCATGGTCCTTCTAACCAATGATTTTCTAGAAAAAGGTGGTTCTATTCTCTTTATAATAAAATTATCTCTGTCTAATAATTGTATCGTTAACGGGTTATCAATCAAAAAATTATGAAAATTACTAATATTTTTACTTGTAATTCCAGTGATAAGATAATCTTCGAAACGTAGTGAATCTTCTTCGATTAATTTTTCTATATTAAAGTTTTCATCACTTACTAACTTATTAAATTTTCCCTTTAATTCGTCCTTTACATGGTTGGGTCCTGGAAAGAAATATATTTTATACAGGAAATTATTATCTAGAATTTTATATTTAATATTCCAACAGATATTAAGTTTGTAACAACGCGTGTGGTATTTAACTTTGGTTATTGAGGGAAAATTTTCACATGAAGATAAGAAAAATATTGCTGCTAGCATTATGAGGAATCTAATTTTCATAAATAAAATTTAATTTTTAAATAATTAATATAGCAAATTTGTAAGCAATAAAAAACAATATAATAAAAGGTTTTTTTATTTGAATTCTTTATTAAATTTTTTCCTAACTTCAGTCAAACTTTCTGTTAAGTATTGAGCTTCACTATACCCGCTATTTGTTTTAACCCAATACATATATTTTCCTTCTCCTTGTGGCTTACCGTTCTTCCATTCACCAACAAAAATTTCGCATTCAGGATAAACATAAAATCCTATGTCTTTGTAATTTATTCCCATAAAAATTTTAGTATTCATATAAATATTGAAAATGCAATTTTCTATTCCTTTTTTATGTGAAAATAAAATGCCAGTACAATCACTCCATCTTGAGGTATCCCGACCTTCGCAAATAAAAATTTCTTTTATTACATTTCCACTCTCATCGTAAGCAATACTTTTACCTTCAATATTACCCTTTCTATAGAAGCCTTTTGATTGGATTTTGCCGTTTTCAAAATAACGATAATCTGCTCCCTCTTTTTTTCCATCTTTATATGATCCTTTAGCTTGAATTTTTCCGTTTTCAAAAAAATAAAATCTTTCGCCTTCTATTTTTCCATTTTTAAAAAATACTTTACTATAGATTTTTCCACTATCATAAAATTGATAAAAGAAACAATTATTCCATAGCTCATTATTTTTGCCTTTACACTCTTTTTGAACAAGAGGTTTTGATGAATCAGCAAATGCTGTAAAAGAAAATAATATTAAGTAAATTATAACTAGATTTTTTCTCATAGAATTCTTATAAATCATTCGTCTCCTTCTTTGACGAATACACCGTCTATCATCTTGCCCTTACGATCTTTAATGTCGTTGTAAGCAACAGATAAACACTCATCCATTGTGAGATTGTTTCTTACCATTATATTTATTAAAACAACCATCATATCGCCAATATCGTCTTTTATATCTTTACCTTTACATAGGCTGTCTGATAGTTCTCCTGCTTCTTGGATTAATTTCATGTATTGATCTTTATCGGTGCTGCCATCTATAAGATTTCGATCTTTGTGCCATTGGCCAATTAGCTCTTCGTAGTTCATAACTTTCTTATCCTTTATCAATTGTTATATGAATTTTATCCATTATATTAAAAATAGATGTAAATTTTGAATTAAATTCAAAAAACAACATGGTATTATTTAATTGATTTGCCCTGGTGGCACAACTGGATAGCGCGTCCCCCTCCTAAGGGGAAGGTTGCAGGTTCGACCCCTGCTCAGGGCACCAAACATTAATAGCTAAAATTATTAAGACTTTCCTCTAGATGAAGTAGATTTCTATTAATTGTTTTTTTAAAAATTGACTCTCCAAAAACAGGAGGTAAAAATATATCTGCAATAAACTTTGATTTATACGAGATTTCCGATCCTTGCCCTTGATTTTCCTTTATTATCCAAGAGGTTTTTCCAGATGAGACAGGGCTTTCTTTATTAGGTAATACTTCAGCATTTATAAGGCAATATGGCTTTTCGTCTTTAACACAATAGCTTAAGATTGATTCGTACATTATCATTTCTCTACAAAAGAAATGAACACAATTTCTAAAGGTCGTCTTTAGTACTGTTCTTTCATCTCCATCTCTGCTTATTATTTCTGTTTCGTAAACAGATGGGTTGAATCTATGAATTTTAAGATAATCTGTTAATAAGTTGAAGTTTTTACGGACATCATGTTTAGATGAAAATACAAACTGTATATCAAAATACCTAGAGCCATCATCATTTTTTTTATGAAAAATTGTTGTTTCAGCATAAGTATTTGCGTTAAGAAAAAAATAAAATAAAATGATCTTGAAAACATTACTCATAATGATTAACAATTATCAATAACAAAAAATTTTTTAAATGAACTCTTTACGGTCCATGTAGATTTCACTCCTTTGTTGAACATTACAATATCTCCTTGCTTTAAATCATAGTCTCCATCTTTGGTCTGAATATGTAATTCTCCTGAGAGTACATGAATATATTCGTCGCCTGGAAACTCATATTCAAAAGTCATTGGCTCACATCTCCATAATCCAGAAAAAGTAGGCTCATTAGTAGAATTTGTTTGGCTTAACCAATGCACTTCACCCGCTTGCTTATCTCCAAGCATAAAGGG
>CAJWEM010000024.1 GCA_913031205.1 uncultured Gammaproteobacteria bacterium | reverse complement strand
CTGAGCAAGGAATTCTTGATGATGGATTTAAAATAAGGAATTTATATTTACCAGATATTTTTATTCAACAAGGTGATGCAAGTGATATGTATGCTCAAGCAGGTCTAAATTCTGAAAATATAGTTAAAACAGTATTAAAAGTATTTGGGATAAACAAAAATAAATTTAAGGTGATTGAGTCTTAATTTCCAATTTGAGCTCGATTTCTTAAGAAATGATCAGCTAAAACACATGCAACCATTGCTTCTCCAACCGGTACTGCTCTGATACCCACGCAAGGATCATGTCTTCCCTTAGTGGTTATTTCAGTATCATTTTGAGATTTATCAATTGTTTTCCTTTCTTTTTTGATAGAAGAGGTTGGTTTTACAGCAAATCTAACAATAATATCTTGTCCTGAGGATATTCCGCCAAGAATACCTCCTGAATTATTAGAAAGGAAAACTGGGTTATTATTCTTCATTCTCATCTCGTCACCGTTTTCACTACCTTTTATGTTTACAGCTTCAAATCCATTTCCAATTTCAACACCTTTAACTGCGTTTATACTCATAATTGCAGAACCTAAATCCGAGTCAAGTTTTCCATAAATTGGTGCGCCTAATCCAACAGGAACATTTTTAGCTATAATTTCAATAATTGCCCCACAACTGTCTCCCTCCTCAACAAGAGAGTTAATTTTATCTTCCCAACTTTTAATTATACTTTTATCAGGACACCAAAACGGATTTTCATCTATAAAATCATCATCCCATTTCGTTTTATCGATTTTTAAATCTCCTAATTGAACAAGTGCTCCTTTTATTTCGATCTCAGGGATAACCTTTCTTGCAATTGCTCCAGCGGCTACTCTCATTGCAGTTTCGCGAGCAGATTGGCGTCCGCCCCCTCTAGGGTCTCTAATTCCATATTTGCTTAAATATGTATAATCTGCATGCCCTGGTCTAAATTTTTCTTTTGTATCATCATAATCGCTTGATTTTTGGTCTTTATTATAAATCACCATAGAAATAGGTGTTCCGGTTGTATATTGGACTCCTTCCTCTTCATAAACTCCGGAGAGTATTTCAACTTGGTCAGGTTCATTTCTAGGGCTTGTGTATTTATTTTGTCCTGGTCTTCTTTTATCTAGCCAAAATTGAATATCTTTTTCTAACAATTCAATCATTGGAGGAGTTCCGTCAACAACACATCCAATAGCTTTACCATGAGATTCACCCCATGTAGTAAATTTAAAAATATTTCCAAATGTATTATGAGACATAATTAATCCTCTACAACACTTATATCTGGCGCTTCTTCATCTTTCATACCGATTATATTATAACCCGAATCTACATGATGTACTTCACCTGTAACCCCTGAAGATAGGTCACTTATTAAATATACAGCGGATCCACCAACCTCATCAATTGAAACATTTCTTCGAAGTGGGGAGTTGTATTCATTCCACTTCAAAATATATCTAAAATCTCCAATTCCTGATGCAGCAAGAGTTTTAATAGGACCAGCTGATATAGCATTTACTCTTATATTTTTTTTTCCTAAATCTTTAGCTAGATACCTAACGCTGGTTTCAAGGGCCGATTTAGCTACGCCCATTACATTATAATGCGGCATAACTTTCTCTGATCCATAATAAGTTAAAGTAAGAATTGATCCACCATGTTTCATTAATTTTTCTACTTTTTGAGAAACGGAAGTAAAAGAATAACAAGATATATTCATCGTATTGATGAAATTTTCTTGAGTCGTTTCTATATATCTTCCTTTTAATTCATCTTTGTCAGAAAAAGCCACTGCATGTACCAAGAAATCTATTGCTTCAAACTTTTCACTAATTTCTTCAAACATTTCATCAATACTTTCTGGTTTAGTAACATCACATTCAACGACTAATGCAGAATTTAATTCCTCAGATAAAGGGAGAACCCTCTTTTTTATTGCTTCACCCTGATAACTCAATGCAATATCAGCCCCATGTTCGCAGCATGCTTTAGCTATTCCCCAAGCTATTGAACGATTATTTGCAACACCCATGATAAGTCCGCGTTTTCCAAGAAGTAGATTTGTTTTATTTTCCATATTAAGTCATATTAGTTTGTTTTTATTTGATTATTTTTATAAGTATAAAATAAAGAAATATAGATTAACATTTGATTTGTATAACCTGATTTATGTTTTCTTTTAAGGAAAAAATAAAAATGAGTTTAATTAAAAATAATATAAAAGATGAGCAAAATCCGTTCATTTTATTTAAAAACTGGTACAAAAAAGCTAAAAGCAATGAAATAAGTAATCCTAATGCTATGGCTTTATCAACAGTTGGATCATTTAATAAGCCAAGAACAAGAATGGTTTTAATGAAAGAAATTCGGGAGGATGGTATTGTTTTTTTTACAAACTCTAATAGTAGAAAAGGTAAGCACATTGTCAAAAATAAAAATGTTTCTTTAAACTTTTATTGGAAATCAATTGAAAGACAAGTTTTGATAAGCGGTAAAATTAAGAAGATTAGCTCCAAAGATAGCGATAAATATTTTCGATCAAGAAATAGAAAGTCTCAAATCGGAGCATGGACTTCAAAACAATCCCAAATCCTAAAAAACAAGTCTGATTTAAAAACTAGATTCGATGATTTCGAAATAAAATTTCAAGGAAAAGAAATCCCAAGACCAAAGCATTGGTATGGATATTGTGTATATCCAGATTGTTTTGAATTTTGGCTGGAAGGTGATGGAAGATTACATGATAGACTTGAGTACAAATTAAAATCAGGCCAATGGATTAAAAAACTTTTATACCCTTAATTAATAGCATTTATTGCTACACGATTTTTATAATGAGCAATCAATAATAAAAAAGCCCCTATCAAAGTAATTATAGTTTCTAAGGTTCCTTCGAAAAAAAGCGCCAAGAAAAGTATTAAGACTCCAGATGAGGATAAAATTAAAATAAACAATTTTCTCTCGTTAACATAGATCCTGGGGAATACTAGTAAATAAACAGCAAAAACCATTAAAAACAAAAAAATATGTATCATTTTTGAATATTCAATGAAAACTGAAATTGAGTTAACACTGGTAACGAGGGCTAAAAAAGGAAGAGAGCAATGTAATATACATAGCATTGATAGCAAAATGCCTAATAAATTATTATTATTCATATGAATTTCCTTTAGAAAGCTTGTAAACTTATCTAGTTTATATTACTAGGGAAATATTATGGAAATTTTTGCTATACCTGCTTTTACAGACAATTATATTTGGTCAATTGTTGAAAAAGATCAATTTGTGGTTGTAGACCCAGGTGACGCAAGTGCAGTAAAAAAATTTTCTGATGAAAATAATCTTCTATTAAGTTCAATTCTTATAACACATTGGCATCCAGATCATACTGGCGGTATCTTAGAGTTAGTAAAAGATAATTCTATTTCAGTTTTTGGTCCAAAGGGGGGTCATATTGAAGGAATAACAGATGAACTTAGTGAAAATGATAATATAGAAA
>CAJWEM010000023.1 GCA_913031205.1 uncultured Gammaproteobacteria bacterium | reverse complement strand
GAGTACTTGGCTACGAACCAAGGGGTCGGGAGTTCGAATCTCTCCGGGCGCGCCAATAGTTTTTTCAGTATGAGAATATTTTTTTTATTAACATTGATAGTTTTTTTTACAAACCCATCCATTTCATCAGAAATGGTAAAAGGTCTTGGTGTTACAAAGTGCACAACTTTCAATGATTCTAGTATCGAGGAGAAAATTATCTATATGAGTTGGATGGCTGGCTACATATCTTCTCATAATATTTTAAAGAAAAAATTACACGCAAAAAACCTCTCTTTTAACAGATCAAAAATTTGGATAGAGTCATATTGCTATAATAATCCCGAAAAAACTTTTAAAAGTGCTGTAGATTTGTTTATTAACGAATTTACAAAATAACCTCATTAGCTCTTTTTATTATATTGCTTTCCTTTTGAAAATTTATTGTTTCTATTCTTATAGTTTTTATTAAATTTTTTGCCTTTGTAGTTTGGATTATAATTTTTAGACTTTCTCTTATATTGATTCTTTGGTTTTATATCTCCAAAAAATATTCTTTTAATTAATGAGAAAATTCCAAAATTTGATTTATTGCTATTTATTGGTATAGGTCTATTTGGCTTTATACCCTGAACTGCTGGCTCCGTATTCTTGTTATTATTCTCTTTTTTGAAGTCGTAAACATTTTCTTCGCTTTTTTCGATTAGCTCGAAACTTGATTTATTTATAGTTTCATCATTGTCAGTCCTGTATCTTGTAAGTTTGTATTTTGGACTGTCTAATTCTGCATTAGGAATTACAATAACGTTTACTTTGTTTTTTTCATAAATATTGTTTACTTCCTGTCTTTTTTCATTCATCAAGTATGTAGATATCTCTATTGGGAGTTCAGCAATAACTTTACTTGTGTTTACTTTAAGTGATTCTTCTTCAATTAATCTCAAAATAGCAAGTGACATTGACTTGATATTTCTTATTCTTCCTACGCCCTCACATAAGTGGCAAATTTCTTCAGAAGAGTCTCTCAATGATGGTCTTAGTCTCTGTCTTGAAAGCTCTAGTAAACCAAATCTAGATATTTTTCCAAATTGAACTTTTGCTCTATCAAGCTTAACAGCTTCTCTGATTTTTTCTTCAACAGCCTTTTGGTTTTTTACTGAGAGCATATCTATGAAATCAATAACTAATAACCCCCCTAAATCTCGAATCCTAAGTTGCCTTGCAATTTCTTCAGCTGCCTCAAGATTTGTATTGAGTGCAGTTTCTTCAATATCACTTCCTTTTGTTGACCTAGCAGAATTTATGTCAATAGAAATTAATGCTTCAGTATGGTCAATAACAATAGAGCCACCTGATGGCAACGAAACTTCCCTATTAAAAGCAGATTCTATTTGATTCTCAATTTGATATTTATTAAATAGAGGAGTATTTTCTTTATATAATTTTAGTTTTTTCGTTTGTTGAGGCATTGAAAATTCTAAGAATTCTTTTGCCGTTTCATAAACTTCCTCATTATCTACAAGAATTTCATCAATTGAATCATCCATGTGATCGCGAAGTGTTCTTATTATTATATTACTTTCTCTGTAAATTAAAAAAGGTGCCTCTTTTTCCTTTGATGAATCAACAATATTTTTCCACAGAGTTACTAAGTAGTCTTGGTCCCACTGAAGCTCATCAAGACTTTTCCCTACACCAGCTGTTCTTATAATATTACCACCATCTTTTATTTCTTTTAAGTTATCAAGATTATCTTTAACTTCTTTCCTATCTGAACCCTCAATTCTTCTTGAGACACCACCTGCCTTTGGGTTATTCGGCATTAGAACCAAATATTTTCCTGCTAAGCTTATAAATGTTGTTAGTGCAGCTCCCTTATTTCCTCTTTCAATTCTTTCTATTTGAACGATTAATTCTTGACCTTCGCTTAACATATCTTTTATGCTACTTTTTTTGTCAAAAGTTTCATTTTTCAAGTATTCTTTTGAAATTTCTTTAAGAGGAAGAAAGCCATGTCTTTCGGCTCCAAAATTGACAAAAGCTGCTTCAAGACTTGGTTCAACTCTTGTTACAACTGCTTTGTAAATATTTCCTTTGCTTTGATTACGTGATCTGTTTTCTATATCTAAATCGTATAGCTTCTGACCATTTACTGATGCTACTCTCAACTCTTCTTGCTGAGTTCCATTTATCAAAATTCTTTTCATTATTTTTCCTATTTAGAAAGCTTAAATGAGAAAAACAAAGAACCACCGCATTTAAAAAGTAATTTTTTTTGCTTATGTGTTCTTTAAGAATATTATTTATCTTTGTGATTAAATTTCTCATTATTTTGCTTTTATGATTAATTATATAACTTTACTAATTAAGAATCGCACAAAGCGATATCTTTTAATTCATTTGAGGCAGAAACTTGATTTATTAACTGCTCTCATATTGCTAATATATCAGTCTTAGAGTATTTCATCAAATTCTCAGCAATTTTAGGCGTTTACAGCATGGCAGTTAAAAAAAAGGTTGAAAATGTAGTCATCTCCTCTGCAAATGAAGGTCAAAGGGTAGATAACTTCCTTATTTCCTATATAAAAAATGTTCCAAAAAAGCATGTTTATAAGCTAATACGTACGGGACAAGTAAGGATAAATGGGTCGAGATCAAAACCAAGCACAAAGCTAAATATTAACGATTTAGTGAGAATTCCTCCATTCACTACAACAGAGGATCTTAAGCCAATTATATCCTCAGAAATTATAAAAAAAATAATGATGCAAGTTATTTACGAGGATGACGAATTTATAGTTTTTAACAAACCATCATCATTTGCTGTACATTCAGGAACAAATACTGGTTATGGATTAATTGATGTAATACGATCAACGAAAAAAAATCATGAAAGGATAGATTTACTTCATAGACTTGACAAAGATACAAGTGGCTGTCTTATTCTTACAAAATCTTTAAAAACTTTAAAAAATTTACAAATAAAAATACAAAATAATAATTTTAAAAAGAAGTATTTATGCTTAGTAAAGGGAAACTGGGATAAAAAAATAAAAGAAAGTAAAATTTCTCTTTCAAGAAACAAAAAAAAATATGAAGCAATAACCATTTTTAAAATAATTAAAAATTTTGAAGACACGACATTGCTGGAGATAGATCTAATAACAGGTAGATACCATCAAATAAGAAAACATTGCGCAAATTTAAACTTTCCAATTATTGGGGATTCAAAATATGGTGATAAAGATATAAATAAAAAATATAAGAATAAGGGACTGAATAGAATCTTTCTTCATTCATTTTCGGTTGAATTTTATTTTAATAAAAAAAATTATTTTGAGTGCCCATTGCCTGCTGAGTTAGAAAATTTTTTAAAGCAGCACAAATAATCGACCCTTAGTTGTCTAATAAATTTTGAAGCTTGATAAGAGGGAGACCAATTAGGCCAGATAAGTCATTCTCTTTATCTATAAATTCTTGAATAAGTAGATCTTTTGCAACTTCAAATCGAAATGCTGCTGATGAATGTATAGGATTATGTTTATTAACGTAATCAGTAATATCTTTTTTTGAAAGTTTTTTTAGCTTTATTTTATATTCTGCTAAATCTTTTTGAATATTCATTGATTGTGAGTCTATTACACATACCCCTGTATAAAAAATAATTATTTTATTTGAAATAAATTCCAAATACTCTATCGCGATATCTTTCTTTAATGGCTTGCCTAATATTTTACTGTCACAATAAGCACATGAGTCTGAACCTATAACCAGCGCGTCTTTGCTGTTTTCACAAACTTTTTTTGCTTTATTGATTGCAAGCCTCATTACCATATTTTCTGGTTTTTCATTAGGCATTCTAGTTTCGTCAATGTTTGGCGATATGCATTCAAAATCAGTTAATATTGATGCTAGCAAGGTTTTTCTGTATTTTGAGCTGCTTGCAAGAATTATTCTTTTCTTTTTCATCAATTTTTCCTGTATAATCTTCAAAATTTTGGTGAAAACAAAGGTATTTCATAATTATAGGACTATATTATGGCTGTTCAAAAAAGTAAAAAAACTAGTTCAAAAAGGGGCATGAGAAGATCTCATGACCATATTGACCTACCAAAACTCTCTCAAGATCCTGTCTCTGGTGAAACCCATTTAAGACATCATGTATCAAAGAATGGTTTCTACAAAGGTAATCAAGTAATTATACCTAAATCTGAAGATAGTTCTAACGACGAAGAGAATTAAATCTTAAGTAATTATTTTTTCTTAATAAAATGACTGAAGAAACAAGAATTGCTGTTGATGCTATGGGAGGTGATGGTGGTCCTAGCGTAATAATGCCTTCTATAAATGATTTTCTTTCTAAACATGATGACGTTAAAATAGAGGTGTATGGTAACGAAAAGGAAATTATTAAACATACAAAAAAATTTGATCAATCTTTAAAAAGCAATATAGAGATTATTCATACTGAAGAAAAGGTTC
>CAJWEM010000022.1 GCA_913031205.1 uncultured Gammaproteobacteria bacterium | reverse complement strand
TTTTCAGCTTTTGAACTAGCAATTAAGCTTCGTCCAGATATTTTAAATAAAAGAAATGCTTGTGGGCCAGGTAATACTTATCGGGAAATATCTAAAATTATTCCTAAAAAACAATTAAATGTATATCTTAACTATGAGGACTTTAAAAAATACGAACTCAAATGAAATCCTATTTCCCTATAAAGAAAACAAATAAACTTTCTAAACAAATGCTTATTCAGCCAATGTTTGTTGACCAACGATTAAAAAGTGAGAAAAAAATCAAAGGCCTTGGGGAAAATTTTAGTTGGTCTCAATCAACTATTCTAAAAGCTGTTGAAAAAGACTTAAAAAAAGGTTTACGTAATTTTCTTTTCTTTATAGTCCCAAAAGAAAAACAAAAATTGCCAGAAGATTTTAGTTTTCATTATGAAATTATTCGATCACTAAAAACGCAGTTTAAAAAAGATCTCACATTGTTGATCGATACTTGTTTATGTTCTATTACTCCAGATGGTCATTGTGGAATATCTCATAATAAAAAAATTAATTTATTAAAAACTCACTATGCTTTGGGTTTGGCTGCAAACACCTATCTAGAAGCAGGGGCGGATATTATTGCTCCGAGTGATATGATGAAAGATACAACGAAGTATTTAAGAAAAATATTCAATGAAAATGATTTTAATGCTGCTCAGATAATGAGCTATTCAACTAAATTCAAAAGTGGATTTTATGGTCCATTCCGTGAGGCTGCTAATTCTACTCCTAAAGGCTATGACCGATCCTCTTATCAACTTCCAGTCAATGATCGATCTAAAGCTATTCAAAGTTCAATTATTAATGCTGCTCAAGGTGCTAATTATTTAATGGTGAAGCCCGGAATGACTTCTATTGATTTAATTCAAGAAATTAAGGCAGAAACCTTACTTCCTACTGGAGCATATCAAGTCAGCGGAGAATTCGCTAGTTTACAATTATTAAACTCACAAGGGCTGGGCAAATACCCTGATTTATTAATGGAGTCTTTAAATGTACTCAGTCGCGCTAAGGCAGATTACATCATCACTTATGGAGCTAGAGATATTGTCACACATTTATAATCAATCATTCAGCAATGCTCTTCAAAAAGTAAATCAAGCTGTTCCCCCAATTTGGATGATGCGCCAGGCTGGTCGATATCATAATCACTATCAACAACTCAAACAAAAATATACTTTTGAACAACTATGTCGTGAGCCTGAACTAGCTTGTGAAGTAACATTAGGTCCTATACAAGAGTTTGATTTTGATGCTGCCATTCTGTTCAGCGATATACTATTTCCACTAGATTTTTTAGGTATGGGATTATCTTTTAGTCCTGGTCCAGTCTTTGAGAAAAATTTATCTAGATCGATGCTTGATAATATGCACATAGATGCCTTTGAAGAATACATTCAATTCCAGCACCTAGCTCTTCAAAATATACGCTCATCTCTTCCTCAAAATAAATCTCTCATTGGGTTTACAGGGGGTCCTATCACTTTATACCACTTTGCAGTTCGCAATAATCCAATTACTGATAATTTATTAATTGAAGCCCTACCAGTATTAGAGAAAATTTTAAAAAAAAATATTGATATACAATTTCAAAATGACATTGATCTTTTAATGATCTTTGACACTGAGGCTAATCAGCTAACGGATAAGGAGTTCGAGGACTATAGTCTTCCCTTTATCAAACAAATAGCTGATCAATACCATAATCGTATTGGTTATTTCACTAAAAATATTTCTCACTCTAAGTTTGAATTACTTAAAGGAATATCAAATTTACAATTAACTGTTCTTGGAACACAGCATAATATTTTTAATGAACTTTCTCAAACGCACTTATCCTTACAGGGGAATTTTTCCAACGAACTTTTAGCTATTCCTGAAAAATCTGATTTTCTAATGGCGCTAAACGAATATATTGATTTATGTCAATCATTTGATGTCAATCAACGCTCTGGCTGGATTGCAAGCTTAGATCATGGAGTTCAAAAGATCACACCTGAGAACAATATTCACCTTTTTATTGAGCAAATAAGAACTAAATTAGCCTAAAAAACGTACCTTTTTTCAATGGCAAACTTCAAAGGCAACGAGCTATATATTCACGGATCTGGTTTAAAAACAGGTATCCTTCTGACAAATTTAGGAACACCAGATGAACCAACAGCTCCTTCTTTGAAAACATACCTCCGACAATTTTTAAGTGATGAAAGGGTAATCGAAACTCCAAAACCAATCTGGTGGTTAATTTTAAATGGCATAGTTCTTCTCACAAGGCCCGCTAAATCAGCCAAGGCCTACCAATCAGTTTGGACAGATGATGGGTCACCTTTATTGCTTTACACAAAAAAACAAAAAAGCCTCATCAAAGAAAAATTAGAAAAAAAATATCCTAATCTAGTTTTTGATATTGGGATGAGATACGGAAATCCTAGTATTGCAAAAGGTTTAAATAATTTAAGAAATCAAAATTGCGATCGAATAATTGTTTTACCACTCTACCCACAATATTGTGCTGCTACAACAGGCTCAACTTTTGATGCTGTTGCCTTAGAGCTTCAAAAATGGCGTTGGGTACCTTCTTTAAGATTTATTGGAAGTTATTATGATCAACCACTCTACATTCAAGCATTAAAAAAAAGTATTGAAGAATTTTGGATTAAAAATGATAAACCCAAAAAACTACTTTTTAGTTATCACGGTATTCCCAAAAAATATTTAGATAAAGGAGATCCTTACCACTGCTTCTGTAGAAAAACTACAAGACTAGTTGCGGAGTCTATGAAATTACCTGAAGATAGTTATATGACAACTTTTCAATCAAGGTTTGGTCCTGCAGAATGGTTACAGCCATATACTGATAAGACAATCGAGAGTTTAGCCAAAGGAGGCACTGATAATATCCATGTAATCAGCCCTGCCTTTTCTTCAGATTGTCTAGAGACCATCGAAGAATTGAATGAAGAAAATAGAGAAATTTTTATGGAAAATGGGGGAAAAAAATTTGGATATATCCCCTGTCTAAATGATCGAGAAGATCATATACTCCTCCTGACTTCGTTATTAGAAAACGAATTGCATGGATGGGTATGAACGAACATATACAAAATCAACAAAAGCTAGCTGAAAAATGGTTTAAAGAACTTCGCAATCAAATGGTTGGCGCTATCCAAAAAGTTGATGGTTCAACTTTTCAGGAAAAGGAATGGCAAAGACCTGGAGGTGGGGGTGGTTTAATGTCTTTACTTAAGGGTGAGATTTTTGAAAAAGTTGGTGTAAATATTTCTACAGTCCATGGGGAATTTAGTGAAGAATTTAGAAACAATATGCCTGGGACTGAGGAAGATCCTAATTTTTGGGCGAGTGGCATTTCCGTCGTGGCTCACATGAAGAATCCTAAAATTGCAGCAGCTCATTTCAATACTCGCTATATTACCACGAAAGGCAAACAGTGGTTTGGTGGAGGATGTGATTTAACCCCTGCAATTCCTGAAACAGAAGAGACTGAAAATTTTCATGAGGGCTTGAAAAGAACATGCGAACCTCATGATAAAGAATATTACAAAAAATTTAAAAAACAATGTGATGAATACTTTTATTTGAAACATCGAAAAGAGCCTAGGGGTGTTGGAGGAGTTTTTTTTGATTATATGAATAATAATTTTGAAAAAGATTTATTTTTTATAAAAGATATTGGTCAATTCTTTATAAATTTTGTAGTCGATAATGTTAATCGAAAAAAAGATCTTGATTATAACGAAGATGATTTAAGAATCTTATCACAAAAAAGATCTCGTTATGTGGAGTTTAATTTGCTTTATGATCGAGGAACTTTATTTGGTCTTAAGACAGGAGGGAATATAGATGCTATATTAATGTCTTTACCTCCTAATGCATCTTGGGATTGAAAAATTCGATCTCTTTAGAAAAAGCCTCTACTTTTTCCCAATTAGTAAATTCATGACACTTAGATGTATCTGTAGGTCCATTAGTAATCCACATAATCAATTTAATGATGTATTTATCAAAAAAATTGTAATTTAAATAATCTATTTTACCTGCAAAAACTGTCATAATGTCTGGAGTCCAGTTTGTCTTTCTTAAAAATTTTATTATATAAGGATTTGTAGAAGGACTATTCTTGTTAAATTTTCGTGCAGTAGCATTCACAGAAAAAAAAGCAGTTTTTTTACTTTCAAGAAGAGATTTATTATTTATCACAAATTCATAAAGTTTTTTATGATGATCTCCATACCTTACAGATGCACCAAGTATTATATGATCAAAATTGCTTAAATTATTTACGTTTATATTATCAATTGAGTCGATAATAGATTCTTTATCTTTGCCCTTTAATACTTCACATATTTTTTGTGTTTGACCATCTGTTGAAGAATATATAAAAATTTTTTTCACAAAGATTTATTACATAAGTTATTTGAATAGAGCAATTATTTAGTGTATTTAAACAGGGTGTCTCAGGAATACAAATTTATAGGTCTAAATATGGAGAAAGTCTCAATCTTATATGGGTTATTTCTTATAATTTGGGGAGTAGTAGTTAGTTTAGTAAGTGATAGTAGTTCTTTGACTTCTTACATCCCTTCGTTTTTGGGATGCTTGATATTTTTTTTTGCAATTTTAGCTATTTACATTCCATCCAAAAAAAAACTGTTAATGCATATTGTAGTAACAATTGGACTTGTTGTTTTTATTGGAGGATTAGATCTTTTAAGAAACTTTAGTAATATTTTCGATAGTTTTTGGCCAGATATATCAAAACTAATTATGATGCTATCTGGCTTATTTTTTACTTATTTATGTATTAAATCTTTCATTCATGCCAGAAAGCAAAGGGTTGAGTGAATTTACTCTAGATTTTTAAATACTTCCTAATTTAAAAGTTATATAAATTTTTTACCTCATGGACTTAACTTCAGGAAATATTAAAAAACAACTTATAAGTATGGCTGTACCTGCTGGTATCGGTATGCTTTTTTATACTCTTTATAATGTTGTTGATACATTTTACGCAGGTCTTATTAGTACCGAGGCTTTAGCGGGACTTGCCATTTCTTTCCCAGTTTATTTCATACTATTGGCTTTTGCGGTGGGTTTTGGACAAGGTACAACAGCGTTAGTTTCAAACTTGCTGGGAGCAAAAAAAGAAGATGATGCTGTCTACATATATATTCAATCTTTAACGATTTCTTTAATTCTTTCAGTCTTAATTGGATATATCACCTATAAAATCTCAGAACCTGTTTTTATATTTTTTGGAGCTAGTGATCTTTTTTTAGAAAATGGTCTTCGCTATATGCAAACTCTAGCATATGGTGCTCCTTTTTTTATTTTTGCCAATGTCATCAACTCCTTTTTATATGCACAAGGTGATACAAAAAAAAATAGAAACGCTCTTATTATTGGCTTTATCATAAATTTGATCTTTAACCCTATTCTGTCTTTAGGTATTGGTCCTTTCCCCGCCTTGGGAACAATGGGCATTGCAATTGCCACCATTCTTTGCCAAATATTTAATGTCATTTATTTAGGATATTTTGTTCTTAAAAGTCCTTT
>CAJWEM010000021.1 GCA_913031205.1 uncultured Gammaproteobacteria bacterium | reverse complement strand
CCCTAAGTTATGAATGCTAGATTTTGTGAGAATAATATCTCACTAAAGGGTCAAGGATAATTTCTTTGGCCCTTTTTATATTTGATTGTGGATGATTTGTTCTTCAACTCTATCAAAACCAAGCATGGTCCAAGCTTCATCAATAGAATTAACAAAACTCTCAATATCTTTTTTTGAATGTTTTGGTGTTATTGTTACTCTTAATCTTTCATCACCTTTTGGAACAGTCGGATAGAAAACGGGTTGAATATAAATACCAAATTTATCTAGGAGTAATTTTGATATTTGTTTGCATTCAAGAGGACCTTTAACAAGTATTGGAACAATATGGCTATCGTTATCGATAAAAGGTACTTGAATTGATTTTAAACCCTCTCTGATAAATTTAGAATTTCTTCTTATTCTTAGTCTAAGTGTTTCAGATTCCTTACTTAGTTCAATGCTTTTAATAGATGCTGCGGCAATTGATGGATTTATTGAGGATGTAAAAATAAAACCAGAAGCAAAACTTCTTATATAATCTATAATATTTGCATTAGCAGCAACATAACCACCTAATTGACCGAATGATTTTGACAAGGTTCCATTGATAATATCTATTTGATCACTTAGCCCTAATTCTTCCGCAATTCCTCTACCTTGATTACCGTATAAACCAACTGAATGCACTTCATCAAGATATGTAATTGCATTGTACTTTTTAGCTAAGCGAACAATTTCCTTTAATGGTGATCTAATACCTTCCATAGAATAGATTGATTCGCAAATTATAAGTTTTGGAGCTTCAATATCTGTTGCCTCAAGCAAACTTGAAAGATGATCCATATCGTTATGCTCAAATATATGATATTGAGCTTTACTATTTCTGATGCCTTCAATAAGAGAAGCATGATTTAATCTGTCAGAGAAAATTTCAATACCTTCAATATTTCTGCAGAGTGTGGCTATAGTTGCTTGATTAGCGGTATAAGCAGAAGGAAAGACCAAAGCTGCTTCTTTATTATGAAGTTCTGCTAATGTTTGTTCTAATTTGACATGATATGAAGATGTCCCAGAGATATTTCTTGTTCCACCAGAGCCAGTACCTAATTTGTTTATGACATTTATACATGAGTCTAGAACTTCAGGGTTCTGACTCATATTTAAATAATCATTTGAGCACCATATTTCTACTTCCCTATCATTACCGTCTACAGTTTCTAAAGCCTTGGGAAACATATTTTGCACTCTATCAATAGATCTAAAAGTCCTATAAAGACCCTCATCTTTAAGAGTTTTAAGTTCTTCTTCAAAAAATTTATCGTAGTCCAAAAGCTTGTCCCCTTATTAAGTTAATTAGGATTAGCACCCCTTCTTATAAATATAAATAATAAAAATAATATTATTTTATTTTCTTTAGACAATATGTCGCATAGTACTAACAAATTAGTTAAAATAGGCAATAAATACATTATAAAATGGTTTTATGATTAAAATTATTTCCAGAAAGAGCGATTTAGCAGTTATTCAGGCTGAGTTGGTTGCTAAAGCTTTAAAAAATGTTAATAAAGATGTTTCCCTAACTTTTGTAACAAAAGAAACTGAAGGAGATGTTGATCAATTAACCGCATTAAGTAAATTGTCTAATATTGGCGTTTTTACTAACGATATTAGGGAGGCACTTTTAAATAATGAGGCTGATGTTGCTGTTCATTCCCTGAAAGATCTTCCAATTGATGAACAAAAAGATACTTTAGTTGTTTCTATGCTAGAGCGTGCTGATTTAAGAGATATCTTATTTTTAAAAAAGGATAGCTTTGATAATTACAGTAATAAAGAATTACGTATTCTTACTTCTTCACCACGAAGAGCTTATAATTTTTCAAATTTTTTAGAATCTTTACTTCCTTTTAAAGCAAATAAAATAAGCTTCGAAGACATTAGAGGCAATATTCCAACAAGATTAAAAAAGTTATTAAATGGAAATAGTCAAGGTTTGATTGTTGCAAAAGCTGCAATTGATAGGTTGATATCTTGTGAAAATAAAAATATTTCAAATGAAATATCATCATTGCTAGATAACTTTTTTTGGATGATTATCCCACTTTCCTTAAATCCTTGTGCCCCTGGTCAGGGCGCAATTGCCTTAGAGGTAAATTCAAAAAGAAAAGATATTATTGATTTAGTAAAAAAAGTTAATCATATCGACACATTTTCACAAGTTAATAAAGAGAGAGAAATTCTTAAAAAATATGGAGGAGGCTGCCATCAGAAAATCGGAATAAGTATTGAGAATAAATTTTTTGGAAAAATTCTTACTATAAGAGGTCAGACTGAAGAGGGCTTGAAGATTGATAAAAGAGAGGTTCTCGAAAATGAAAATGACTGGAAAAATATTCCAGAAGCAAATTTCTTCCCATCAAATATTGATAATTATAATTTATTTGAAAGAAAATTAATTAATAGAAATATAAAAAAAATCAAAAAATTAAAACATACCAATATTTATGTCAGTAGAGAAAATGCTTTACCAAAAGGTGAGAATGTTGACTCAACCAATGTGATCTGGACCAGCGGAATTAAAACATGGAAAAAAATAGCAAAAAAAGGTTACTGGGTAAATGGTACTTCAGATAGCTTAGGTGAAGATGATCCTAAAATTAATTGCCTTTCGGATAATAAGAAGTGGGTTAAACTAACAAATAATTTAACTCCTAAAAATTATTTCAAATCACACAAAAATCCAAAAAATGCACGAATTATTTCTACTTATCAATTAGAACAAACAAACAATATTGAAGATTTAAATAAAAAAACCCATTTTTATTGGATGAGCGGATCTGCTTTTAAGCTAGCCTTAAAAAAATATCCTAAAATTGTAAATGCTAAGCATTCTTGTGGGCCTGGAAATACTCTAAAAACAATTGCTAAATATGTAGAAAAAAATAATATTAATATCTTCCTCTCATATGAAGATGCTCTAAAAACTATAAAAAAATCTGGTGATTAAAATGAAAATACATAATGAAAGATTTAGCAAAGCTTTAAATCATATTCCACAAAAGACACCACCAATTTGGTTTATGAGGCAAGCAGGAAGATATCACTCTCATTACCAAAATTTAAAAAAAAGATATTCATTTGAAGAATTATGTAAAAACCCAGATTTATCTGCTGAGACAGCCCTAGGCCCTATAAATGAATTTGATTTTGATGTAGCAATTTTATTTAGCGATATTCTGTTTGTTCTAGAAGCATTAGGTATGTCATTGAAATATGATCCTGGTCCTATTTTCAAAAAATTTATTGATGAAAAAAACTATTTAGAACTAAAAACTCCGGAAATTGCAATTGAACAAATGAAATTTCAAGAAAACGCTCTATTGGCGACTAGAGACTTACTTCCTGACAATAAAAGTCTTATTGGTTTTGTCGGAGGACCATGGACAGTTCTATCTTATGGCCTTGGTTTAAATAAAGGTATCAAATATAAAGGTAACTACTCTAATGATTTCATTTTTAAGATACTCTCAGAAAAGATTACCCCTCTAATAAAATATAACATTTCTCTCCAATTAAATTCTGGAGCTGAAATAGTGATGATTTTTGACACGGATGCTAAAAGTATAGCTGACAATGAAGGATTTAATAACTATTCTAAGTTTTTATATGATGAAATAATTAAGGAGTTTCCAAAAAAAATAGGTTATTATTCGAAATCACCTTTCGATAACAGTTTTTTTCTTGAAGACCTAAATAATTCAAGTTGTTACTTAGCTGGCTTGGGTATAGATCATAACTTGCCCTTAAGTCATTGGTTTAAAAAAATCAATAATGGTTTTATTCAAGGCAATTTTAATCAAGAAAGTATGGTTAAAAAACATGACGAATTTAAAAAAGATTTTGAAAAATATATTGAACAAATAATAAACTTAAATGAAAAAGAAAAAGCAGGTTGGGTATGTGGATTGGGGCATGGAGTACTAAAAGAAACTCCTGAAGAAAATGTAAGATATTTTATTGAGGAGATAAGAAAAATATTTTCTTAAATATGTGAAATAAATGAATAAAAGACAAAAAAAAGCAAAAAATTGGTTTACCGAATTAAGAGATAAGTTCTGTAGTGAATTTGAAAGTATTGACGGTAATAAATTTAAAAGAAAAAAGTGGTCACATAAGGGTAAAGGCGGCGGAGAAATAAGCATAATGAAAGGCGATGTTTTTGAAAAAGTAGGCGTTAACATCTCCACAGTATCAGGTAATTTTTCAAAAGAATTTAGATCTCAAATTAAAGGTACACAAAAGTCATCAAAATATTGGGCGTCAGGCATCAGTTTAGTAGCTCACATGCATTCACCAAAAGTACCTGCATTTCATTTTAATACTCGCTATCTTGTAACTGGAGACAGTTGGTTCGGTGGCGGCGCTGATATGACGCCATGTATAAGTAACTTAAAAAATAAAAATTTATTTCATAAAAAAATGAAAGAAGCATGCGATTCTTCAGATAAAACTTATTATCCAGAATTTAAAAAAAACTGTGATGAGTATTTTTATTTACCACATCGCAAAGAAGCAAGAGGCATAGGAGGTATTTTTTTTGATCATTTAAATACTGGGGATTGGGAGAATGATTTTAAATTTATCCAAGATGTAGGGCTAAAAACTTTTGAGGTAATCAGTCAAATTGTTGCTCAAAATAAAGATTTTAAATGGACTCAAAAGCAAAAAGAAATTCAATTATTAAAAAGAGGAAGATATGTTGAATTTAACCTTATTTGGGATAGAGGAACATTATTTGGGTTAAAAACTGGAGGTTCTACAGAAGCTATTCTAATGTCTATGCCACCTACTGCAAAATGGAATTAAAATGAGTAAAACATTAATTATATATTCTACAGTTGATTATCATACAAAAAGAATAAGTGAATTTATTGCCAAATATTTGGACTCTGAGGAGTCTATTAAGATTGTAAATTTAGAGGATATCAATGAATATAACTTAAATCATTATGATAAAATATTTCTGGGTGCAAGTATTCGTTACGGAAAGTTTCGAAAAGAGTTATATGAATTTATAAAATCTAATAGGAGCCTTTTAAATAAAAAAATTACTTGCTTTTTTGGAGTAAACCTTGTCGCTAGAAAGATTGAAAAAAATTCACCAGATACAAATCCCTACATAATTAAGTTTCTAAGAAAATCTAATTGGAAACCCCAAATAACTGGTGTTTTTGCTGGAAATTTAGAATATTCAAAATATAAGTTTTTCGACAAGTTTATAATTAAATTTATTATGTGGATAACAGATGGACCAACGGATACCTCCAAAGATTATGATTTTACTGATTGGGACTCGGTAGAGGTATTTGCAAAAAAACTTAACTCAATTAATTAGTCTTTATTATTCAGTGCTTTCCATATTTTATTTGGTGTCGCGGGCATATCAAAATCCTTAATTCCTTTTTCTTTCAAGGCGTCAAGAACGGCATGTATGACCGCAGGTGGAGCAGCAATTGCACCAGCTTCGCCACATCCCTTTACCCCTAATCCGTGTGCACATGGTGTTACTTCAGTTTCTACAATCATACTAGGAACATTATCTGCTCTAGGCATTGTATAATCCATAAAAGAACCATTTACTAATTGTGCTGTATTTTCTTCATATAAACAATTTTCATATAATGCTTGTCCAATTCCTTGTGCAACACCACCATGAACTTGACCTTCAACAATCATTGGATTCATAACAATTCCAAAATCATCTGATACGACATAATCTTTAATCTCAATGAGGCCTGTGTCTGGATCAATTTCAATTTCACATATATGCGCACCTGCAGGATAAGTTAAATTAGGAGGATCATAAAATGATGTCTCTTCTAAACCAGGCTCAACGGTTTCTATAGGATAATTCCCCGGAACATAAGCAGCTCCAACAACATCAGAAAATGCGATAAATTTATTTGTATTTGATACTGAAAACTCTCCATCCTTAAAAATGATATCCTCACAAGACGAGTCTAAAAGGTGAGCAGCTATTTTTTTTCCTTTCTCTATAATCTTATCAATTGATCTTACTAGAGCCGGACCGCCAACAGCAAGAGAACGTGATCCAACAGTTCCTACGCCATATGGAACCCTACCAGTATCACCATGAACGATATCAACTGACTCAAATGGTACTCCTAATTTCTCATGCACAATTTGTGCAAAGACGGTTTCGTGACCTTGACCATGGGAGTGCGAGCCGGTGAGAACAGTCACTGATCCTGTAGGATTTACTCTGACCGTAGATGACTCATAATATCCGCCTCTCCCACCTGCCTCAAGTGTAAGTTTTGAAGGTGCTACACCGCAAGCCTCTATATAACAAGAAATTCCTAAGCCTCTTAATTTTCCATTTTTTTTAGATTCTTCTTTTCTGCTATCAAAGTCATTATAATTTATACTCTTCAATGCTGAATTAAGTGTTGCTTCATAATCTCCGCTATCATAAGTGAGTGTACCTGGCGAACAATAAGGAAATTGATCTGGTTGAATAAAATTCTTTTTTCTTAAATCGATTGAATTAATACCAGTAACTTCAGCAGCTGCCTCAACCAGTCTTTCTGTGACATAAGTTGCCTCAGGTCTTCCAGCACCTCTATATGCATCAACAGGCACAGTATTAGTAAAAACACCTCTTACATTACAATAAAAGTTTGGTGTTTTGTATGGTCCAGGAATTAACGGGCCATAAAAGAAAGTTGGTATAGCAGGACCTGATCCTGATAAATAGCCCCCTAATGATGCGACGGTATTAACCCGCATTGCTGTGAAATTTCCTTCACTATCTATTGCTACCTCAGCAGTAGTAATATGATCTCTTCCATGGCGATCACTAATAAATGCCTCACTTCTCTCTGCTGTCCATTTAATTGGCTTATTTAATTTCCCAGAAGCCCAAGTTACAATTGCTTCCTCTGCATAATGAAATGCTTTTGATCCAAAACCACCCCCTACATCTGGTGATATAACCCTTACCTTGTGTTCCTCAAGCCCAAGAACTGCGCATACAAGCATTCTTATAATGTGAGGTAATTGTGTTGTTGTATAAAGAGTATATTCATCTTTTCCTTTTTCGTATGAACCAATATATGACCTAGGCTCCATTGCATTAGGCACAAGTCTATTATTTAAAATTTCAACAGATGCTGTAAAAGTGGCCTCTTCGAATGCCTTATTCGTGTTGTCCTTTTCCCCGAGTTCCCAATCAAAACATTGATTATTTGGAATATCATTCCAAATAAGATCTGAATTAATATTAAGAGCCTTTTCAGGTGAGACTACTGCCTCAAGCTCTTCATAATCATATTGTATTAACTCAGACGCATCTTTCGCTTTATTTATCGATTCAGCAATTACAACAGCAATTATTTCTCCTACAAATCTAATTTTTTCTTGAGCAAACAATGGCCATGGAGGTTCTGCCATAGGAGGTGTGCCTTCTCTAGTAGGGGTCTCCCAGCCACATGGAAGAAAAGCTTGGGTATCTTTTCCATAGTAAATTGCTTTAACACCTTCACATTTTAGTGCTTCTTCAATATTTACCGAATTTAGTTTAGCATGTGCTATTGGTGATCTTAAGAAGTAAGCATACAATTGATGAGGGAGAGTAATATCATCTGTATAATTTCCTCTTCCAGTAATAAAGCGAAAATCTTCTTTTCTCTTAACTGATTGACCAATTCCTTTTTCAAGCATTTTCAAAACCTTAAAATTTAATTATTATAAGTAAATAATTATCAAATTTATCTGTATAATAAAACATTAAAATTTATGGTGAAATAATGGATTTGGGTATTAAAAACAAAATAGCTCTTGTTACGGCTGCCAGCCAAGGTCTTGGTAAAGCTGCGGCAATAGAGCTTGCTAATGAGGGTACAAAATTAGCTATTTGCTCTCGTAATGAAGAGAAAATAAATGAAACTGCTGAAGAAATTCAAAAATTGAGTGGTTCTGAGGTTCTGCCTGTTAAGGCTGATTTAGACAACAAAGAAGATATAGAAAATCTAATAAAAGAAATAGAAAAGAAATTTGATACTGTTGATATTCTTGTTAATAACACAGGAGGCCC
>CAJWEM010000020.1 GCA_913031205.1 uncultured Gammaproteobacteria bacterium | reverse complement strand
ATTTGATCCAGCAGCGTAAGTCGTTCCTCCAATGGTTATGGAAGCATTTCCATCAACTTCTGAGTCATGCACTCCAACTTTGAAACTGAATTCGTCAACTGTGTACATGTAAATTAAATCAAGGCCGTTAACGCTGTAATCTTCTTGCGCAGACGCACCTGAAAGCGTGTAAGTAGCTGTCATATCACCAGAGATGAAGTATCCTAACTGAATCGAATGAGTTTCATCAATTTCATATTTTTTATCAGAACCAATATACCTTTTTACTTCATCAACAACATTTTTTGGCCTTGCATACATATTGTTTTTCGCAGATGCTCCAACAACTACCTTATCGCCATCAATCATTACAACTGATGGGGTTATATTCTTACCATTTTTATTTGGAATCATCATTGGTCTACCAGATTCATCTAACATAGCAGCACCACTAAACGTTGTTCCCAAATCAATTCCAATAACTACTTTACTCATTTTTCAATTTCTCCATAATATTTTACTTGAGCTTTTTTTAATATAAATTTTTGATCATCAAGTCCATCGATATAAAATCCAGGCTTTATGGTACTTTCAATTTTTCCTACCAAGTTTGCATCATTAGTTTCAATACAATTCTGAGGCAATACCTCAATTTCTGAACTATCTATTTTATCAATCAAATGATTATTAGAAAATTTGAGCTCTTTCACACCCTCTGTTTTAAAAACATAATTTAAAACTTTTAAAATATTTTGTGTAGCGCTAACTACGTCATCTGTTATTTTAATCTGGGATTCTTTATTATCTTTGATTGTATAAAAATCAATGCGTTCTTTGAGGTCAATTAATTTAAGAATTAAATCCTTTTTTACTGAATTATTGTACCCTTCACGCAATCGTTTAATTTCTTTGTCTTGATTACTTATCATCGATTTTATAGGGTTAATACTTTCAAAAATATTCTGAAAATATTCTGAATTTTTATTTACAGTAGAATTTAATACCGCATTAAAATCATTTAATTTTTCTATAAATTTTTTGTCAATATCGTTTATTTGATTTTTATGTAAATCGATATTCTTTGAAAGATTATTAACATCTTGATGAAATTGGTCTGGCAAAACAATGGATGATTCATTTATTTTTTTTCTCCATTTCCAAAGTTCAATCAAAAAATAAATTGATAATGCATTAATTATTACAAGTATTAAAATAATTAGTATTAGAAATAAATCATTCATCTTTTGCCACCATAGCCTTTCAACCAATTCTTTTTTAACAATTTTTTATGAATTAGCCTATCTATAGAAGTTAATATTGCATCCACTATTTCTCTATCCATTTTTACAGATGAATCTTCGTTATCGCACCATTGTATTTTACTCAAATCAATTTCTGATTCAATTTCAGAATCAAACGTTATTACTGAATTATCTATTAAAGGTGGTTTAAATTCGGATTTAAAGTTTCTAATTGCTTTTGAAGGATCAACTTTATCAAGATTAAGTTTTTCATATTTTTCACGCATAGCATTCATCTTTAAAAGAACTATATCCCTAGGATTACCAGTTAAAGGATCGTCACCAAGCACTGATATCTCTAATAGAATTTTTTTAACATTAGATACTTCAAAACATGCTCGTAAATAAGCTAAACCTAATGAAGAAATAAATATTATAATGATAGCTCCGAAAGGACCTGGTCATTTAGTTCGTTCTACATATTTGGACGGTGGTGGTGTACCAACTTTAATTGCAGTTAAACAAGACCCTTCTGGTGAAAGTAAAGAGTTAGCTCTTTCATATGCATCAGCAAATGGTGGTGGTAAGGCTGGTGTCATTGAGACAACTTTCAAAGAAGAAACAGAAACCGATTTGTTTGGCGAGCAGGCGGTTTTATGTGGTGGCGCAACATCACTAGTGCTTGCTGGTTTCGAGACACTGGTTGAAGCAGGCTATAAGCCAGAGATGGCATATTTTGAATGTTTGCATGAGTTAAAATTAATTGTTGACTTAATGTATGAGGGCGGAATAGCAAATATGAGATACTCCATTTCAAATACCGCTGAGTACGGAGATTTAACGAGAGGTCCAAGAATTGTAAATGCGACAACAAAAGATGAAATGCAAAAAATATTAGCTGAAATACAAAGCGGCGAGTTCGCAAAAGAGTATATTGATGAATATAAATCAGGAAATACAAATTTTGATAGAATGAGGGGAAATGGGGAAAAACACCCAATTGAGGCAGTTGGCTCTGAACTTAGATCTATGATGCCTTGGATAAGTGCTAACAAATTAGTTGATAAAAATAAAAACTAGGATATCATTTTAATTAATACGCGTTTAGGTGATGAAAATATTATGAAATTAGATAGTGGAATCTTACATTTTATACTTTTCTGGGGATTTTATGCTTTTCTAGCATATCTTGTTGTAAATCTTGTAAAGTAATAGAATTATTTCGATGGCGCTAAGCATGTATTACATGTCTTGGCGTTTGTTTTTATAAATATGATAAGAAATAAAATTTATTTAGTACCCAATTTACTTACAACAGGATCTGTTCTGTGCGGTTTTATTTCATTAATATATTCTTTCGATGGAAATCTTCAAATTGCTGCGAACTTAATTTTTGCATCGTTTGTTCTCGATGGACTTGACGGAAGAGTTGCTAGAATCACAAAAACAACAAGTGAGTTTGGGGCGCAATATGATAGCCTTGCAGACGTAATTGCTTTTGGAATTGCTCCGTCGATTCTCTTATATCAGTGGTTTTTAAAAGACATTAACTTTTTTATAAATTCTTGGTTAGAGCTTGGTGTTATAATATCATCTCTGTACTTAGTTTCTGTTCTTCTAAGATTAGCGAGATTCAACTCAAGCAAAAGTAATGATTTTTTTATCGGACTACCTTGTCCACTTGCTGCAATACTTGTATCTTTGTCATACACAGTACTGAACAAAACAAATGTGGAGATTGTATTTTATAAAGAGATATCTGCATTCTTAGTATTATTTGTTTCTTTTTTAATGATTAGTAAATTTTCTTATTTTAGTTTTAAGAATATTGGTGATAATGAAAAAATAAAATTTTATTGGTTATTATTAATAATATTTCTTTTGTTTATTACTCTAATTAATCCTCCAATGGTTCTTTTGCTATTAGCTATTGTTTATTCTATTTCTGGTATGGTAATGAATATTTATAGGCAGTATAAAAAAGGAAAGCTTATTTTCAGTGAGAAAGAACAAAGATAAATGTCAATTAATAAAGAAAAGTTAGTGATTTTTGACACAACGCTTCGTGACGGAGAGCAGAGCCCTGGAGCATCAATGACTGCTTCAGAAAAATTACGTATCGCAAAAGTTCTCGAAAAGCTTAATGTTGATGTCATTGAAGCCGGATTTCCAATAGCAAGTAAAGGTGATTTTGATGCTGTTAGTGATATAGCGAAATCAATCAAGGGCAGCACTATATGTGGTTTAGCAAGAGCTATTGATAAGGATATTGATGCCGCAGGGGAGTCATTAAAGTATGCAAATAGCTCAAGAATACATACTTTTATAGCGACTTCAGAAATTCATATGCAGAAAAAGTTGAATATGAGTAAGCAAGAGGTTATTGATCAAGCAGTAAGGTCAATAAACAGAATTAAAAAATATACAAATAATATCGAGTTTTCTCCAGAAGATGCCGGAAGATCTGAGTTTGAATTTTTATGCTCAATAATTGAGAAGGCTATAAACGCTGGGGCAACAACAATTAATATACCTGATACAGTAGGGTACTGTATACCTGGGGAATATGGAGAGCTTATAAAAAAGTTAATTCATAATATACCAAATTCTGACAAAGCGATATTCTCAACCCATTGCCAAAATGATCTAGGGTTAGCTGTAGCGAATTCATTGTCAGGAGTAATGAATGGCGCTAGACAGGTTGAATGCACTATTAATGGTTTAGGAGAAAGAGCTGGAAACGCCTCACTAGAAGAAGTAGTAATGACGGTTAAAACGCGACAAGATCTTTTTCCATGTGAAACACAGGTTGAAACAAATCATATTGTTCCTGCATCAAAACTTGTGTCTAGCATTACAGGCTTTTCAATACAACCGAATAAAGCAATTGTTGGCGCAAACGCCTTTGCACACGAGTCTGGTATTCACCAAGATGGCGTTTTAAAACACAGAGAAACTTATGAAATTATGAAAGCTCAAGATGTTGGCTGGTTAAAAAATAAAATCGTCTTAGGCAAGCATTCCGGTAGAAACGCATTAAAAACAAGGTTTTCAGAAATAGGTTACGAGATCAAAAACTCAGACGAGCTTAACTTATTATTTGAAAAGTTTAAAGATCTTGCTGACATAAAACATGAAATATATGATGACGATTTACATGCTTTAATTTCCAATAATTTTGGAGAAAAAAGTAGTTCAGATTATATTTTAAAAACTATTAAATCAATTAGCGATTCTAACTCTGAGCCTTATGCAAAGATAATTTTAGAAAAAGGCTCAACTTTAGCTGAAAGTGAATCAAACGGAGGTGGCCCAGTAGATGCAACATTTAAAGCTATTGAGAAGATCGTAAAAAGTGAATCAAATTTACAATTGTTTTCCGTAAATAATATTACCGATGGCACAGATTCTCTTGGTGAAGTTACAGTAAGAATTGAGAAGGGTGGTGAGATTGTAAATGGAGTGGGTTCTGATACAGATATAGTGATAGCATCTGCAAAAGCCTATTTAGATGCCATTAATAAACTTAATAGAAAATCAGAGTTAATTCACCCTCATGATAAAGAATAGCAATAATTATGAGGACAAAATCACTTTTCTTAGTCACTTAAATATTAATTTTTGGGTTAAAAAACCTAAAAGCATAGACTTTATAAAGTTAATTTTAATTTGCAAGTCTCTTTATAAGAATCATAAGGATCTGCTAGAAAGTTTTCAGGAAAACGCAAAAAAAAGTGAACCAGGTATTCGTTTTGATTTTTTTGATAATTTAGATAAATTAAAATTGGATCTTGGGAAAGAAACAGCTTCTATATCAAAGTATATGGTTTTATGTGATACTTCTACAAAATCTTTACTCACAAATGATTTATATAAATTTGATGAAATATATAAAAATAAATTAGGCAACAAAATATTTATATTTAATACTTTGTTTGAATCAGATAATATATCTAATGATATGAAGAAATTAATATGGGTTGACTTTCAATTTTTTACAAAATATGAGTAGTATTCAAAATTCACTTGTTACAAATTTTCTCGATATGGAAGAACATCATATTCCTGACGTTTTAGTTATTGAGCGAGATTCTTATGGTTACCCATGGTCTGAGAAAATATTTTATGATTGTATTAATAATAATTATTTTTGCAAGGTGTTAGTTCTTGATAACAAGCTAATCGGCTATTTAATAACCTCTATTGTTCAAAATGAGTGTCATATAATGAATTTATGTGTCAAAAAAGAATACAGAAATTTTGGTTATGGCAAGAAAATTCTAAACCAGCTTTTTAACGATTTAATAAAACTTGATTGCGAGATAATATTTTTAGAATGTAGACCAAGTAATGAACAAGCTATGAAGCTATACAGCTCGTTAGGTTATAATGAGATTGGAAAAAGAAGAAATTATTACCCAGCGCCAAATGGATATGAAGATGCCATTATACTTGCAAAAAATGTCAAAAAATAAGCTAGATGTAAAAAATATAATATTAAGCATATTATCTTCTTTTATCGGTATTCAGTCTAACGATAATAGGATGAGAGATTTTGAATCAAATAAAGCATCATATTTTATTATATTTGGCCTTATAATGACTTGTCTTTTCATAATTTCATTATATCTGTTTGTTAATTATATTTTATTAGACAATAGTTAATTTACTTCTCTCTTGTAACTTGAAAACCGCAGTTTTCACAACCATTATAAGAACTCGTTAGGTAATACTTAGTTTTATTTTTTAAATCGAAATTAATTCTTTCAATTGTATCTAATATAATATCGGTAGAATTAATAAATTCATCTTTTTCAAATGTTATTCTTTTCGTAATTTTTTGAGAAACATTAATAAAATAATATTCAAAAATTTCAACATTAGGATTTAATAAAGAGTACATTGGAAGTTGTAGATGCTCTCCATTTAAGACAGACTTTTTTGAAGGAATGTTTGTAGAAGTTTTAAAGTCGCATATCGTTTTTTTACCTTTATTAAAATATTGAATATCATACCTTCCAGACAAAGTTATATTATCAAGAAAGACTTTTTTAAATGGTACCTCGGTCTGAAAATCGCTTTTAGATATACCATCTTCGCTGTAGAAAAATTCAGTAGCAATGGTCGGCAATAAATCCTTCCATAGTTTTAATTCATATGGTGAATTTCCTTGCAAATAATATTCTTTTTCATTGATATTCGATATGTCATTAAGTTTAGAGATAATCTCTGATTTTACATTAGATAATGGTCTATCCTTAACATAACGACTTATAACTGAATGGACATAATTTCCAAATACTAAGTATTTATTTGGCGATAAGCCCTTATCTATATAATTAAATTTTTTGTTATAATAAAAACAATAAATGCAGCATAAATAGTTTTCAATATCACGATAATTAAGGTATTTAAAATTACTATCAAAGTAAATAGAATCCTGTTTAATATTATTTTTTGATATCTTTAGGTTATCTTCCTTATCATTCAAAACTTTATTATCAGCAATATGATCTACGAGGATTTTAAATTTTGATTTTGAATATATTTCATTATTATCTGTTTTATGAAATGTTAGGCAAATACTATTTGTTTGTTTCGATAATCTAAAAAAATCGCTTATATTTTCTCTTTCCTCCAAATTTGAATTAATACTGAAATCTGAATATATTATATTTTTTTCTGAAAAATTATTTAGTATTTTTTTTGGATAATTCTTGTTAGACATTGAGCTAATGTATATTTTATCGTAATCGTTTATCAACGCATGGTTAATGTCTGTGTATATAATTTTACTAATATTAGGGTTTGAAAAAGTGCTAATTTCCAATTTATTTTTTAATATTTTTGACCACTCGAGCATACTTTTCTTACCTTTTTTTGAAACAGTACCTAAATTTTCTAATACCCTTAAAAATTCTTTACCAGCAGTATCTTCATTTATAAGCTCACTTGATCCAAAATCATCAATTTTGCTTGAAATAAGCTTTGAAAATTCTTTAAATGTATAAATATCTTTTAAATTATTTTCAATAATAAAATATTTATGAAAGGAATTTTCATTTTTAAAAAAATCTTTATTATTAAAAAAATTTTTAATTTCAGATTCAATATCACCCTTTTGGAAATCTAAAACCATTTTTAAAAAATCTTTTTTTTCTTCATTAAGACTACCCAATTGAAAAAAGGGTGACATAATAATATCTCTCAAATTAATAAAATTATTATTTTCAAAAAAATAATCTATTATATTATTAATATATGCGCAGCATGCACTTGTTGATAACAACCATCCGCCTTCATCACTAATCTCAATATTTTTTCTTGCAAGTAGTGCTCGTAACCTTCGTGCAAAATATCTATCATTGTTGATCAATGCAATACGAATAAGGGGATTTTCCTCAAAGTTTTTTGATATGTCACTAGAAATAAATTCCAGTTCATCTTCATGTGATTTAAAATCATACGACTCGTAAATTTTATTATTTATTTTAAAAAGCTGATCTTTATTTTTAATCTTCTCTACTTTGTTACTATACATAAATGAAGATGGAATATTTTTTTGAACCCATAATTTCTCGATTTCAAAGAATTTATTAATATTTATGAAGTGATGGTCAGCATCAGAAAATAATAATAAATCCTCATCAATTAGTTGCATATATCTATTTACATAAGAGTTCTGTTCTTGTGTATATGATATCCATAATTTAAGTATTTCAAAGAAGATTTTAGACTCATAAGATAAGACATCGCTTTGAAATAATTTACCAATATTAATTTTATCATTATTTTTTATACATATTTCTCTCTGAAGAAGAATATTATTTATACAGTCATATATGTTATCAATCTCATTTGAAAAATTATGTTTTTTTAATTTTTTATTTGATTCATAAAGTATTTCTCCAAGGAATAACATATCCTTATTTTTAAAATTTATTATTCTTTCGTTATGTATCTCAAATACATATTCATCGTTTCTATATAATTTAAAATTATCTACGCCTCTTGATTTTAGAGATGAAGAAACAAATTTTTTTGATATACTTCCATCGACTATTATAATTTGTCTTTTTTTATTATTTTCTTCTATGTGCGAAATTATCCGCCTTATTATTGAATCATTCATTTATTTGTGTATATTGTTTTCTTTTAAGGTTTATTATATAAAATATCATATAACTTATAACTTTCGAATCTGATTATGAGCGTTATTAATTTTCAAGAGTACAAGTCCCAACTAAGTAAGCCAAATTACACATCTAAGCCTAAGATGGGCAAAAACCTTTATAAAAAGAATCTTATTGAGAAAAGAGCTTTTTTCAATGAAAATCTGAAAGAATATATAAACAATCCATATATTGAAAAGTGTATGTTTTCCTTAACCGAGTGCCTTATTAAGTTCTCCACAAAAGACCTCTCAACTGAATTTTCCTTAATACTGCAAGATTATTCTCCAGAAGAATTTGATTTAAACTTTGCCACCTGGGAATTTTGTATATACGATACTCAAAATGACGAATATATTGATTCAAGATTTTTCACTTCATCTGAAATGGCAATCAAGTTCTTTTTATCTAAAATTAAATATTCTGTGTAGATTAAGAATTAATTAATAAATAAATAAATATTTATAAGAAGAATTGGAGTACATGGTGGAGGCGGCGGGGATCGAACCCGCGTCCGCAAATCCTCTGCCTTCGGTACTACATGTTTAGCTTCGTTATTAAATTTCATGTTAACAAAGTAAACGAGCAGACTTTAATTAACACTATCCAATTAAGTTTCGCAGTTACTCTAATGGCGAGAATAAAGGCTATCTTGTGTTAAGCGACACCAAACTGAAACGCACAAGCACATTTCTGAATGATGACCAGCAGGATTAAGCTGCTAGTGCGTAGTTGTCTTCGTTTGCAACTATAATTTATAGCATTTTTTACGAGAATAGCTATATACTCGACATGCACCTAGGGTTTTGCAATCCACGTCGAATCCAGATCGCCCCCAATACTTCATTTTACAATATACTATATATTGTATAAATAGGGGGCGATTATAAATTAGGAGAGAATAAACAGCAAATTTACA
>CAJWEM010000019.1 GCA_913031205.1 uncultured Gammaproteobacteria bacterium | reverse complement strand
TTGTTTGGCTTAACCAATGCACTTCACCCGCTTGCTTATCTCCAAGCATAAAGGGCTCATATGAATCATTCGAAATTGTTGTTCTTTTGCAAATATCGTTTTGGCTCATTTCATGATCTCCTTAATTATTAAAAGGTTTTTAAGGCGAAAGTCTATTTATTA
The DNA here is from genome assembly GCA_913031205.1 of uncultured Gammaproteobacteria bacterium. Classification (GTDB taxonomy): domain Bacteria; phylum Pseudomonadota; class Gammaproteobacteria; order Poriferisulfidales. The sequence goes on along the minus strand of CAJWEM010000019.1, from coordinate 11,652 downwards.
CCCAGTTACTGTTTTCTTTTTTAAATTTTAGTCTATCGTGCAATCTTCCATCATGCCCTTGCCAAAACTCAATGGTATCTGGAACGACGATAAATCCTCCCCAATGATCTGGGCGTGGAATATCTTGATCTTTATATTTTTCTTCCAATGAATTTAATTTATCGGTAAGTTCATCATAATCCTTTATTACTTTACTTTGGTTAGATGCATGTGCGCCTAACTGACTGAGTCTAGATCTCGAGCTAAAATATTTATTAGAAACTTCTGCATCAACTTTTTTTATTTGCCCCTCAATTCTAATCTGCCTCTCTAGAGCATCCCAGAAAAAATTACACGCAACAATCGGGTTATTTAATATCTCTTCACTTTTTCTACTAGTGTAGTTTGTATAGAAAATGAATCCGTTTTCGTCAAAAGCTTTTAACAAAACCATTCTAGATGAAGGAACACCATTTTTTGTAGACGATGCTACATTCATCGCGTTTGGGTCCTTGAGACCAATCTTTTTAGCTTCTTCAAACCATATTTCGAATTGCTTAAAAGGATTTTTATTGATGTTGTCTTCTGTCAAATACATGATAAAAGTTTATACTAGATACGTACAAAAATTAAGTTTATAATCAGTTGTACATATAATTTAACATTTTTTATCAAATGGCAGAGACATTAATTAAAAAAACGGACGATCAAGGCTATATTATTGCCTGGAAGCATAAGCAAAACCATACTGATCTTGGTAAATTCGATAAAGTTATGACATATGGTGAGGCTTTAAAAGAGTGCGAAAAACTTATAGAAGAAAATCAAGAAAAAACTTTTTGGCCTGAAAAATCTGAAGAAGCAAAAGACGGCTTTGCTTTCCCATAGATCAAACTTCAAACTCAAGGCCTGTGCCCTTTATACCGCAGTAACCCTCAGGATTTTTGGCTAGATACTGTTGGTGATAATCTTCTGCGTAGAAAAAATCCTTATCGATACAAATTTCAGTTGTAATTTCAGCGCCAAAATTATTTCTATTTAAGACCTCTTGATAGCTCTCTAAGGAGCTCTTTGCAATTTTTAGAAATCTTTCATTTTGAACATAAATACATGACCTATATTGAGTTCCAATATCGTTTCCTTGTCTCATTCCTTGGGTGGGATCATGATTTTCCCAAAAAACTTTAAGAATTTGTTTAAAAGCATCTTCTCCTTTATCAAACACAATTTGTACTAACTCTGCATGGCCGGTTTGCCCAGAACAAAGGTCTTGGTAGGTTGGGTTTTTTGTAAAACCACCTCCATATCCGACCGAGGTTACATGAACATTTGATTGTTGCCAAAATAATCTCTCAGCTCCCCAGAAACAGCCAAGTCCTAAAAAAATTTTCTCCGCTCCGTTCGGATAATTATTTTTTACTTCCCTATTATTAACGAAGTGAAATTGAGAAACTTCAATTTCAATATCTCTATCAGGAAGTGCTTTATCTTTTGTTAACTCTAAAAACATAATCTTGTATTCATAAAAAATAAAGGCCGCTAAAAGCGGCCTAAGAGCTCAACATATATTATTATTATTATTATTCTTTAGTTAGGACCGTACGCAAAAGGAGAAGCTAAGCCAACTTTTCCAGATTGTGAAAAGTTTTTACCATTCCCAGTGTACGTGTTCTTAACAGATTTAAATACCGAAATATCGTATGGTGGTGCAACAGCTAAAGGCATATTACTTACCTTAACAGCTCCGCCATCCATACCAGCAACAGCTGCTAACTCTTGATGGCCAACATCACCAATCTTAAGAACTTTTTTCTCAGCCGTATCTTCTATTGTTATAGGTGCTTTTTCTGCACTCATTACTTCGCCAACAAGACTAGCTATCACAGCTAAATGTCCACCATGGTTTCCACTCCAAAGTTCGCATATTGCGTTAAACTGCTCATCAGATGCGCCGTCGTCAACGTACAAAGCTAATGACCAACCGCCATCTGTTAAATTTTTGTTTTCTCCTTTACATGGAGCATGAAGCCAAACGCCAATTTTTCTTCCACTAAGATCAACTCCGTCTAGATGGCCTTCATCGATTGACCAACCAACTTGTGCTTCACAAAAGCCTTCTGTTGGCGCCTCTAAAAAAATACATGGGCAGACGAGGTCGCAATTACATGACTCAAAATAGTTACCTTTTACACTCCAGTTATCAGACATACTTTCCTCTTTTAGAAATATTATTATTGAAGGTATTACTTTATTCTGACTGAACAAAATGTCAATATTTTAAATTTTTTTGTTATAAGGTATTGATTTAAATAATTTAATTTTCTTTATCTTCACAGCGAATATCATTTGAATACAAGTTTCATAGCATACGGGTTGAAAATTTAAGTGAATATTATAATATTCGCATAAATTATAAAGGGGATAAATTCATATGAACAATCAAGTTGATCTAAGTTCAATTCAAAAAAATACAGTTATCGGTGGAATATTAGCGGTCTCTCTTGCGGGTTGGTATTTTCTTTTTGCTATGGATAACAATATGTCAAATATGAATATGGGTATGGATATGAAACCTAAGTCTGAGATGAAGATGGATATGAAACCTAAGTCTGAGATGAAGATGGATATGAAAATGGATATGCCATCTGAGACATGGCTTCCAAATACATATTGGATGCCGCCAATGGATAATAACTGGAGTTCAAATGATTTTTATCAATTAATTTTAATGTGGGCGATAATGATGATTGCAATGATGAGTCCAAGTATTATTCCGACCGTCCTTATGTTTGCGACAGTCAATAAATCAAAACAAAAAAATAATTTACATTATAGCCCTACCTATATATTTTACTTTGGTTATCTTGCTTCTTGGGTTTTGTTTTCAATCGGAATTTCCATAATACAATATCCACTTCATCAGGTTAGTTTGATGAATACAATGATGGCATCAATAAATAATATACTTTCTGCTGCAGTTCTTATTCTTGCTGGAATTTATCAGCTAACGCCATACAAAAATGTTTGTCTTGAAAAATGTCGTTCTCCACTTTCTTTGGTAATGGCTAACTGGAAAGATGGAAACTTAGGAGCTTTTCGCATGGGGTTTGGTCATGGCTTTTACTGTGTATTTTGTTGTTGGTTCTTAATGGCAATATTACTGGTTGCGGGTGTCATGAATTTAACTTTTGTAATTGCTCTTACGCTTTTTGTATTATTAGAAAAATTAATTTTAACGCCAACCTCATTTGAAAGTACATTTAAGAAATTAATCACAGTAATTCCTGGAATATTATTTATTTGTTTTGGCTTATATTTATTATTTATTTAAAGTTCATTGGAGCATAGATCTTCGATTCTACTTTTTAAATAAATTTTTGATAAGTAAAATGGAAGCATATCTCGATATTTAAAACCAAGCTTTTCTGCAGCAGCTTCGTCTTTTGGTTTATTTTGATGCGTAATTTTTTTTGCTTCAAGAATTTGAGCATCTTTTTGTATTATCTCCTCTTTCAGAACACCGCCAAGAAGGAAGATAACCCTACTTGCATGTCTATTTCCAAGTAAAAATTCATCTATATCTTTATCAACATCTTTAGAAATGTGATTTCCTAAATCGTCAAATTTTAAAGCACCAATTTTCTTTGCTTTTAGCTCTTTATCCATCAAGTTAAAAAGATTATTCTCAAAAACTTTAAAATTCTCTGGACATATATAATCTTCAAAACACAATTTTATAACCATTTGATCGGGGGTTGCACTATATGGTTTTTTATTTGTAATTAGATCAGCCAAAGCTACAGTTTTGAAGAAATAACCAATCATGTATGGGTCAGCCCACATCTTTTCTGGAAGTTTATTATTATGAGTCCATTCCTTAATTGTGTTCAATTGCGATTCTATAGAATCGTAAACTTTTTTCGCCTTTGAAGCTTTAGATAAACCTAACATACTTTCATTGTATTATTCGCCAATGACATTCACAATGACTTTTCTTTCATGATTATGGTTTCTATGCTCGTATAAATAAATGCCCTGCCAAGTCCCCAGTTGTAATTTTTTGTTTATGATTGGAATTGATAAGCTTGTATTTGTTAAAAGGCTTCTTATATGGGCAGGCATATCATCCGATCCTTCGGCAGTATGAATATATAAATCATTGTTCTCTGGCACTAAATTTTTAAAAAAATTCTCTATATCATGTAGCACTGATGGATCGGCATTTTCTTGAATAATTAGAGATGCAGAAGTGTGTTTTATAAATAACGTACAAATACCGTCTTTAATATTCGACGAATGAACCTGCTCTTCAATTCTTAAGGTAATATCGTTTAGGCTCTTTGCACTTGTTTTAATCGAGATTATTTCATTTTTTATTGCCATAATAAATTATAAGCATACAACACATTTATTAATATAAATACTACATGCCTGCAAAATCTATAGAAAGTAAGCAATAAGCGTTTTTGTATATTTATAACTCAAATCTATATCTAAGACCTAAACCAAATCTTTCATTCACTTCATTTTCTTCATCGGCTCTTTTGAATCCAAAACTTAAAGTCACAGAATTTGATAGAGTATAGCCCACAGAAATTTGAAGAATCTTTCCATCATGATTTTCATCTGGCTCCTCCGGAGCGTCATTGTCAACAAAAGTATAGGTCGTGGCAAAACTCCAAGGATAAAGTTTTAAGCCTAATGAAGAAGTAAAATATGATCTATCGTGTGCTTCTTCACCACTATAATGCTCGATGTCCATATATTCAAAAATTAAAGTTTTACTTATGCCCTCTGAGAAATTTTCCTTGTAGCCCAATGATGCGGAGTACCTAACTTCATCTTCTTCATTACCAACACCTGCTTCTTGATGGGCATAACCAAGTTTGTAAAAAATTCTTTCTGCAATATTATTATCTAGCGAATAAAAATCTTTACCTCCTATCGAGACAGCATATGAACTAAAATCCTCTGTATTAGCAAGTCCGCCATCTGCTTTACTAGTATGGCCTCTTTGATCAATTATTGAGTCACTTAAAAAAGTTGTGTCAGTAAAGAAAGAGCTTGCTTCTATTTTGTGGGTACCAAAATCATTTAAGTTTGCTGCATATCTAAAACCAACGCCAATACGTTCAGCTATTTTATACTCTTCAATCATTGAGTAAGAATAAAGACCAGGAAAGCTATGGTAATCAAGCCCAACTTTAGGATTAAATTTACCTAAGTACAATGAAAGATCTTCATGGCTATATGTAAGTGTTAAAGATTCTACAATAACTGGATGATCTTCAAAAAATCTACTTGCGCCGTCATGCGTTCTTCTAACACCGCCATGAGAATGTCCACCAGGCTCTCCCTCAACTTTTATATTCGTATCGAGATTTAGCCCCTCTATTAAACTAGATCCGAGTTCAAAATGGGAATGAGTATAGGTTTCATTAACTTCCTCATCGCCTTCCCCAGCATCGTTTACATGATCAAAATGAATTCGAATACCTGCATGGCCATAGAATGGCTCATCAGAATGTGCAGAGTGGTCATGGTCATGGTCGTCATCAGCGGCAATAGCAAACTTTGAAGATATAAATGCACAAAGTACTATTGCGAGTAAAAGTTTGAATTTCATAAGATTCTCCCTGTGTATTAATTGTTATAATATAACATAAAGAATGTTATAATATAACATTTTATGAACATGTCAATTACTCGATAGAATCTTTAATTTTTTCGTAAGAAAGTAAAAAATAATATGGAAATGAAAATTACAACAGATGCGACCACAATGGATGGGCCAGATGGGGTATCAAAGTGTAACGAAAGATATATACCTAACATTACTGCAAAGATTCCTAGTATTGATGAGACAATTGCCATAACTTCAGGAGAATTTGCAACTTGTCTAGCTGTTGCAGCAGGGATTATTAACATTGAAGTAATTAACAATAGCCCAACGATTCTAAATGAAACTGCAACTACAATTGTCATTAATAACATTATTAATAATTGATTAAATAAAGTATTTAAACCTTCAGATTTTGCTAGCTTTTCATTAATTGTTGTTAAGACAAAAGACGACCAATTAAAAAATAAAAAAATTAGTACAAAAATGCCGCCAAAAATAATTAAATAAATCTCATGATTTGTAACCGCAAGAATATCCCCAAATAAATATGAATGAAGATCGACGCTTCTTTCTAGAAGACTTAGTGTAACCATGCCTATTGAAAGAGCAGCATGTGCCAGAATTCCTAACAATGTATCTGTTGCTAAAACTTTTTTTTGTTGTAGCCATATTAATAAAATTGCAAATACTGAACATATAATCATTGTTCCTAGATTTGTACTTATACCTAGGACAAGCCCGAGCGCGACTCCAAGTAAAGCGCTATGAGCTAAAGAGTCGCCGAAATAAGCCATTCTTCTCCAGACAACAAAACAACCAATAGCTCCTGTGATAATGGCAACTCCAATTCCAGCAATTATTGCTCTAATAAGAAATGGCTCAATCATTTAAATTCTCATCATGCGAATGGTCATGTGTATGCTGATAAACCGACATCATCTTTGCCATATCATTGCCAAACAATGTTATAAATTCAGGATCTTTCGCAACTGCTTGAGGTTCTCCGGAGCAGCAAATATGATGATAGAGACATATTACTTGCTTGGTAGAAGCCATAACCATATGTAAATCATGCGACACCATGAGAATACTTATATCTCTTTTTTGATAAATTTCGTTTAACAAATTATAAAAGTTTAATTGATTCTTTATGTCTAAATTTTGTGCCGGCTCATCTAAAATTAATAACTCTGGATTTCCTAATAGACTTCTTGCTAGTAAAACCCTTTGAAGTTCACCACCAGAAAGATTGGATAACTTCTTTGAAAGAATGCTTAAAATATTTGTTTCATCTGAAATGATTTTTAATTCTTCGCCAGTAAATTTTTTTCTTAGCATTAAAAATCTCTCAACGGATATTGGCATTGAATTATCGGGATTAAAATTTTGCGGAATATAACCTATTAAGATATTATCTTTTTTATTAATCTCTCCCCTATCAGGGCTAAAAGTACCCATTAAGCATTCAAGTAAAACTGATTTTCCTGCGCCATTTGGTCCAATTATTGTAATAAAATCATTTTTATTAACGCTAATAGAAACATCTTTTAGAATTTCTTTTCCTTGCTTATTAACATCTAAGCCTTTTGCTTCAATAAGTGATGGCATTTAATTTAAACAATTTTGACATGTGCCTGCTATCTCAAAAGTTACTTTACTTGGTATAAAATTACTATTTTTCGAGGTTGACGAAACAACATTGCTAATTTTTTTAGAGCAACACTCTTCGATCATTTGGCATCTATCACATATTAAAAAATAACATTCATTGTGTTCGTCTGGATGGGGACACCCAATAAATGCGTTCAAGCTCTGTATCTTATGAATCAAGCCGTTTTCCATTAAAAAATCTAAAGTTCGATATATTGTTGGTGGCTTGGCAGATGGATCAACTTTTTTCAATTCATCAAGAAGATCATAGGCCTTTACATACCCAGATTTTTTCCAAATTAAATTTAATACTTGTTTTCTTAATTTCGTTAATTTTAGGCCATTACTGTCGCATATCTGTTCAGCTTTTTTTAAAGCCTCCAAGGATGCTGATAATTTTTTTTGACTTTTTTTCATTATAAAAACCTGTTGAAAACATATATGTTATAATATAACATTTATATTAAGTGACAATTTCATTTTGTCAACAAAATAACATAATAAAAAGGATATCACTTATGTATAAAAATGTATTTATATTTGTTTTAGGTCTTTTTCTGAGTTTCAATGTAATGGCGAACAACACTGGTATTGTTGCTAGTGTTAAACCTCTGCATTCTTTAGTTAGCGCTGTTGTCGGAGACACTGATAAAGTTTCACTATTAATTTCAGGAAATGTTTCCCCTCATAATTTTGCCTTAAAACCTTCCCACGCAAAGATGCTAAACAATGCTGCAGTTTTCTTTCATATTGATGCAGGGCAGTTAGAGTCAGGAATAAGAAAAACAATTTTCGGACTGCCAAGCGATGTTAGGGTTTTTAAAGTGGCAAAATTTAAAAATCTTAATTTCCTTCCTTTAAGAGAAGGTGTTAATTGGGAAGAAGATGGACATGATCATCACGGGCATGATCACGGACACGGATCTGAAGATGTGCATTTTTGGCTTGATCCTAATAATGCTATTGAGATGGTTAAGGGTATCACTCGTGAATTAAGTAAGATGTATCCAGAAAATATAAATACCTACAAGAAAAATGCAAAAGAAATAATTAAAAAAATAAAACTTACTGATAATGCTGTCAAAACAAGATTAGAGTCAATAAAAGAGAAAAAATTTATTGTTTTTCACGATGCTTATCAATACTTTGAGAAAGCTTATGGATTAAGTGCAATTGGCTCAATATTAGTTGATCCTGAACAACCGCCATCACCAAATAGATTAATAAAAATTAGGTCAAAAATTAAAACTCTTAACGCACATTGTGTTTTTAAAGAACCACAATTTAGAGCAAAAATAATCAACACAGTAGTTGAAGATACAAATGTAAAAGTTGGTACACTAGATCCGTTAGGATCAAATTTAGAGGCTGGTCCAAATATGTATATTGATCTTCTTGAAAATCTTTCTAATAATTTACTAGACTGTTTAGCTAAATAAGTTAATACTTTATTCTTAGCTAACTACTTTTTTGAACGGTGATTGTAAAAGAAGATTTCAATTACACGATTGATGGTAAAGATTTTCAAGGCATCATTTGTTATGACGATGATATAAAAGAATCCATGCCGGGTATTCTTGTGTCACACCAATATTCTGGATGCTCAGAACTGGAAGAAAAAAAGTCAGAATTTCTCGCAAAAGAAGGTTATTTTGCTTTTGCTGTTGATTTATATGGAAAAGGCATAAGAGGAAGAACAGCAGAAGAATCTTCTAACTTAATGAATCAACTAGCAGCAGATAGAAAAATATTATCAAAAAGAATAAATCATTGTCTGGGTCTATTAAAAAATCATGATTTAGTAGATTCCAATAAAATTGCTGCAATAGGTTATTGTTTTGGTGGTAAATGTATTCTTGATTTAGCTAGATCAGGAGCAGAATTAAATTTAGTAGTTTCATTCCACGGTATATACGATAGACCAAATATTGGAAATCCAAAAAGTATCGAGACCCCGATCTTGATCTTGCACGGAGATGAAGATCCTTACGCAACTGAAAATGATTTAAAGAATTTGTTATACGAACTTAAAAGCAAAAATTCAAAATGGTTTGTACACATATTTGGAGGTGTAGCTCACGCTTTCACAAATCCAGATGCCAACGATGCTCCAAACGGCCTTAAATACGATAGAGATGCAATGCATATGTCATGGAAAATCATGAAAAACTACTTTAATAGATTTATACACGACAAATTGTGAATATATAATAATCTTGAATGGATGTGATTTCTAATGTAAGTTAATATTATGGAAATAAGTAAATTTATAAAGTATTTCTTAACATTAATGTTAATTTTTAATTCTAGCTATTCTTTGGCTTTTCACGAGATTTGTCACAAAAATCTGAACTTAAATGATAATTCCGTTCCAATCATGGAAATAAACAAAGATCATCATATTTGTCATGAAACCTCTAAAAATAATCATGCTAATCATGAAGTAAAAATTGACAAAGATATAGAATGTTTAGACTGCAAGTTTTGTTCGATAAATAGTCAGCTAATCTATCAACAAGATATTTTAAGAACCACATTTTCAAAACTTGATTTACAAGAAAAAATTCAAGTCGATGAAAAAATTTATTCATTCATTATAAAACCAAAAGGCCCGCCTCCGAAAATATTCTCTTAAGATTTAACGCTATATCAAAATAAAATATTTTAGTTTTGGTTATAAATTTTTGGAGAGAACTAGTGCGCTATACTTTTTACATAGTTATTATTTTTGGGCTTTTTATAGAGTCAATTGATGCAAGACCTGTTTCATATCCAGGTGGATGGACCATAATGTTCAAAAATGATGCAAACGTTAATAGGATACACACACACTTATCGCCAACGCATAAGTACTCACTTGGATACAATGTAGAATATTGGCATGATGAAGAGTTTGTTTTAAATTCTCTACAAATTAATAATTTAATAAAACGTTGGAACAAAAAAAGAAGTCAAGCAAACTTTTATATAAAGTCTGGTATTGGATTAGCATATAGTGATAAATCAACATTTAATGAAGAAGTAGAACTTTCTGGTTTTTCTGGCTTTTCTTTTGATTGGGAAAATAGAAGGTATTTCTTCAAGTACCAAAATCGATATACGGAAGCGGGCAATATTTACGATGCGTTTATTCAGTCAGTCACTTTTGGCTTTGCTCCATACGAAGGCGATTTTGGCGATCTTCATACATGGCTTATGTTAAAGCTGGAACATAAGCCAGAGAAAGAAGACAACTTTGAAATTACACCTCTGTTTCGTTTTTTCAAAAGCGTTCATTTATTTGAGCTTGGTTTAAACGACCGAGGTAAGTTTTTATACAACTACTTTATACGTTTTTAGTTTTATGAGGAAAAAATTATGAAAAGAATTAGAAATTTAATAATACCTTTTTTATTTTGTATTTCATTTAATATTAATGCGGAACAAAATGATATGTTTGGTGAAATTCATGTGAGCGTAAATGGTTTAGTATGTGATTTTTGTGCTCAATCTATTGTTAAAATGCTTAATAAAGAAAAATCGGTCAAGGCTGTAGATGTAAATATGGATGAATCAATGATAAAAATAGATTTGAAAGATGGGCATGACATAGATGATAAAAAGATTACAAAATTAATTACCGATGCAGGTTATAATGTTGAAAAAATTCATCGTGTTGAATAGCTTATATAAGCAAACCTTTTTTCCTATTTTAAGCTTGTTTACGAGCATTGGAACATTATTATGTTGTGCCCTACCTGCATTATTGGTTACTTTAGGCATGGGCGCAGCACTGGCTGGTTTTATTTCAGTAGCTCCATGGATAACAGTAATTTCACAATATAAGATTATAATTTTTATTGTGGCAGGGGTTCTTTTGTTCTTATCAAGTTATTTTTTATGGATTAATCGAAATGCGCCGTGTCCAGTCGATGAAAAACAAGCGAAAGCTTGTATGTTCCTAAGAAAATTTAGCTTATATACAATTGTAGTCTCAATAATTATTTATATAGTTGGTTTTTTCTTTGCTTTTCTAGCTGCAGACTTATTTTTTGGATAAGCCTTGCAAATAGCTTCTTTGACTTTTATTCTGGTGAAGTATACCTTTCGATTTTCTTCAAAAAATCTAATATGTTTTGGCCATTTTTTTTTAATCCCATAAGCATTTTATTAAGATTATTAAAATGTAATGCTATACGAGAATCCTTTTCTTTTATTTTTATTGTTTCTTCTTTTTCTATTTTTTGACCTATTGTCTGAGTTGCACATGAAACTAACAATAAATTTATTGACAGAAAAAGAAGTAAGTATATTTTTTTCATAATCTTAATAATACATTACCATGTATATTCCCATGAAATGAAAAATTTAGGAAATATTTTTAAGATATTCTAAAAAGTGAAAAGAATGAAATCAATAAA
>CAJWEM010000018.1 GCA_913031205.1 uncultured Gammaproteobacteria bacterium | reverse complement strand
ATTCAAGTGAATTAGAAAAATATATAAACGAGGCTGTAAAAGTATCAAATGATGCACCTGTTCTTATTGATAAATTTTTAAATGAAGCAATTGAAATAGATGTAGACGCAATAAGGGATAAAAAGGGAGAGGTATATATTGCTGGAATTATGCAGCACATAGAGGAAGCAGGCGTTCATTCTGGTGATTCGGCATGCTCTATTCCAACTTACTCAATAAGCAAGATACAGCTTGATCTTATAAAGAAAAATACAATTAAAATGGCAAATAAATTAAATGTTTTAGGTTTAATGAACGTACAATTTGCAATTAAGGATAAAAAACTTTATGTCATAGAGGTTAATCCAAGAGCATCTAGAACAATACCATTTGTTTCAAAATCGATTGGTGTCTCAGTAGCAAAAATTGCTGCGAAATGTATGCTAGGAGAAACTTTAAAAGAAATAAATCCTCCAAAAAAAAGAAATAGTAAATATTTTAATGTGAAAGAAGTTGTTTTTCCTTTTTTAAAGTTTCCGGGAGCTGATCCAATTCTAAGTCCAGAAATGAAATCCACAGGAGAAGTAATGGGAACCGGAAAAACTTTTGAAGAAGCTTTCGCAAAATCGCAGATATCAACAAATATTGAAATTCCGTCTGGAGGAAATGCATTTATTAGTGTTAAAAATGAAGATAAGAAAAACATTAATATTGTTGCAAAAAAATTAATTCAACTAGGTTTTAATTTAGTTGCAACAGGTGGAACACAGTCATACTTAAATAAAAATAATATTAAATGTTTAAGAGTAAATAAAGTTAGAGAGGGAAGGACTCATATTGTTGATATGATCAAGAATAAAGAAATTGACTTAATTATAAATACAACTCAGAACAAACAGGCGATAAAAGATTCATACCTTATAAGGAGAGAGGCACTTCACCAAAAAGTATATTATACGACCACTATCGCAGGAGCAAATGCATTAGTTGGAGCAATATCACACTCAAAAAATCTTAAAGTTTATAAACTTCAAAATATTTTTAAACTTGCATAAAGAAAATATCAACTTCATAATTAAACTATGAGTAAATTTCCAATAACAATAAATGGTGAAAAAAAGTTACGTGATGAACTTGATAATCTCACAAATATAGAGAGGCCGAAAATTATAGAAGCTATTGCGACCGCGAGAGAACATGGTGATCTAAAAGAGAATGCTGAATATCATGCAGCAAGAGAACAACAAGGATTTGTGGAGGGGAGAATTAAGGATATAAAACTTAAGTTATCAAACGCTGAAATTGTGGATCCAAAAAAAATATCTTCAGATAAAGTTGTTTTTAGTGCAAAAGTTGAATTATATGATTTTGAAAAAGAATCTGATATTACTTACACAATTGTTGGAGATGATGAGGCTGATATTAAATTTGGTCTTATTTCAATAAATTCTCCTATAGCAAGATCTATGATTGGCAAAAAAGAAGGTGATGTTGTCTCAGCGGAAACTCCAAGCGGAGAGAAAGAATTCGAAATTTTAAAGATTCTCTATGAGTAAAAAATCTTCAAACTGGTACAAGAAACACATTAATGATGAATTTGTAAAACAGGCTAATAAAGAGAATTGGCGGTCGCGCGCAGTTTTCAAACTTAGAGAAATTGACGAAAAATATAATTTAATTAAAAAAAATTCTAGAATATTGGATTTAGGAAGTTCACCGGGGGGATGGAGTCAATATGCATCCAGAAAACATAAAAATATCGAAATTATTGCTATAGACGTCATTGAGATGGAAAGCCTACCAAATGTAAATTTTGTACAGACAAAAATTGAGGATTTTCAAGAAAATTACCTAAAAAACAAGAATTTTGATAAAATTGACCTTGTAATGTCAGATATTGCCCCTAATATAAGTGGTATAGAGAGTGCAGATATACCTGCAATGTTAAATTTGGCTGAAGAAGTTACTAATGTGGCTCTAGCAGCCCTAAATTTGAGAGGAAATTTTCTTATAAAGTTATTTCAGGGAAAAGGCACAGATGAGTATTTGAATGATGTGAAAAAATATTTTGAGGTTTTAAAAATTATTAAGCCCAAAGCATCAAGACCAAATAGTAAAGAAATCTATTTGCTAGCAATGAACCTTATGAATAATCAATCAATCTAGGAACAAAAAAATTATGAATGATATGTTAAAGAATATGTTGGTGTGGATAGTAATTGCAGTTGTAATTATGTCCGTTTTCAATAATTTTATTCCACAAAAAGAAGGCTCAACAAACCTTTCTTATTCTGAATTTATTAATCAGGTTAAAGATAATCAAATTGAAAGTGTTATGATTGAAGCTGACGGGAAGACGATTTCCGGTACATACAAAAATGGAACAAAATTTTTAACATATGGATTAAATGATCCAAAACTTGTTGATGATTTACTTTCAAATAACATTGAAATTCTCACTGAGCCACCTGCAAAACCCTCGTTATTTTTGCAGATATTGATTCAGTGGTTCCCTATGTTACTTCTTATTGGCGTATGGCTATTTTTCATGCGACAAATGCAAGGAGGCTCAGGCGGAAAGGGAGCAATGTCATTTGGTAAAAGTAAAGCTAAGATGATGACAGAAGATCAAAATAAAGTTACTTTCGCTGATGTAGCAGGTGTTGAAGAGGCAAAAGAGGAAGTCGAAGAATTAGTGGAATTTTTAAAGGATCCTGCAAAATTTCAAAAGCTTGGTGGAAAAATTCCAAAAGGTGTCCTTATGGTTGGTTCACCAGGAACTGGTAAAACATTATTAGCCAGAGCAATAGCTGGCGAAGCAAAAGTGCCTTTCTTTACAATTTCTGGATCTGACTTTGTTGAGATGTTTGTTGGAGTTGGTGCTTCAAGAGTAAGGGATATGTTTGCGCAAGCAACAAAGCACGCGCCTTGTATTATCTTTATCGATGAAATAGATGCTGTTGGACGTCATAGAGGCGCTGGTGTAGGCGGCGGACACGACGAGAGAGAGCAAACATTAAACCAACTTTTAGTTGAAATGGACGGCTTCGAGGGACATGAGGGTACAATAGTTATTGCTGCAACAAACAGACCAGATGTTCTTGATCCTGCCTTATTGAGACCTGGAAGATTTGATAGGCAAGTTGTAGTTCCTTTACCGGATATTAGAGGTAGAGAGCAAATACTTAAAGTTCATATGAGAAAAGTTCCTATATCTGATGATGTAGTGCCTTCTATTATTGCAAGAGGAACACCAGGTTTTTCAGGTGCGGATTTAGCTAATTTAGTAAACGAAGCAGCATTATTTTCTGCAAGAGCTAACAACAATAAAGTTTCAATGAACGAGTTTGAAAAAGCAAAAGATAAAATTATGATGGGTGCAGAGAGAAAATCCATGGTAATGAGCGAAGATGAGAAAAAACTAACTGCATACCACGAGTCTGGACACGCAATCGTTGGAAGATTGGTCCCAGAGCATGATCCTGTTCACAAAGTTACTATCATTCCAAGAGGAAGAGCTTTAGGTGTCACTATGTTTTTACCTGAAGATGATAGATACAGTAACACCAAGCAAAGGCTTGAGAGCCAAATTTGCACTTTATATGGTGGAAGAATTGCTGAAGAATTAATTTTTGGAAAAGATAAGGTTACTACTGGTGCTTCAAGTGATATAGAAAGAGCAACCGAAATTGCAAAAAACATGGTAACCAAATGGGGACTATCAGAAAAAATGGGACCAATGTCTTATTCAGAAGAAGATGGTGAAGTATTTCTTGGACACTCTGTTACCCAGCACAAAACAATGTCAGATGATACTGCAAAAGATATTGATACAGAAGTAAGAGCTTTAGTTAATAAGTCTTATTCAACTGCTACAAAAATGATTAAAGACAATATGGATAAACTTCACGCAATGTCTGAAGCTTTATTAATATATGAAACAATTGATAAAGAACAAATAGATGACATCATGGCAGGAGTAAAACCTCGACCACCTAAGGGTTGGGATGACAAGGACGATGATGACAAGAAGTCATCTAATAGCAAAGATGTAAAAGAACCAGACTTCGATAATCCTGCAAGCAGTCATTAAGTTCTAATAAAATGCCTAGAAAATATTTTGGTACTGACGGAATTCGAGGAGAGTTCGGTGAGTACCCCTATACTAGAAACTTTTTTCGAGTTTTAGGTGCTTCAATTAGCAAGACATTTTTTTCAGAAGAAAATAAAAATAACTCAGTTATTATAGGATCCGATACAAGAGAGTCTAGCGATGAAATTATCAATCTTTTAGCCGAAGGATTACAATCTGTTGATTGTAAGATAGATACTGCTGGTGTTGTTCCTACACCGGCAATTGCGCATTTTACAAAAGAAAAAAACTATACTATTGGCATTATGGTTAGCGCGTCACATAACTTATATTATGACAATGGAATAAAAATTTTTAATACTTTAGGGCATAAAATATCAATTGATAAAGAAAACTTAATTGAGGATTATATTGAGACTTTAAAAGATAATGAATTTAAAAATAATAATACCATCCTAAACAATGTATCTATTGAAATAAAAAATGAGTATATAAAATTTTGTTTAAAGCAATCTAAGAAATTTAGCACAAATAATATAAATGTTACCTTGGATTTAGCAAATGGGTCAAATTACCAAATAGCAGAAAAGGTATTTGAAGAATTTGGTTTTAATATTTTTGCGTATAATAACGAACCTAATGGGAAAAATATAAATAAAAATTGCGGTTCTACATCAATCAATAATCTCCCAGATCTTGTTAAGAGGAATAATTCAGATTATGGCCTATCAATGGATGGGGATGGAGATAGAATAGTAATTGTAAATAATGACGGCAAGATATTAGACGGAGATGATATTTTATATACAATAATTCGGGGCAAACTTTTTAATAAGGAAGAGGTTAAAGGCGTCGTTGGTACAATAATGACAAATTTAGCATTTGAAAATTTTCTGAAGAAAGAAAAAATTAAATTTTTACGCACAAGTGTTGGAGATAAGAATGTTTTGGAAGCAATGATTAAAAATGGCTTTACTATTGGGGGAGAGACCTCAGGGCATATATTATTATTAGATAAACTTACATCAGGTGATTCAATTATAGCCTCACTAGTATTTTTATATTATTCTAGTATTCTAAAAAGTAGTGGGGAAAATGACTTTCTCAAGAAATTCCCTCAAAAATTAACAAATCTTAAAATAAATAAAAATTTACCCGAGAATATTATAAATATAGCAATTAGAGAAACACTTGATAAATACTCTGATAATGAAATTAGATTAATAATACGAAAATCAGGAACTGAAAACTGTGTAAGAATAATGGTAGAAGCTGAAAGCGATAAGATTGTTGAAGAAAAATCTAAAGAAGTTTGTGGTTTTATTTCTGACAAATTAAAAAAATAATATGAAAAAAATTATTGCAGCAAATTGGAAAAATAATGGTAGTAAAGATTTTGTAAAAAAATATTTCTCTTACCTTAATGAGAATTTAGAAAAAAACTCGTATAATGAAATTATAATTTTTCCACCTGATATATATTGCAGTCTTGCATTAGAATTAAGAAATAAGATCCCTGCTCGTCTTGGGTGCCAAAATATTAGTATAAATACTAAAAATTCCACTCTAACTGGAGGAACCACCTTCAAAATGTTTGAAGATAACTTTTATGAGTATGTATTAATTGGCCATTCAGAAAATAGAGCTAATGAGGAAAATATTTCTTTGAGTCTTAAGGTAAAATTGTGTGAAACAATGAAAATTATATTTTGTGTTGGCGAAAATAAATTTGATAGGGATAATAATCTTGTGTCTTCAAAAATTTTCTCACAGCTGGATGATTTAATTGAAGTATATAATGATTCAATGGATATTGTAGTTGCGTATGAACCCATATGGGCAATAGGCACAGGTGTTACTCCATCCGCAAAAGATATTTCTAGTACTCATGAAATTATAAAAAAATATTTAGCTCAAAAACTTCCCTCCAATAAGGAAAAAGATATAATGGTCATGTATGGTGGAAGTGTTTCATTTGATAATGCAAAAGAGATATTAACATCACAATTCGTTGATGGAGTCTTAATTGGCGGAGCATCATTGGACGTAGAAGAATTTACAAGAATTTGTAACATGCAAATATAAGGAACAATTATGATTTATACAATTTTAATGGTAACAGCAGTAGTTTTATCAATTTTGATAATCTTCTTTATCTTAATGCAAAAAGGCAAAGGAGACGCTAGTGGAATGTTTGGAGGCGGATCATCAGGAGCAGTGTTTGGTGCAAGTGGTGCGGGAAGTTTCATCACAAAATTAACTACATTTCTTGTATTTCTTTTCTTTTTAAACTGCCTTGCTTTAGCATATATTGCGAAAACGAATGTTGCTAGTGAGAGTGTGATCATATCAAATGAAGAATCAAATATTAACGATGAAACTGAAGATTTGATAGAGCCAGCTGAAAATAATAATTCTCAAGATGACATAAATATCCCAGATTAATATATGCCGATGTGGTGGAATTGGTAGACACGCTATCTTGAGGGGGTAGTGGCGAAAGCTGTGCCGGTTCGACTCCGGCCATCGGCACCATAAGTCATTGATAAAACTATTTTTTTTCTTTTATTTGTGTATAGGTTGTGTATATTCCCCTATAAAATATATTTTGCATTTTTCTATTGTAATATTTCATTAATATGTTTTAATTTATCTTTAGCTGAGGAGAAAAATATTATGTTAAATAACTTGTATTTGGTTACAAAGCCAGATTTCACGAGTTTTACCAATAAAATATTATGTTAAATAACTATTTTCCCATTTTACTGTTCATTATCGTTAGTGTTTCCATAGGAGCTCTTCCGATTATAGTTTCTCGCTTTTTAAACAAAGGCGAACAAAATGCTGCAAAAGAATCTGCTTACGAATGTGGGTTTGAAAATTTTGATGACGCTAGAATGAAATTTGATATACGTTTTTATCTAGTAGCTATTCTCTTCATAATTTTTGATTTAGAGATTGCCTTTCTATTTCCATGGGCTGTTGCGTTAGAAAATCTTGGAACAAGCGGTTTAATTGCAATGAGTATTTTTTTGTTAGTACTGGTTATTGGTTTTATTTATGAGTGGAAAAAGGGCGCCTTAGATTGGGACTAGATTATGGATATTATTGAATCATTAAATAACAACAGTAACGGTTATGTTACAACATCCTCGAAAGAGCTAATTAATTGGGCCAACACCGGTTCGATGTGGCCAATGACTTTTGGGTTAGCTTGCTGCGCAGTAGAGATGATGCATGCTGGCGCATCAAGATATGACTTAGATAGATTTGGCATGATGTTTAGGCCAAGCCCTAGACAGTCAGATGTTATAATTGTTGCTGGAACTTTGGTTAACAAAATGGCGCCAGCGCTCAGGAAAGTATATGACCAAATGGCTGATCCTAAATGGGTAATTTCAATGGGTTCATGTGCTAATGGCGGAGGCTACTATCATTATTCATACTCAGTTGTCCGTGGCTGCGATAGAATAATACCCGTTGATATTTACGTCCCAGGTTGCCCACCAACAGCAGAAGCACTGCTATATGGAATTTTGCAACTTAAAAATAAAATCCATAACAAAAAATCAATCAAAAGATAATTCTTCATACTATTTAGGAATAAATATGACTGAAAATCTAGCTAATAAAATAAGTAATAAGAATCTGAAAAATTTATTCGAGGATAATTTTAAAAATTATTCTTATGTTTTTGAAAATAAAAATACAGTTGTATTTAATGATACAGAAAAATTTATTTCTATAATGACGCATCTTAAGGAGAACGAAAAAATTAGATTCGAAATTCTTATTGATGTTATAGGTGTTGATTACTCTGATTTTGGATTAAGCGAGTGGAATGCAAAAAGTGCAAATAATAAAGGTTATAGTAGAGGAATTTCAAAAGATAGTAGTGGTAGATACACTTACAAAACCTCAAAAACGCATCATAATCAACCGAAGAAAAGATTCGGCGTAATATATAATTTACTTTCAATAAGTTCGAATGAAAGACTAAATGTAAAATTTTATTGTAATAACGATAAGAACCCATCATTACCAACAGTAACCTCAGTATGGTCATCAGCAGATTGGTATGAAAGAGAAGCATATGACCTATTTGGTATTGTTTTTATTGACCATCCTGATCTCAGAAGAATTCTTACAGATTATGGTTTTATTGGCCACCCTTTAAGAAAGGACTTTCCATTAATAGGAAATGTTGAAGTAAATTATGATTTAAATAAAGAAAGAGTCGTATATCAGCCAGTAACCATAAAACCGAGGGTTTTGATACCAAAAGTCATTCGTGGCGATAACGAAAAGGAAGCAAAAGATGCCTGATATTAAAAGCTTTACTATGAATTTTGGCCCTCAACACCCCTCTGCGCATGGTGTTCTGAGGCTTATCTTAGAGCTTGAGGGAGAGGTAATTGTGAGAGCTGATCCCCATATTGGTCTTCTTCATCGTGGTACCGAAAAACTTGCTGAGAGCAAACCTTATAATCAAAGCATTGGCTACATGGACAGGCTTGATTACGTTTCAATGATGAGCAATGAACATGCATATGTTCTTTCTATAGAAAAACTTTTAGAAATTGATGTTCCTCTTAGAGCTCAATACATTCGAGTAATGTTTGATGAAATAACACGAGTATTAAATCATTTGTTGTGGCTAGGAGCTCATGCACTCGATATCGGAGCAATGAGCGTCTTTCTCTATGCTTTTAGGGAGAGAGAAGATTTAATGGATTGCTATGAGGCAGTATCAGGAACGAGAATGCATGCAACATATTATAGGCCTGGTGGAGTTTCGAAAGACCTTCCTTTAAATATGCCTAAATACGAAGAAACAAAATGGAAATCAAAAAAAGAAGTTAATAAATTAAATGAGGCAAGAGAAGGTACTTTACTTGATTTTATAGAAGATTTTACAGATAGATTTCCAGGATGTGTGGACGAATATGAAACTTTGTTAACTGATAATAGAATTTGGAAACAAAGAACTGTAGACATCGGCATTGTTACAAAAGAGAGAGCTTTTCAGTTAGGATTCACTGGTCCAATGTTAAGAGGGTCTGGCGTAGCGTGGGATCTTAGAAAAAAACAGCCTTATGAAACATACAATCTTCTTGATTTCGATATTCCAGTTGGATCAAATGGCGATTGTTATGATAGATATCTAGTAAGAATTGAAGAAATGAGACAATCAAATAAAATTATTCGCCAATGTGTTGATTGGTTAAAGAACAACAACGGCCCAGTTATATCTGACAATAATAAAATCACGCCACCAAGCAGAGATGAAGTTAAAGAAGACATGGAGTCTTTAATTTATCATTTCAAGCTTTTTACGGAGGGTTATTGTATTCCAAAGGGCGAAGTGTATTGTGCAGTTGAACATCCAAAGGGTGAATTTGGAGTTACACTAATATCAGATGGTTCAAACAAACCTTATCGGTTAAAAATGAGGGCTCCTGGCTTTCCTCATTTAGCTGCATTAAATGAGATGGTAAACGGCCATATGATTTCGGACGTTGTTGCAATAATTGGAACTCAAGATATCGTTTTTGGTGAAATAGATAGGTAAAGAATGATGCAGGAAAATACAAAATATAATATTCCAAGTGAAATTTCTTCTAAAATCAGCAAATGGTTGGCGAAATTTCCTATAGATCAAAAAAAACCTGCAATAATTTATGCTCTTCATTTAATCCAACATGAGAGTAAATATATTAGGAGTGAACATGTTAATGCGGTAGCAGATTTTTTAGGATTAAAAAAAATTGACGTTTATGAAGTTGCGTCCTTCTACTCAATGTTTGAAACAGAACAAGTTGGAAAACATACAATTTCAGTATGTACAAATGTATCTTGCATGCTTAATGGCTCAGATGAAATTCTTAAATATTTAGAGGATAAGTTAAAAATGAAAGTTGGTGATTCATCAGAAAAATATTTTTTAAAAGATGAGAGAGAGTGTTTAGCAGCATGTTGTGGCGCTCCAATGATGCAAGTTAATCATAAATATTATGAAAACTTAACAAAAGAAAAAATCGATTCAATTATTGATGGCTTGGAAAATGAAAGATAAATATAATATAAATGAGCTATGTTATTCTACTTTATCTAGCGATAATCCTAATTCTTATGAAACATATGTTTCTCAGGGAGGGTATGAAACATGGAAAAAAATCCTTAGAGAGCTTCCAGACAAGAAGGAAATTATTAATTCTGTAATCGAGTCGGGTTTAAGAGGAAGAGGCGGCGCAGGATTCTCTACTGGAAGAAAGTGGAGTTTTATAAATCAGGACTCGGATGCAATAAAGTACCTTGTTTGTAATGCTGATGAGTCAGAGCCAGGAACTTGCAAAGATAGAGATATTTTAAGATATAATCCACATGCTTTAATTGAGGGAATGTTAATTGCAAGCTACGCTATTGGCGCTGAGACTGCTTATTGTTATTTAAGAGGCGAGTTTATTGATGACGTCTACACAAGTTTTAAAAATGCTTTGAAAGATGCTTATCAAAATAAACTTTTAGGAAAAAATATTTTTAATACAGATATATGTATTGAGTTGCATGATCTAATTGGCGCTGGCGCATATATTGTCGGCGAAGAAACAGCAATGCTTGAATCTATAGAAGGCAAGAAAGGGTTTCCAAGATATAAGCCGCCATTTCCAGCAGTAAAAGGTCTTTTTGGCTCACCTACAATTATTAATAATGTTGAGACATTAGCCTCTATACCAAAAATTATTGGTAAAGGACCAGACTGGTTTAGCTCTTTTGGCACAAAAGATAGCGCAGGGTTTAAGTGCTTCTCTGTATCTGGACATGTAAATAACCCTGGTAATTTTGAAATACCTTTAGGTACTCCCTTCAAAACACTTCTTGAACTTGCTGGAGGAATGAAAGACGGAAAGAAATTAAAAGCCGTAATACCAGGCGGCTCATCCGTCCCTGTAGTACCTGGCGAAGTAATGTTAGAAACAGATATGGATTACGAATCTATCGCAAAGTCTGGCTCTTTGTTAGGCTCCGGGGCAGTTATAATAATGGACGAAGATACAAATATGGTCGAGGTTATTCATAGGATAGCAAGATTTTATTATTCCGAATCATGTGGACAATGCACTCCTTGCCGAGAAGGCACCGGCTGGATGTTCAAAGTTATTGATAAAATTTTAAAAGGCAAAGGAACGCTTGATGATTTAAAAACATTGGAATCGATTCCAAAAATGATTTCGGGTAGCACTATATGCGCACTCGGCGACGCAGCAGCAATGCCTGTAGAAAGTTTTATAACTCACTACAAGAATGAATTTTTAGAATACATAAAATTACCAACCGAAAAACTGCCAAACGACAAAGATTTTGCAGAACCCATAAATAATGAATTTATTCTTAGCAGAAAATAACTAATCCATTATGAAAATAAAAATTAATAATAAAGAGTGTGCTTTTAGTCAAGGTGAGACCGTGATACAAGTCGCGGATAGAAACGGCATTCATATCCCAAGATTTTGTTATCATGAAAAACTATCTATCGCCGCAAATTGCAGAATGTGTTTAGTTGAACAAGTTGGTGTTAATAAACCACAGCCTGCATGCTCAACACCTGCATTGGAAAATCAAGAGTACTTCACAAAATCTGATTTAGCTGTCAACTCACAAAAAAATACAATGGAATTTTTATTAATCAATCATCCACTTGACTGTCCAGTTTGCGACCAAGGAGGAATGTGTGAGTTACAAGATCAAGCTCTGATGCATGGAAGAGTAAAATCAAGGTACGAACAAGAAAAACGAGTAGTTTTAGATCATTATATCGGGCCATTAATTAAAACTAACATGACAAGGTGTATTCATTGTACTAGGTGTGTCAGATATGGAGAGGAAATTGCAGGTATAAAAGAGTTTGGAGCGATTGGTAGAGGCGAGTCCATGGAAATTAGAACTTATTTAACGTCAGCAATAAATTCGCCAATGTCAGGAAATATGATTGACATATGTCCGGTCGGCGCATTAAATGCAGCTCCATCGCATATGAAGGGCAGAACTTGGGAACTTGAAGAGGTAAAATACATATCACCTCATGACTGCGTAGGATCAAACATGAATTTGCATGTTTTAGACAATAGTATTTTTCGAGTAGTTCCTCACGAAAATAAGAAAATCAATGAGACATGGTTATCTGATAGAGATAGATTTTCATATGAGGCAATGGAACATAAAGATAGAGTAAGGAAACCAATAGCTAAAATAAATGGCCGACACATGGAGGTTGAGTGGGAACAAGCGTTAGAAATAATAAAAAATAAAATGACCGACATTGATTCGAGTAGTACAGCCGGATTTATTAGTGCAAGTTCAACCGTAGAGGAACAATACCTTTTTCAAAAATGGTTGAGAGAAAATAATATTTTCAACATTGATCATAGGGCATCACAAAGTAATTTTAATTACGATGAAGAGGATATATTTCCAAAGATTAACATACCAATTAAAGATATAGAAAAATGTAAATCAATTTTATTAATAGACAGCAATATTACTTATGAACAACCTATTTTATCTCATAAAATTAGAAAAGCTTTTTTGAAAGAGGCAAAGATAAATTCAATTCATACTTATAATTACAAAAATAACTTTGATTTAAAGAACTCGCTACTAATTAATCCTAATCATCTTGTAGAAACACTGATCGACGTTATTGAATATTTATCTATTATAACTGTAAATGATAAAACACTAAAAAATTTTAAAATTCCAGAATCGATAAGAAAAAATTTTAAAGGCCTAACAAATAATAATATAATTGAAATATCAAATGACCTTTTACACAGTAACTCAATTATTTTTTTAGGATCGAATTTAAAAAACCACCCAGACTTTCAGTTACTTAAAATATTAACAAATATTATTTCTATCTATACGAAATCAAATACATGTTATTTGGGTGATACAAGCAATGAAGCTGGGGCATGGCTTACAGGATGCTTGCCGCATAAAAATATAGGAAACATCTCTGCAAAGCACCACGGCATGAATATTAAAGACTCAATTATTAAAAAATTAGATTCTTATGTAATTTATAATCTTGATCTAATAGATTTTTATTATTATTCAGAATTGAAAGAATCTTTAGAAAGTGCAAAATTTGTTTTAGGTTTTCAAAGTTTCGTCACAGAAGAAGAAAAAAATTTTTACGATATAATTTTACCTCTCGCGACTTCATTTGAAAGCCCCGGAACATTTATCAACATAGAAAAAGAATGGCAATCATTTGCACAAGGTTGTTCACCACATTTTGATTCAAAGGAAGGCTGGAAAATATTAACAAAACTCCGCCTTGAAAGTGGAGCCCAACTAAGTAACTCACTTGATTATATCGATATATTAAACGAAGTAGATCATGAAATACGAAATTCAAAATCAATTGAATCAAAGAAAGTGGAAAATTTTATTTTAAATGAAATCAAAAGTAATAATTATTTGACAAGAACTGGAGGTAATTATTGTTATTTTAGTGATAATATTACCCGCAGATCAATTTCTCTAAATACTGTTAATAAGAATAAGAATTTAGTATGCGTTAATAAAAAAACTTTAGAGCAAAATAATATTGATCTCGAGAAAAAGAAAGTAATTCTAAAGCAGGGTGATAAAAGTTTACTAGTTAAATTGTCAGTTGATGAAAATGTATCTGATGATTGTATATATATATCCAACTCTAATAAAGAGCACTTTGAGTTAGGGAAACAATATCAACCAATAACAATTGAAAATGTTTGATTATATAGTTAATTATTTTAATATTTTATTAGCTTATTTCTATGGATTAAGCATACTTCCATATACGCTGATATTAATTACAATGATTATGGTTCCGCTTTTAATCCTTGTGGCTTATTATACTTATGCTGAAAGAAAAATTATTGCGTCCATGCAGGGTCGTCTTGGACCAAATGTTGTTGGACCAAAAGGTTTATTACAGCCTTTTGCTGATGGCGTTAAATTATTTTTTAAAGAAATAGTAATTCCAACTGATTCAAATAAGTTTTTATTTTTGTTAGCCCCCATTATTACTTTTACTGTTGCTTTTGCTGCTTGGGCAGTAATTCCTTTTGATAGTGTGCTTGTTCTTTCAGATATAAATGCAGGTCTTTTATATATATTAGCAATGACTTCGCTTGGTATATATGGAATTATAATTGCTGGTTGGGCTTCAAATTCAAAATATGCATTGTTAGGTGCTATGCGATCAGCAGCATTGATAATTGCCTATGAAATTGCAATGGGCTTTGCCTTAGTTGGCGTTATCATGGTCTCTGGAAGTTTAAATCTGGGTGATATTATTAATATTCAAAGAGGAAGCGTCTTCAATTGGCTTTGGGTTCCATTATTTCCTTTATTTATTATTTACTTCATTGCTGGTGTTGCAGAGACAAACAGAGCGCCATTTGATGTTGCAGAAGGCGAATCAGAATTAGTTGCAGGTTTTCATGTTGAGTACTCTGGAATGGGGTTTGCAGTTTTCTTTATAGCAGAATATGCAAATATGATTTTAATTTCAGCCCTGACAGCAATATTATTTTTTGGAGGATGGCTTTCACCTTTCTCATTAGATTCTTTGGGTGATTTTGCCATAAACGATTTTACAAATAACCTTATATTATTTTTTATAAACGACGGTATCCACTGGTTTATTTTTAAAACATTATTTTTTATGTTTTGTTTTATTTGGTTTAGAGCCACTTTTCCAAGATACAGATACGATCAAATAATGAGATTAGGCTGGAAAATTTTGATTCCTTTAACTTTAGTATGGATATTTGTAGAAATGCTATTTATTCATTTTAAAATTGGCCCTTGGTTTAATTAGAGATTTAAATGTTAAAAAATTATTTAAAAAGTTTTTTTCTATATGAGTTACTTCTTGGAATGAAGGTAACTTTTACTAATATGTTTAAGAAAAAATCTACCTTGCATTATCCTTTTGAAAAAGCTCCACAGTCACCAAGATTTAGAGGACTTCATGCTTTAAGAAGATATCCCAGCGGTGAAGAAAGATGCATAGGTTGCAAATTATGTGAAGCAGTTTGCCCAGCACTTGCGATCAGCATTGATACTGAAGAAAGAAACGATGGAACCAGAAGAACAACAAAATATGATATTGATTTATTTAAGTGTATCTTTTGTGGATTTTGTGAGGAAGCATGTCCAGTAGATGCAATTGTTGAAACAAGAATATTTGAATATCATTTTGAGGAAAGAGGTGAAAATATTTTACAAAAGGGAGATTTGTTAAAAATTGGCGAGAGATTTGAAGATGAAATTTCAGTTGATCAAGCAGCAAAAGCACAGAGAAACTAAAAATTATGGACATTATCTCAATTTTATTTTATTTGGTGACCTCCGTGGTTATCATATCTTCTATCGGCCTCATTGTTGTTAATAACACTGTTCATGCAGCACTTTTATTGGTTCTGATTTTCTTCAACACTGCTGTTTTATGGCTGATGATGAATGCAGAATTTTTAGCGATTGTATTAGTGTTAGTATATGTAGGTGCCGTACTTGTCCTTTTTTTGTTTGTAATAATGTTGCTAGACATACAAGTAAAGAAAACGGTTAGTAAAAAACTTTATCTATTATTTTCAATTATCATATCTACAATAATGTTTGCAGAACTTTATTTGGTAATTTTCTATCACGATTTTCAAAATTCCTCTGTAAAAATTATAAATCAAAATATAAGTAATACTTACGAAATAGGCTTATTACTCTTCACAGAGCATGTTTTTTCTTTTGAGGTTACTGCTTTTATTTTACTTGTTGCAATAATAGCGGCAATTGCAATAAATATGACAGATAGACAAAGAGCACTAAGACAAGACCCTGGAAAACAAATATTAGAAACAAAAGAAAAAAGACTTAAAATTTT
Source organism: uncultured Gammaproteobacteria bacterium (assembly GCA_913031205.1). GTDB lineage: Bacteria > Pseudomonadota > Gammaproteobacteria > Poriferisulfidales. The sequence goes on along the minus strand of CAJWEM010000018.1, from coordinate 1,168 downwards.
AAAGGATGACGAAATATGATCACGATGACACATTATCTTGTGTTTAGCGCTTTACTTTTTTGCATTAGCGTCGCAGGGATATTTATAAATAGAAAAAATATTCTTCTATTGCTGATGTCGATAGAATTAATGCTCTTATCTGTAAATACAAATTTTATTATTTTTTCTCATTATAGTAATGACATTACTGGTCAAGTTTTTGTTTTCTTTATTCTCGCTGTTGCTGCAGCTGAGTCAGCTATTGGTTTAGCAATAATTGTATCTTTGTTTAGAGCTAGAAACTCTTTGGAAATTAACTTAATCAATAAATTGAAGGGATAAAAAATGCTTGAAAATTTAATAATGAGTATACCAATATTACTAGTTTTAAGCTCTATGGTTACGGGATTTTCTTCAAGTAAGTTAACTAATATAAATGCAGGTATTATTAGCTCGTTATTTGTCTTTATTTGTTTAATTTTTTCATTGGTTATCTTTTATAATTCTTTTACAAACGAAAATAGTATTCTTTACGACGACTTTTACAAATGGATATCAATTAGTGGATTAAATATTGGCATGGGTTACTTAATTGATAAGCTCTCATCCATGATGATGGTTGTTGTTCTGCTGATATCTTTTGTTGTTCATGTATATAGCATTGGATATATGAGAGAAGAAAAAGATTTCAAAAGATTTTTTTCTTATATTGCTTTATTTACCTTTTCCATGATTCTATTAGTTATGTCAAATAACCTAATCCAATTGTTTATTGGATGGGAGGGGGTTGGCCTAGTTTCCTATCTATTGATAGGCTTCTTTTATAAAAAAGAATCTGCCATAAAAGCAAATCTAAAAGCCTTTCTTATTAATAGGATAGGAGATATGTTTTTTATAATCGGAATAATAATGGTTTTTGTTTTATTAGATTCCTTTGACTATAAAACAATGTTTTCAAATCTTAAATTAGTCGATTTAAGCAATCAAGACTATTATTATGGCTTTAGCTACATTGATATCGCTTGCTTCTTTTTATTTATTGGAGCAATGGCAAAGTCTGCACAAATTCCCTTACATGTCTGGTTGCCAGATTCAATGGAAGGCCCAACACCTATTTCTGCATTAATTCATGCAGCAACAATGGTAACAGCTGGGATATTTATGGTTGCCAGATTATCCCCAATTTATA
>CAJWEM010000017.1 GCA_913031205.1 uncultured Gammaproteobacteria bacterium | reverse complement strand
AGCCAAATAAATTCAAAATTAAGTTAGATAGCCTATAGCATTGAATTTAATCATAATTGACAGTAAAATACTTAATTAACACGGCGGCATTAGCTGCCGTTTTTATTTTTAAGAATATGAATTATTTGATGAAAAATTACAAACCTCTACCAATTTCCTTTGAATATGGCAAGGGATGTTACCTATATTCAGGAAAAGGAGCTAAATACTTTGATGCAATATCAGGTATAGGGGTTTGCGGTCTTGGTCATTCAAATAATCAAATAACAAAAGTTATTAGCTCCCAATCAAAAAAACTTTTACATGTTTCAAACTTATTTAATATTAAAAACCAAGAACAGCTTGCAAAAAAGATATGTAAAATTTCGAAGATGGACTCTGCATTTTTTTGTAATTCTGGTTCAGAGGCAAATGAAACAGCAATTAAACTTGCAAGACTTCATGCAAACAATAAAAAAATAAAAAATCCAAAAATTATAATGTTTGATAAATCATGGCATGGAAGAACAATAGCTACTCTAAGTGCAACTGGAAATAAAGCAGTAAGAAAAGGCTTTGAGCCTGTAATAAATGGTTTTTTGGAATGTGAATTTAATAATATCAAATCTGTTAAACAAGCAATTAATAAAAATAACATTTCTGCAATTATGATTGAGATTGTTCAAGGAGAAGGTGGAATAAGAGTTGCAAATAAAGATTTTATTAAAAATATTAGGGAAATTACTCAAAAAAAAGATATTTTATTAATTGTAGATGAGGTTCAATCTGGAATGGGAAGAACAGGTAAATGGTTTTCTTATCAGAACTATAATATAAAACCTGATATTGTAACTTGTGCAAAAGGATTAGGAAATGGAGTTCCAATTGGAGCGTGTCTTGGAAATAAAAAAGTTAGTAAATTATTTACTCCAGGTTCACATGGAAGCACGTTTGGAGGAAACCCTCTTGTTTGTGCAGTATCATCAAAAGTTATTGATTTAATACAAACAGACAATCTTAATGCAAATTCAAAAATGATCGGTAAATATATTATATCTCAATTAAAATCGAAAACGAGTAAAATGGATGTGGTAAAAGAAGTGAGAGGCTTGGGCTTAATGATTGGAATAGAAATCAAAAAACAGAATTCAAATATTGTAAAAGACTGTTTCGAAAAAGGTTTAATTTTAAATTTAACATCAGGAAATGTAATTAGGCTACTACCTCCTCTAATAATAACAAAGAATCAGGCAGATTTTATTATTAAAAAATTATGTGAAGTTCTCAAAAATTATTAAGTATCATGAATATAAAACATTTTATAACACTTTTAGATATTGAAAAGAATGATTTAAAAAATCTTATTAGTAGAGCTATAGAACTAAAAAATATGGTAAAAAAAAATATTGTGTATACACCTCTACAAAATAAAACACTAGCACTTGTCTTTGATAAATCTTCAACTAGGACAAGAGTTTCTTTTGAGGTTGGCATGACACATTTTGGTGGAAATACATTATTTCTCTCACCAAGAGATACGCAACTTGGTCGAGGAGAGCCTATTGAAGACACTGCAAGGGTTATTTCAAGTATGGTTGATTGTATTGTAATTAGAACGCATAAACATGAAGATTTATTAAAATTTTCCTCGGTTTCCAAAGTCCCTGTAATAAATGGCTTAACGGAACTAGTTCATCCTTGCCAGCTTCTCGCAGATATGATGACTTACCAAGAGCTTAAAGGGGAAATTAAGGGTAAAAAAGTTGCTTGGATTGGAGATGCAAATAATATGTGTAATTCTTATATTAATGCATCCAAGCAATTTGAATTTGATCTTTCTATTGCTACTCCAAAAAATTTTACTCCTTCTTTGTTCAAAAATACTGATGGCAATATTTCTTTAACTAATGACCCTAAAATCGCTGTAAAAAATGCAGATTTAGTAGTAACTGACGTCTGGGCAAGCATGGGTGATGAAGATAAAGAAGAGGAAAGAAAGAAAATCTTTAAAACACTTCAAGTTAACAAAGATCTTATGAGTTTAGCAAATACAGATGCAATATTTATGCACTGTCTTCCTGCTCATAGAGGTGAAGAAGTTACCGAAGAAGTTTTAAATAGTTCTTCTAGTGTGATTTGGCAAGAAGCTGAAAATAGACTGCATGCTCAAAAGGCGTTGCTTGAATATCTTCTTGTATAGACTAATCCTCGTTTAGTTCTGATAAGACTTGCTCAACTGATATGTGTCTAATATCTTTTCCTTTAATTAAATAAATTGTATGTTGTGCTATGTTCTTTGCGTGATCGCCAATTCTTTCTATGCTTTTTGCACAAGTTGAAATATCAAGGAAATTTTTTACTCCTTTGTCGTCATCAATTTTTACAATATAAGATATTAACTGTCTCATGCATGACTTAAATTCGATATCAATTTTTTTATCATCCTTTATAACTTCTAATGCATGCTCAACCGATTTTCTTGCATATGCGTCAATTGAATTATGCAATATTTTTGAAGTGCTATTACCAAGATGCTCTAAGGTTTTTAATAGCTCCATATCAATATTTTCGTAATTTAATTTTAGAGACATCCTTGCGATTTTTTCTGCCTCATCACCTACCCTCTCAAGATCTGTAATAATTCTTAAAATGGTAATAATCGATCTTAAATCTGATGCAACAGGGGTTTGAAGTGCCAATATTGTATTACACTTTTCATCAATTTCGATTTCCATTTTATTTACAATAAAATCATCAGTAGCAACTTTTTTCGAGAGAGAACTTTCGCCATTAATGAGGCCTGCTAAAGCATCTGAATATGACGCTTCAACGATTCCAGACATTTCGAGAGTCTTAGATAATATTTCATCTAAAGCCTTATGATATTGTGTTGAAATATGTCCTGTATCAAACTGATTTTCTTCCATATTATTTTTTCTTAAATCACGCTGTATTGTAATAAAACTGTAATAAAACAATGATTAAATAGTTTTAGTTAATTTCATTATTACCCGTAAGTTATTAAAAATCAAACTTATACCTAATAATAAGGCTAATAGTACCATATGAATATGACAGTAATATTAATAACTCTCGTTTTGCTGGCAGCGTCGTCGTACTATGTTGGTCTGAAAAAATCAGTGTCTATTCAGAAATCAGAGAAGTTACACTCTGCCCCAATTTACCATGGTTCTTTACTTGCTATTTACTCATTAATAGTATCCTTGCTTTTCATTTTAATATGGCGTCTTTTTGAAAATTATTTGTATCCTGAATTTTCTTTATCAAAAAATTTAATTTTCTTTTTATCCTTATTGGTTTTTTTAATAACAGCCCTTATAGTTTTTCTAAAGATCGAAAAAAATTTTCGCGCAAGAGAAAAAGTAGAAAATATTATTGAAATTTTTTTATTAATTTGCTCAACAGTTGCAATTCTAATTACTATTGGAATATTACTTTCTGTAATTTTCGAGGCAACTAGATTCTTTTCAATGGTGCCTATAACAGATTTTCTTTTTGGTACTCATTGGAGTCCGCAAATTCCTATTAGAGAAGATCAGGTAGGTTCTTCAGGTGCCTTTGGTGCTATTCCATTATTTACAGGGACTTTTTTAATAGCATTTATTGCAATGATTATTGCAGGCCCAATAGGTTTGATGTCTGCAATATATATGTCTGAGTACGCTACGAAAAAAACTAGAGATATAATTAAACCATTAACAGAAATCCTAGCAGGAATCCCAACTGTGGTATATGGATTTTTTGCAGTAATTGTGGTGGCACCATTTATTAGATCTAGCGGTGAATATTTTGGTTTAAACATTGCTTCAGAGAGTGCTTTGGCCGCTGGACTTGTAATGGGGATAATGATTATACCTTTCGTATCATCAATTTCAGACGACGTAATAAATGCTGTACCTCAAAATCTGAAGGATGGCTCTTTGGGAGTTGGAGCTACAAAATCTGAAACTATTGTAAAAGTAATCATACCAGCTGCACTTCCAGGAATTATTGGGGGACTTCTTTTAGCTATTTCTAGAGCAATAGGAGAAACAATGATTGTTGTTATGGCAGCAGGTATGTCAGCAAATTTAACGGCAAATCCGTTAGAAGCAGTAACTACTGTTACAGTACAAATTCTAGTTTTGCTTGTTGGTGATCAAGAATTCGACAGCCCCAAAACTCTAGCGGCATTTGCTCTAGGATTAGTACTATTCTTTATGACATTGATACTTAATTATGTTGCTTTGAATATTGTAAGAAAATATAGGGAACAATATGAATAATTTAAAATCAAGGATTGCAAAAGAAAAAAGGTTTAAGGCGTATGGCATTATATCAATAACCACAGCGTTAACGTTACTCACCATATTATTTGTAAGTATTTTTTCTCAAGGGTATACGGCATTTCAAGAAACAAGAATTCAGTTACCAGTTTATTTTGATCAAGAAATTCTTGACCCAAATAAAACTAATGATTGGAACATTATAAAAAAAGCAAATTTTAATGGATTGGTAAAACAATCTATAAGAAACTTATTCCCAGAAGTTTCTGGTAGAAGTAATAAAAGAAAACTATACAAAATTGTTAGCAGCTCGGCAGAATATCAGATAAGGAATATTGTGAATAATGATCTAAGTATTATTGGTTCAAAACAAAATATTTGGGTTTTAGCTGATGATGATGTTGACATGCTAATAAAAGGAAATATTAATAGAAATTTACCTGAAAATGAAAGAAGAATTGATGATCAAGAACTTATGTGGATTGAATATCTTGAATCAGAAAACTTAATAAAGAAGGTTTTTAATAAAACGTTATTTTCTAGCGGAGATTCTTCAGAATCAGAACAATCAGGAATCTTGGTAGCACTATTAGGTTCATTTTATGCACTTCTTATAACTCTTGTATTATCTTTTCCAATTGGAATAGCAACCGCAGTCTATTTAGAGGAATTTGCACCAAAAGATAATAAATTTGTAGATTTTATTGAAGTAAATATAAATAATCTGGCTGCAGTTCCATCGATAATTTTTGGATTATTAGGGCTTGCAATTTTTCTAAATTTTTTTGAAATGCCAAGATCTGCTCCTCTTGTTGGTGGCATGGTATTATCATTGATGACATTACCAAGAATTATTATTCCAGCTAGAGCTGCTTTAAAGTCTGTTCCTCCATCAATTAGAGAAGGAGCGCTTGGCTTAGGAGCGTCTAATGTTCAGGCTGTTTTTAATCATGTATTACCAATAGCAACGCCTGGAATGCTGACAGGCACTATTATAGGAATGGCTCAAGCTCTGGGAGAAAGTGCACCACTGTTAATTATTGGCATGGTAGCTTTTATAGTGGATATACCTCAAGGCTTTACAGATCCTGCAACTACGTTGCCTGTGCAAATATATCTTTGGGCAGATACCCCTGAAAGAGGGTTTGTTGAAAGAACGGCAGCTGTAATTATGGTATTATTAATATTCCTTGTATTAATGAATAGTCTAGCTATTTATTTGAGAAAAAAGTTTGAAAAAAATATTACCTAATGTAAAGAACTATGTTTGATAACGAAGAATTATTAAAAGAAACTAAATCGCAGGCTTTAAATTCTGAAACTGTTGGAGATATTCATGTTGATGACCCAAGAATCATTGCAAAGAATATAAATGTGTTTTATGGAGATAAACCAGCGATTAATAATGCAAGTATTGATATAGGAAAAAACGAAGTCCTTGCTATGATAGGGCCATCTGGTTGTGGCAAATCAACATTTTTAAGGTGTTTAAACAGAATGAATGACACTATTGATGCTTGTAGGGTTGAAGGAGAATTATTTCTTGATAACGAAAATATATTAGATAAAAAAACTGATGTTGTTTCTTTAAGAGCAAAAGTTGGGATGGTTTTTCAGAAACCAAACCCATTTCCAAAATCCATTTACGATAATGTTGCATATGGTCCAAAAATTCATGGTATGGCAAAAAATAAAATAGAGCTCGATGAAATAGTTTTTAAAAGCTTAGATAAAGCTGGTTTATTTGAAGAAGTTAAAGATCGGCTAGATGCTCCTGGAACAAGTATTTCTGGTGGACAACAACAACGATTGTGCATTGCAAGAACAATTGCTGTAAGTCCTGAAGTTATTCTTATGGACGAACCGTGTTCAGCTCTTGATCCAATAGCAACTGCAAAGATTGAAGAATTAATATACGATCTGAAAAAAAACTTCACTATTGTAATAGTAACTCATGCAATGCAACAAGCCGCAAGAGTTTCGCAGCGAACAGCGTATTTTCATTTGGGTAATTTAGTTGAAGTTGGGCCAACAAGTAAAATATTTACAACACCGCAGCATAAACTGACAGAATCATATATCACTGGCAGGTTTGGTTAGTCAATTCGCTTTTGGGAATATACAAGTAAATTGGCTTCCGACATCTGGCTCGCTACTAACCTCTAATCTAGCACCATGGCGTATTAAGATATGTTTTACTATAGATAATCCAAGACCTGTCCCCCCCTGTTCTCGAGACCTACCCTTATCAACCCTATAAAATCTTTCAGTAATTCTATCGATGTCTTCAGGTGGTATTCCAACACCATAATCTTTTACAGAAAAAACTATCTCACCGTTTGCACTTGATTTGCATTGAATTTCTATATTAGTTCCTTTTTCTGAATACATAATTGCATTGTTAACTAAATTAGAAAAAGCACTATAAATCTCCTCATAAACTCCTCTTATATATAACTTGTTTGAAATAGAAAATTTTATTTCATTTTTATTTATTTTTGATTTCTTATCAAAAGATGTAACTAACTCATTTATGATTTCTTCTAGATTAATTATTGAAAATTTCTTATCTGGAATGTTTGTTGTTTGTAACTTTGTGAGTTTTAATAAATCACTTATTAATGTGTCCATTCTTTTAGCTTGTTTTAACATCTCGTCAATAATTTTTTTATCAAAGCCCATAGAGTTATCTACACTTATGGTTTCTAAATATCCAAATAAAACTGTAAGGGGTGTTTTTAATTCATGAGAAACATTAGCTACAAAGTCTTGACGCATCTTATCAATTTTATCAAGTTGCGACACATCTCTGAAAGTTAACAAAAATTTATCTTCTGCGTATGGAACAATGAAGCACTGAATGGTCATATTATAATTTTGCGGAGAAGTAAAATACACATAGAAGTCTCTTTCTTTTGAATTTAAAAAATCAGTAAAATGCGGATTTCGTATGAGGTGTAATATTGGCCTTCCAATATCTATTTCTTCAAAAGATAGCATTTTTCTTGCAGCCTCGTTGAACCATTCGGTATTAAGTTTTTTATCTATGACAACGGCAGCATCAGGCATTGAGTCGCTTAATTCTTTAAATCTTTTCTCTAAAGCATAAAATTTATCAGAGATCGACAACAAATCTTCATAATTTTTATTTATTTGGAGAATTAAATTTTCATTTTTTTTAGGATAATTATCTAAACTTTTATTATCAAAATTTAATATTATTTTCTCAAGCTTATAATTTTCATATAGAATTTTTAAGACAAAAATAAATAATGCGATTATAAGGCTATAAGCGATGTTATTTAACAATGCGCCAATGACAAGTGATAAGATTATTAATATTGCAAAATAAAGTGCGTCAAAAATAAAAGAAAAACTTTTAAATTTCCTATCTTTTTTTTTCATGTAAGCATTATATCTAAAATAGTATAAAAGTTATCATTTTCTTTTAATTTGAAAATCTATATCCTGCCCCTCTTACAGTTTGAATGTGCTTTGAGGAATCTGATTTCAATGATTTTCTTAATCTTAATATATGTACATCCACGGTTCTTTCTTCGACGTATACGTTTCTACCCCATACGAAGTCTAATAATTGTGAGCGACTATATACTCTATCGGGATGTGTCATAAAAAAATGTAGTAATTTGAATTCTGTGGGACCCAAATCTAGCTCATTTCCTCCATCATTTACTTTATGTGTTGAGGGATTAAGAGTAATACTTCCTACACTAACTATATCTGTACTAGTTTGTGGTGATGCTCTTCGTAATAAAGCTTTTATCCTTGCGATTAATTCGTTTGGGGAAAAAGGTTTGGTTACATAGTCATCTGCTCCTGAGTCTAAACCCATAATTTTATCTGACTCTTCTGATTTTGCAGTTAGCATAATTACTGGGATGTTTTTAGTTTCAGGCATCGATCTTAGCTTTTTCGAAATCTCGATACCAGCTTGCCCAGGCAACATCCAGTCTAAAAGGATTAAATCAATATTGTATTTTTTTAGAATATCTAGTGCAATTTCGCCATTCGCAGCTTCGCGGACCTCAAAATCTGCTTTATTTAAAGCATAAAAAAGCATTTCTCTTACCGCTTGCTCATCTTCGATGACTAATATTTTGGTTGCCATTTATTATAGACTTTTACAATATTCTGCATTAGTGTCATATTAGAACATAATTATATGAAAGAAATATTAAAATATTAAGAAAATATTAAAAAGGGGGATTTATGGAGGCTTTAACAAATTTCTTTTCTACCTTAAGTGGCATTGCATGGGGTCCGTATATGCTAGCTTTTATTGGGTTCACCGGCTTGTATCTTATAATTGGGTTAAAATTCATGCCCATAATAAAAATTCCTTATGCTTTTAGATTAATAAAGGATAAGTCTTCTGATTCTGATAAGGGGGAAATTTCTCCAAGGTCTGCTTTGTTTACTGCTATGTCTGCAACTGTTGGAACAGGAAATATTGCAGGTGTTGCAACAGCAATTGCCCTTGGTGGTCCAGGTGCTATTTTTTGGATGTGGGTTATGGGTTTTGTAGGTATGGCAACAAAATATGGTGAGGCAGTTCTTGCTGTTAAGTATCGCGAAACTGATTCGAATGGTTCTTATGTTGGTGGGCCAATGTATTACATTAAGAACGGCCTAGGAGAAAAATGGAAATGGTTAGGGTTTTTATTTGCTTTGTTTGGAACAATTGCTGCATTTGGAATTGGCAACATGGTGCAATCAAATACTGTAGCAAACCAATTACAAAATACCCTTAGTATTGAACCAGCGTTAACTGGTGTTGTAATCGCGATTATTGCAGGTTTGGTAATAATTGGTGGTGTAAAAAGAATCAGTACATTTGCTTCGGCACTTGTACCGCTAATGGCGCTAATTTATATTGTTTCCGCTTTAATTATTGTGATATTAAATTTTAATTTAATTCCAGGTGCTTTTAACATTATCTTTGATCATGCATTCAATGGTACAGCCGCGACTGGAGGATTTGCAGGGGCTACTGTGCTTATGGCGATAAGATTTGGTATAGCTCGAGGCGTTTTTTCAAACGAAGCTGGTTTAGGAAGTGCTCCAATAGCACACGCTGCTGCGAAAACAAATAATCCCCCAAGGCAAGGAGCAATAGCAATGCTGGGTACTTTTTTTGACACCATAATAATTTGTTCACTGACTGCTTTAGTCATAATTATTAGTGGCTCTTGGATGGGGGGCGAAAAAGGAGTTGCACTTACTTCGAATGCTTTTATATTTGGGTTACCGAATATTGGTGACTCGATAGTTACCATATGTTTAATTCTTTTTTCTTTTACAACAATTATTGGTTGGAGTTATTATGGAGAGAGATGCGCTCAATTTATTTTTGGAAAGAAAATAATTACTCCTTATAGAGTTCTCTGGCTACTATCAATTATATTAGGCGCTTACGCCCTCAACTTTGGAGAGCAAGCAAGCGATAGTATAAGCTTAATTTGGTTAGTAGCAGATGTTATGAATGGTTTTATGGCGCTTCCAAATTTAATTGCCTTGGTTTTATTAAGTCCAGTTATATTCAAGATATCAAAAGAATATTTTCAGGAAAATAATTAATTGAAAAAAAGCGAATTAAAAAAAATTGCATTGAAAGATATACTAAATGCAGTACAGGAAGATCTTAGGGGAAAAGATTTAACAACATCTCTGCTAAATAATAAAAGAAAAGAGATAGTCAAAGCCTCTGTCTTTTCAAATGATGAAGCTATTTTATGTGGCCAAATTTGGTTTACTTTAGTATTTGAACATGTACAAAAAAAGTATAATGAAAAGCTTAATATTAAGTGGCACAAAAAAGAAGGCGATGTAATTAAGAAAGGGCAAAAAATATGTGAGATCATCTCTTCAAGGGAAATAATTTTAATTTCAGAAAGAACAGCACTAAACTTTTTACAAATGCTTAGTGGGATATCTACAAAAACAAGAAGATATGTTAAAAAACTTAATGATAGCAAAATAAAAATTCTAGACACAAGAAAAACCATACCAAATCTAAGACATTGTCAAAAATATGCTGTTAAAATTGGTGGAGGCTTTAATCACAGAGAAGGCTTATATGATGAAGTACTTTTCAAGGAAAATCATATTGCAAGTTTTCATTCTTTTCAGAATTTTATTGAAAACATAGAGAAAAAAATTGATTTAAAGAAAATTTCAATTGAAGTTGAAAACCTAAGGGACCTTCGCATATTATGTAAATATAATCCAAAAAATGTTTTGCTTGATAATTTCAAATTACCTCAAATAAAAAAAGCAATAAAGTTGGTAAATAGAAAAAAAACAACAATAGAAGTATCAGGGAATATTTCTCTAAGAAACATCCACTCATTTAAAGATTTAAAGATTGATTATATTTCAATTGGAGATTTAACTAAAAATATTGAGTCTGTTGATTTTTCTATGCTAATAGAAAATTAATATCTATAAGCTTGACAATAATTATTAATTTATTAGACTTAATGTTGCTGGAACAAGAACATATAGTATGTACTAACGTAGGCATAAACACGGAGATATGTGATATGGCACGTTTATTTTTTATTTTTGTTCTGACCTTCTACTTTAATATATCATTTTCTTTTGAGGGAGATCTCCCCCCTATTTATATTTCTCCAAACCCAACTACCGAGGATGTATTTTTTCATTCCGGAAATCCAGAAATAATTAGACTTGATAAAAGAAATATAAATCTATCAATAGGAGAAATTTTAAGAAATAAATCAAGCCTGACTCTAAGTCAATCAGGCGGAATTGCGGGAATGAATCAATTAAGGATGAGAGGTGGTGAAGCAAACCATGTTCTTGTTTTGATTGACGGTATAGAAGTTAATGACCCTGCATCAGGGTCAGAATATGATTTTTCACATCTGTATTCTCACAATTTTAAAAACATTGAAATCTTAAGAGGTTCGTACAGTAATGTTCATGGGCCAGATGCGATTAGCGGGGTTATAAATATAAAAACAAAAAATAAAAGCGGGGCTAATATTCTTACAGGAAGCAATAATACACATATAAAAAATTTCTCTTTATCTGGAGAAAATAAGTTTTTTCAATATGGTATTGATATAAATTTTCTAGATTCAAGTGGTACTGATACAAGTGGATCATCGGGCGACAGAAATAGATACGAAAATGATAGCTTTAGAGTAAATTTAAAATCAATTAATCATAATTTTTCGATATTTTATTTTGATATTTACAAACAGAATGATAGAGATGCAAGTGGAAATTTAGTTGATAACGAAAATGCAACGACAGATGTTAATCAGTTATACTCTCAATACGTATATAAAAATAAAATTTCAAAGAGAATATCTTTTAAACAAGGTTTTCAGTACACAACAAATAAGAATTTAGATTTTTCTCCAAGTAATGGAGTTTGGGAAACTGTTACTCAGTCAGAGAAATTTAAGACTTTTTTTAATACAAAAATTAATTTTATCGATTTTTTTAGTGTTCAAATGCCACCGTCTTTATCCTTTAGCGCCGAGTATGAAAAGATCAACTTTACACAATTAGTCCTTGATCGATCATATGGAAATGGTAATCAGAACCAAGACGAATACAGTGGCTCTTTTGTTTCTGAGCTTATATTTCCTTATAGAAATACTCAGTTTGAGATTAGTTTAAGACGAACAATCAATCAAAAATTTGACAATAATAATACGCATAGAGTGGGGTTCACATATAAATTAGAGAATGGAAAAGTATTTATTAATCATGCAACAGCTTTCAAAAATCCTACGTTTACCGAGAGGTTTGGTTATTATCCTGGAACTTTTAATGGAAATGAAAATCTAAAGCCTGAAAGTATTAAACAAGTAGAAGTTGGGTATTTCAAGAGAATGTTGAGAAATAAGTTAAGCATCTCTCAAACTTACTACAACATGAAGCTTAGAGATGAAATTAATGGGTTTACGAGTGACGGAAATGGTGGGTATACAGCTTTAAATATAGCAAATAATAGCTATAGAAAAGGTCTTGAAACGCAAATACAAATGTTAGTTAATAAGCGATCAAAGATTACTTTTAAGCATGATTATGTTGACTCAACGCAATATGATGCTACCGCGAAAAAGCAAATATCAGAAGTTAGGCGGCCCAAGAACATTTATAACCTAATATATGAAAATACTTTGTCAAATTACTTACATCTTAATACAAATATTTTTTATTCCTCTAAGGTTAAGGATACAAATTTTTCATCATGGCCATATAAAGCTGTTTTTTTAGGTGACTATGTTTTGGTAAATGCAAAGCTAAATTGGAACTTAGATATGAATAATAAAATATCTTTTATGCTTAATAATATCTTTAATAGAAAGTATAGTGAAGTTTATGGGTACAACAATCCAGGTTTCGAGTTTAATATTAATTATTTAAAAGATTTCTAATTTTTACTTAGGAATCTTAAGGATTAGTTTATCCGTTGAATCATCTAACTCAAAAAACTCAATATTATTAGGGTTTATAATAATTTGATTATTTTCATCAAGTAGAGTGATGCTAATCTTATTGCCTTCCACACTTAATTTTCCATAATTTTTGTTATCATCACCTTTTAAAAAAATTTTTTTAGAAGAAACAGAATTTGCAATGATATTATAGTCTCCAAATAATCCTATCTTTTTAGCTGAATCAAATATTAATGCAACGGCCATAATTAGAACTATAAATTTTAGAGTGCCAATTTGTTTTACAAGCTTATCGTAATTTTTTTCACTATTTTCCATATATTCACCAATCATATAATAATTTCGGAACTTCAGATATCGAGCTAATAATATTATTTTTCTCAATATCTAAATATTCGCTTTTTTTGTGATTCAACCAAATATAATTCATATTAACTGATTTTGCACCGATTATATCTTTATCGTAACTATCTCCAATATGTACCATTTCTGATGGTTTACAGTTAGCTCTTTTTAGTGCGGCTCCAAAAATTTTTGGGCTTGGCTTCATAAATCCAACATCTGCAGCTTTAACCTCAAAATCAAAAAATTTTTTTATTCCGATTTTTTCCAGTGAGGCGTTTCCGTTTGTTATGGTGCCAATCATATATTTTTTTTTCAGTTCTGTTAGTGTTATTTCAGCACCATCGTATAATGTAACTTTATTTCTATATTTCATAAAATATTCATAAGACCTTAATGGCATATCATCTGGTAATTTATATAAATCTTTTATGTACGTATAGCCTTTTATTCTTACTTCGGTAAGATTATGTTTTATATCTGGGTTATCTGAGGCAGTTTTCCTCATTAGTTGTCTTAGCGACAAAATATCAAAATTTTCAGTAACAATGGGATAGTTCTTTTTCAGCCAAGAATAAAATTTTTTCTCTGCTTCAACAATTACCGGTTCTATAGCCCAGAGAGTATCATCTAAGTCAAAAGTTATGCATTTAATCATATTCTTAACTTATCAATATCCTATTGAGGTCTTTGTATTTTTCATAAGTTTTTTCTACTATATCTTCAGGAAGTGGTGGTGCCGGCATTGTATCATTCCATGATATGCTTTTCACGTAATCTCTTATAAATTGCTTATCAAGACTAGCTGGACTTATTCCTTCTTCATATGATTCGGAAAGCCAAAATCTGGATGAGTCTGAAGTTAAAATCTCATCCATAATAGTTATTTCACCCATTTCAGAAAGACCAAACTCAAATTTCGTATCTGCCAATATAATATTTTTTTCTTTCAAGATTTTTGAAGCATCTTTAAATATTCTTAAACTTATGTCCTTAATAAAAATAGAGTGTTCTTCCCCTAAAATTTCTATCATTTTATTAAAAGGTATATTTATATCGTGATCGCCAATTTCTGCTTTAGTTGAAGGAGTAAAAATTAATTCTGGAAGCTTAGATGCCATTTTTAAATTAGCTGGAAGCTCAATACCACATATAGAGCCTGAGGATAAGTAATCAGCATAACCTGATCCTATTAAATAATTTCTTACAATTGATTCTACTGGAAAAGCCTTTAGTTTTTTAGCGATTACATAACGCCCTTCAATCTCATCATATTCTTGATCTGAAATTTTTAAATCGCTGATATTATATTCAGCTATGTGATTATTAATCATACTGCTAAATTTGTTAAACCAAAAATTAGAAACATTATTAAGAATAATTCCTTTTTCCGGAATTGGGGTTGGTAAAATTATGTCAAAGACTGATATTCTATCTGTTGATACAATTAGAATATGCGAACTGTCAATTTCATAAATGTCTCGTACTTTACCCTGATAAATTTTTTTCAGGCTTTTGATATCTGATGTATGCAATATATTTTTCATAAATTCGCAAATAAATGTATAATTAAAATTATATCCACTCTATAGATAGCTTTAAATTTCTATATTATAATATCATATTTGAAATCGGGGGTAATGAAATGTCAGAAGACAAAAATCCAATCGTTGGAATTGTCATGGGGAGCGACAGTGATTGGCCGATAATGAAGCTTGCCTCAGAGGTATTAGATGAATTCAATATCATGCATGAATCAAAAATCGTATCCGCGCATAGAACTCCTGACATGATGTACGAATATGCTGAGACAGCAAAGAATAAAGGTATTAAGTGTATAATTGCTGGTGCAGGTGGAGCAGCGCATTTACCTGGTATGCTTGCAGCTAAAACTGATCTCCCAATACTAGGTGTTCCAATACCTACAAAACATTTGGAGGGTAATGATTCTCTTCTTTCAATAGTTCAAATGCCAAAAGGAATCCCCGTTGCTACTTTTGCAATTGGCGAAGCTGGTGCGGCAAATGCAGCACTATTTGCGGTTTCTATACTTGCAGGCACTAATAAAGAATTAGAAAAAAAATTATTACAGTTTAGAAAATCACAAGAAGAAAAAATCAAATCAAAAAAATTAAAATAATTAAATAATGCAGGAAAAAAAATATATTGGCATGTTAGGTGGTGGGCAGCTAGGATTGATGTTTGTTCAAAGCGCACAAAAAATGGGTGAAAAGGTTCTTATACTTGATCCCGATCGGGATTGCCCTGCAGGAAAAATAGCGGATAAATTTGTAAATGCTGATTACTTAGATACAGAGGCTCTTAAGACAATAATAGAAAACTGTGAAATATGCACAACTGAATTTGAAAATATTCCTTATACAACTTTAGAGAAATTAGAAGAAAAAATTAATGTATATCCAAATTCAAAAGCATTAAAAATTTCACAAAATAGAATCCTAGAGAAAAGTTTTCTAAAAAAACTAAAAATTCCAACAACAAATTATTACGAGATAAATTCACCAGAAAATCTTAAGCCTCTTGAAGAAATAAAAGATTGGCCATATATTTTAAAAACAAGTACTTTTGGATATGATGGAAAAGGCCAAGCAATTATAAATAACTTTGATGAATTATTAAAATCTTATAAAATTTTAGGATCTGATAATTTTGTCTTAGAAAAGAAAGTAAATTTAAAAATGGAAGTCTCTCAAGTAGCTTGCTGCTATAAGGATGATATTGTCCTTCTTCCTATAAGTGAAAATACTCATATAAATAATATTCTTCATAAATCAAAAGTTCCAGCAAGTATCACAGATGATGAATCAAAAAAAATTGAAGATATG
The DNA here is from genome assembly GCA_913031205.1 of uncultured Gammaproteobacteria bacterium. Taxonomy (GTDB): domain Bacteria; phylum Pseudomonadota; class Gammaproteobacteria; order Poriferisulfidales. The sequence goes on along the minus strand of CAJWEM010000017.1, from coordinate 1,924 downwards.
ACTATAAGTATTGCTAAAAATTTAAATTATAAAGGCATATTGTGTGTTGAATTTTTTATAAGTAAAACGGAAGAAATTTTAGTAAACGAAATTGCTCCGAGAACTCATAACAGCGGTCATTATTCCATTGAGGGATGCGATGAGTCTCAATTTGACCATCAGGTAAAAATATGTAAGGGCATGGAGCCTATTAAGTCAAGTTTGAAAAATTCATCAGTAATGATTAATTTGCTAGGTGAATTGTGGAAAGGTGAAAATATAAATCTTGATGATTTAAAAAAAGACGAGATTTTTTTACACTTGTATAATAAAAAAATACCAAAGCATGGTAGAAAGATGGGTCATTTCACAGTAATTAATGATTCAGTTGAGATAGCCAATCAAATAGCTGATGAAGTTTATGCTAAATTAAAAAAATGAGTAAGAATTGTTACAAGTCTATAAGAGTGTCTTATGCCAAGGGAAAGCATGAGCTTGGGATATTAGAAAATAATTTTAGAGAAGTAAAAGAAAATGAAGTTTTAGTAAGGGTGAAGTACTCAAGCCTTAATTATAAAGATGCTCTCTCCATAACAGGCAAAACACGAATAATCCGAAAAGAGACACTGATACCTGGGCTAGATTTATCTGGAACAGTTATACAAAGTAATTCGAAAAAATTCAAAAAAGGAGAAAAAGTTTTAGCTTCTGGAGCTGGCTTAGGAGAATTTATAGACGGCGGATTTACCGAATACTCATATGTCCCAGAAGATGTGTTAGTTAGAATTCCAGAAAGTTTAAACTTAATAGATACAATGCGATTAGGGACTGCAGGCTTTACAGCTGCAATTGCAATAGAAAAAATGATTTTAAATAAACAAGATAAAATATCTGGTCCAATTTTAGTAACAGGAGCGACAGGAGGAGTTGGAAGTATTTCATTAAGCATTCTGAGTAAATTAGGTTACGAAACTATTGCTCTAACAAGAAAAAAGTCCTCAAAAAAATATTTAAAGAGTATCGGAGCAAGTCAGATATTACAATTTGAAAAAATAAATAATAATAAAATACTTAACACAAAGTTATTTAGTGGAGCAATTGATAATATTGGAGGAGAAGTTTTAGATTGGATAATTAAAAGTACAAAAGATAACGGTAATATTGTTTCAGTTGGTATGGCATTTGACTCAAAATTAGAAACAACAGTATTTCCATTTATCATGCGCGGTGTAAATATACTTGGTATTAGCTCAACAAATTATATAGGTAATCGTCAAAGAATATGGGAAAGTTTATCGAAAAGGTACAAGCCAAAAAATTTGAATATAATTAATAAAAAATCAATTAGTCTGAGTGATATATCCAAACAATCCAAAAATCTACTATTAGGAAAAAATACTGGGAGAATTATAATTAAAATGTACTAGCTGACTTTTTCTTGATCACTTGATGAAAATATAAAATCTTTAATTTTTTTAATTTCATCTCTTATCTTAGAAGCTTCTTCAAATTCTAAATTCGTTGCATGTTCATACATCTTTTTTTCAAGCTTTTTAATTTTTCTCATAGCAATTGAAGGACTTATCCCAGTATATTCTTTTAAAAATTCGTCATTAATGTATTTTTTTTCCCTTTTATTTGATATTTCTGCTTCCATTATATCTGGAATTGCTTTACTTACTCCCTTAGGTTGAATATTATTTTTATGATTATGACTAATCTGCTTGTTTCTTCTTCTCTCGGTCTCCTCCATTGTCCTCTTTATAGAGCCTGTAATTTCGTCAGCATATAGAATTGCTTTTCCATTAATATTTCTAGCAGCTCTACCAATTGTTTGTATTAGAGACCTGTCGGAACGCAGGAAGCCCTCTTTATCAGCATCCAAAATTGCTACTAATGATACCTCTGGTATATCAAGCCCTTCTCTCAAAAGATTAATACCTAC
>CAJWEM010000016.1 GCA_913031205.1 uncultured Gammaproteobacteria bacterium | reverse complement strand
AAAAAAATAAATTAAGCAAAAATTAAGAAAATAATAGATAAATTAGCAAAAAAAACAGCAAATAAAAAATTTATTTACCAAAAAAAGTAAAAAAATGCAAAAAAAGTTAAAAAAATGTTTAAAAATGAATAAAAAAACCTAAAAAAAAAATAAATTAAGCAAAAATTAAGAAAATAATAGATAAATTAGCAAAAAAAAAAATTATTTACACTTTATTTATAATAATTATAAAAAATTCAATATTTTATTAAAAAAAAAAGATTGTATTTTACAATTAGATCATTAAACTTTTATTTGTAAACTAACTTTAAACCAACTTTAAGTGTTTTGGAGGATTTAAATGGCCATTAAACGTAAGAAGAAAAAGGTAGTAAGGAAAAAGGCTGCTAAGAAGAAAGTAGTTCGTAAAGCAGCTAAGAAGAAAGTAACAAAACGTAAAGCAGCTAAAAGAAAAGTTGCTAAGAAGAAAACAAAAAAGAAAGCTAAGAAGAAAGTAACAAAACGTAAAGCAGCTAAAAGGAAAGTTACAAAGAAAAAAGCTGCAAAAAGGAAAGTTACTAGAAAAAAAGCGAAGAAAAAAGTAGCTAAAAGGAAAACAGCGAAGAAAAAAGTAGCTAAAAAGAAAGTAAAGAGAAAGGCAGCTAAAAGAAAAGTTGCTAAGAAGAAAACGAAACGTAAGGCAACAAGAAGGAAGAGATAGTTTCGTTTTAAAGTAATATGAAGGGCCTCGAAAGAGGCCTTTTTTTTATTTTAAGAAAGATGAATATCCTTTGTTCTCCGTCTCATCTGAATACTTATATCCCAGATCCTGAAGAAAATTAGATAAATCATCTTTATTATAGTTTCCTAAATTTATGCCGACCAAAACTCTTCCAAAAGCTGACCCATGATTTCTATAATGGAAAAGTGTAATATCCCAGTCTTTATGCATTTTGTTTAAAAAATTAAGAAGTGCTCCAGGTTTTTCTGGGAACTCAAATCTAAATAGTTTTTCATTTATATCAGTACTCGGTTTACCTCCAACCATATACCTAAGGTGTAACTTAGCAACCTCATCCATTGTTAAATCTAGATAGTCGTAATTATTAATTTTTAAATCGTTAAAAATTTTCTCGCTATCACTTGAAATATTATCAGTTTTGATTCCGACAAAAACATTAGCAGTTTTTTCATTCGCATATCTATAATTAAACTCAGATATACTTCGTTTACCAATAACCTCACAAAAAGATCGGAAGCTTCCTGAAGTCTCAGGAATATTTACGGAAAGGAGAAGTTCTTTTCCTTCCCCAACTTCAGCTCTCTCAGTAACGTGTCTAAGTCTATCAAAATTAAGATTTGCTCCAGAATTAACTACGCAGACTATCTTATTTTTAATGTCGTTTTCGAGAATAAATTTTTTCATTCCTGCAACTGATAAAGCGCCTGCAGGTTCTGACATAACTCTTGTATCCTCATAGATGTCTTTTATTGCGGCGCATGTTTCATCAATTGATACAAGCACGACATCATCTACGTATTTGCTAGAAATCCTGAATGTTTCGTTTCCAATTCTCTTAACGGCGCAACCATCAACAAATAAGCCAACTTGATCTAAAGTAGTTGGTTTTCCATTTTTCATTGATGTATAGAGAGTAGGAGCATCTTCTGATTCAACCCCTATAATCTTTGAATTCGGATACTTTTCCTTCAAATACAGCGACATTCCTGAAATGAGGCCTCCACCTCCCACAGGAATAAAAAAAATTTCAGGATTTTCATCTACTTGTTCTACTATTTCCCTAGCGACCGTTCCCTGTCCTGCAATAACTAAAGGATCGTCAAAAGGATGTATGAATACTCTTTTTTCACTTTTAGAGATTTGAAGAGCATGTTCGTAAGCTTCGTCAAAAGAGTCTCCAAAAAGCGTAACTTTTACTCCAAATTTTTTCACGGATTCAATTTTAATAGAAGGTGTTGTAGTCGGCATGATGATTACAGCATCAATTTTTAGTTTACTTGCCGCTAAAGCAACACCTTGAGCATGATTACCTGCAGAAGCTGCAATAATGCCCTTTGATTTATCTTTGTCTGATAAATTGCTAATTTTGTTATAAGCTCCGCGACACTTAAACGAAAATATTGGTTGTAAATCCTCTCTTTTTAAGTAGATTTTGTTATCATACTTTTGAGAGGTTTTACTTAAAAATGTTATAGGTGTGACTTCAGCCACATCGTAGACATTACTATTCTCAATTTCATTTATATAATCGATCTTCATTGTTTGATTGTTTTTTCAAGTATTATTTATATTGCCATATGTAAATTTATGTATAGTATAACCATTTTAATTTAAAATTTTTTAATATTATGACAGAAAAATGGGTACAAGGAGAAGTAGTAAGTGTTAAACATTGGACTGATTCACTTTATTCTATCAAGATAGATGCGCCAGATATAAAGTTTACTGCAGGGCAGTATACTAGAGTTGCTCTTGATATCGACAATGAAGAAGTAGCCAGACCATATTCTTTTGTAAATTCTCCTGAAGAACGTTTCTTAGAGATATACTCTGTTTCTGTGCCTAATGGTCCCCTCTCAACATCTCTTCAAAAACTTAATAAAGGTGACTCTATAAAAGTTTATCGAAATGCCAATGGATTTCTTGTATTAAATGAGGTTCCAATAGTAGAAAATATCTGGATGTTGGCAACTGGGACAGGTATCGGCCCATATTTATCGATATTAAAAACCCAGAATTCTTGGGAAAGGTTTGATAGAGTTGTTCTTGTTCATGCTGTGAGATATGAGAAGGAACTTACTTATCAAGACACGATAAAAGAATTAAAAAAGAAGTATGGTGAAAGATTTATTTATATAACATTTGTCAGTAGAGAAGAATCAGAAAATTCGCTTTCAGGGAGAATTCCAGAGAGTATTAAAAATGGAAAACTAGAAGATAAAGCGAAAATTAAAATGCTGCCGGAAAATACTCATATTATGCTATGTGGAAATCCTGATATGTTAAGAGATACTACGATTACATTAAAAGAAATAGGATTAAAGAAACATAGAAGAAGTTCACCAGGACATATTACTACTGAGAATTATTGGTGAGAACAATTTACAATCTTATTCATTATCCTTCCAATATTCTCAATTTCACATTCTACCATGTCTCCATCTTTTAAGAATTCTGGCGGAGTTCGCGCAAATCCTACTCCACTAGGTGTTCCAGTAGCAATAATATCTCCGGGCATCAAATAAGTACTTCTTGAAATTGATTCTATTTGAGTCGGAATATCAAAAATTTGATATCTTGTATTTGATTCCTGTTTAATCTTTCCATTTACTTTACAAGAAATATTAAGGTTGTGGGGATCGTCTATCTCATCTTTTGTTACTATACAAGGGCCAATCGGGCAAGCACCTGGTAGACTTTTGCCTAAAAAAAATTGTTTATGATTTCTTTGCAGATCACGAGCTGAGATATCATTTAGGACTGTATATCCAAAAATGTGATCATAGGCATTTTTTTTATTAATTCTAATGCCTGGCTTTCCGATAATAACTGCTAATTCAGATTCCCAATCAAGCTCATTCGAAACTTCATCTCTCATCTCTATATCGCCAAAAGGAGCATTAATGCTAAGCGTTGATTTTGTAAATATAATTGGATGTTTTGGTCTTTTTATATCTTTTAAAAAAACTTTTTCTGATTCTTTTATATGATCTTCGTAATTTAAACCCATACACATGATATTCTGTTTAGGTCGAGAAATTGGCGGTAAAATATCTTTATCTTCAATATCTACGGGCTTTATTTCTTGGGTTTTTAAAAAATTAGTTATTTCCAGATAATCGTTATTTTTTTTATCAAGAAAATTTTCGATTGAATTTAAATATTCTGGTAAATTTTTAGATAATGAAAAAACTATAAATTTCTTTCCATCATCAGAAATTGCCATACTTTTAGAATTTTTATAATTTACCATATATAATTTCATAAATTACTCTGCTTTATTTATATGCTTAATATATCTAGGATTTTCTTTTTCTACCAAATTTAATTCTGAACATCTAATATTAATAATATTTTCAATATTGAGGAGCCTTAATTCTATGTTGATATCTCCTATTTTGGAAAATGGTAGTACTAACATATTCTTATAAGTATAAAAATCAAAACTGACTTGGAAAGTTATAATTTTTTCTTTTTTGTTAAAATCCTTCTTATCTATATCATAATCGTAATTCTTAAATATAATTTCGCCATCTTGATGCCATAATGTTTTCTGTTCTGCATCTTCCATAGTTTTCTTTACATAAGCATCAAAAAAAGAAAACTTCAAATTATCTTTGTAATGCTCCACACTTATATCCAAATTTTCTAATTGAATGATTCTAAAACTCATTGGTCTGAAAAATAATTATTTATATAATCTTCATAAGACTCTTTGCAATCAATTTCCAATTTTTTTCTTCTTAAGATTGACTCGCCTGTTTCTTTCTCAAGGATTCTTATGATATCTTTATTTTCTTTCATGTTATGAAAATAATCCTTCTGCTTCCATATATTATCCATACAAAGTTCATAAAAACTATAATTTTTATTTTGCATTTCATTGATTACTAGATTTGACGGCAAAATATCATTATTGTGTAATTTCTTTTCCTGCTCTTTAACACAATCTTGATATTTTTTTGTATTTGAGAATTTATCAAGGATTTTTGCTATCTTCATTATTTCAATTAAAATTTTTTCAACAGCTAAATTTATTTCAATTTCTTTGCCAGCTAATTTTAATTTTAATTTTTTATTCCTTCCGTCGTGTGCAACTTTCTTCAAATTATTTTTAATATCATAATACTCGTTTTCACTAATTTCTGATTCTCCCCCAAACAAACTGTGAATAATGAGTAATTCTATAAAATGCATTTGACAAAGATCGATGCCAGAGTTAGAAAAAATATTGTTATCAATCGATCGTAGTTCAATATACTCAACACCGCTTTTTTTAAGTGCTACCGATGGTCTTGTTTTTAAACTTGAATCAGATTTTGGTCTAACTGAGCTGTAATATTCGTTCTCAATCTGTAAAGTATTGGCGTTTATTTGTTTATAATAACCGTCAGAGTGTACGCCGATTTTTTGATATTCCTTGCTTTCGGTCTTTATGGCTTTATCTAAGCTATTTGAATAATTTTCAAGTGAATTATAATCAACATGAACCCCCATATCCTCTTCTTTATTATTTTGATAGCCAATATCGCCCATTCTCAATGAGGTTGCGTATCTTTCATAATAAGTATATTCATCAAAGGACTCCATTTTTGTTTTTTTACCAGACAAGTATGATTTACAAACTGCTGGAGAACAGCCAAAAAGATATGCAATTAACCAATCATTTCTTAATAAATTCCTTGATATACAGAAATACTGCTCGGACTTAAAATCCCTTATAGTCGTTTGCTTATTTTTATAATCTTTATAACTTTCCCAAAATTTATTTGAAAAGGAGTAATTAAAATGAATTCCAGAAATGACTTGCATGACCCTTCCGTATCTATTCCCAAGTCCTCTTCGGTATGTAGTCTTCATTCTTGCTGCATTTGAAGTACCATAGTAAGCAATAGGTATGCTTTTATCCCCTGCAATAATACAAGGCATACTAGCAGGCCACAAATATTCCTCGTCTAGGCCTCTATAAATAAATCCAATAATATTTTCTAAATAGTTGAGAGCTTCTTTGTGTGAATCACACGGTGGAGTGACAACTTCAATAAGCGATTCCGAATAATCTGTTGTGATATATTTATTTGTTAAAGCCGATCCAAATATGGACGGATGCATTTTAAGAGAGATAGTCCCGTTTTTGTCAACTCTGAGCGCCTCTTTTTCTAAGCCTATTTTTGAGTCTGCAAGTAAAGATAAAAAAGGGAGTTCAGATAAATTTTCAAAAAACTTATCAATCATATATTTTCCTAGTACAAAAAAGAATTATAAGAACTTTCTATCTATTATTTAAATTTATTTTTCGTCATAGTCTGCAAATCTTGCTGCAATTTGCATTATAACGACAGCCAATACTACTGCTCCAATTGTTATCCAAGCCCAACCAGTCATAATAATCTCCCTAAAAGAGTTTATTTTAACATTCTTTCAAGCCTTTTCCAGTCAAATAATGGTCCAGGATCCGATTTTCTTCCAGGCGCAATGTCAGAGTGAGATAAAATCCTGTCTTTGCTAAGGTGAGAATAGTTTATTAAAAGTGTTTTTATTATCTTGACAAGTTTTTCATACTGAATATCTTCATAAGATATATCATCGCATCCCTCTAATTCAATTCCAATTGAATAGTCATTACAATTTTCAATATTTTCATAAGAAGATTTTCCTGCATGCCAAGCTCTTTTATCAAATGAAACAAACTGTATAATTTCTCCACTTCTTTTAATATATAAATGAGCAGAAACCTTCATATCTTTTATATTATTTATATACTTATCTTCTGATTTTTTTATTTTATTACAAAAAAAATTTTCAACATAATCGTTACCAAAAATTGTTGGTGGAAGACTTATACTGTGAAGAACAATTAAAGAAATCTTTGTATTTTTAGGTCTCAAATCATGATTTGGCGAAATTGATATTTTCACATTTTCTAATAGATGATTTTTTATTTTCATGTATATATTATGCAAAAAAAAAGCCCTAACTTGCAGGACTTTTTTGTTTTATTAAGATCGGATAAATGGACTTACATCATGCCGCCCATTCCACCCATGCCGCCCATGCCGCCCATTGGGTCCATGCCGCCTCCGCCATGCGAATGACCTGCTGCTTCCTCTTCTGCCGGAAGTTCTGCGACCATTGCCTCGGTTGTTATCATTAATCCAGCTACAGATGCAGCATTTTGAAGCGCTGATCTTGTAACTTTTGTAGGATCTAAAATACCCATAGCTATCATATCCCCAAACTCGCCTGTAGCAGCATTATAGCCCTCATTTGCGCTTTTGCTTTCTGATACTTTTGCAAGGATCACTGAAGCTTCATCACCAGCATTACCAACTATCTGCCTCAAAGGCTCTTCCATAGATCTTCTTAAGATGTTAATACCCATATTTTGGTCAGCATTGTCGCCCTCGAGTTTTTGAATGGCTGCAATTGCCCTTATCAATGCTGTGCCACCTCCAGGAACAACACCCTCTTCGACAGCTGCTCTTGTTGCATGCAAAGCATCTTCAACTCTTGCTTTCTTCTCTTTCATTTCAACTTCTGTAGCTGCCCCAACTTTAATTACAGCTACACCGCCTGCTAGTTTTGCCATTCTCTCTTGAAGTTTCTCCTTGTCATAATCTGAACTTGCTTCTTCGATCTGTGCACGGATTTGATCAACTCTTCCCTTAATTTGATCAGCGCCACCAGCACCATCAATTATTGTAGTGTTCTCTTTAGAAATATTAACCTTTTTTGCGGTTCCTAAATCCTCTAAAGATGCTTTCTCAAGAGATAATCCGACTTCCTCTGAGAGGACAGTTCCGCCAGTTAGTATTGCGATATCTTCAAGCATTGCCTTCCTTCTGTCACCAAAGCCTGGAGCCTTAACAGCAGAAACTTTCACAATACCTCTTATTGAGTTGACAACGAGTGTTGCTAAAGCCTCTCCCTCAACATCTTCTGCAATTATTAGAAGCGGTTTACCTGCTTTTGCAACAGCTTCAAGTATCGGAAGCATTTCACGAATATTTGATATTTTTTTATCATGCAGAAGAATGAAAGGATCATCTAAATCACATGTCATACTATCTTGGTTGTTTGCAAAATACGGAGAAAGATAACCTCTATCAAACTGCATGCCCTCAACAACCTCGAGTTCGTTTTCTAAAGAGTTGCCTTCTTCCACAGTAATAACCCCTTCTTTTCCGACTTTGTCCATTGCTTCAGCTATAATATCTCCGACTTGTGAGTCAGAGTTTGCTGAGATGCAACCAACTTGAGCGATCTCCTTATTATCTGCGCATGGTTTTGAAATATCTTTTAATGCTTTAACTGCTTCGACAACTGCTTTATCAATACCTCTTTTTAAATCCATAGGATTCATTCCAGCAGCAACAGATTTCATTCCTTCTCTAACAATTGCTTGCGCCAGAACAGTTGCTGTTGTGGTTCCGTCTCCAGCAACGTCAGAGGTTTGTGACGCAACTTCTTTTACCATTTGAGCGCCCATGTTCTCATACTTATCTTTAAGTTCTATTTCTTTTGCTACAGAGACACCGTCTTTTGTTACGGTTGGTGCACCAAATGCTTTATCTAAAACAACATTTCTACCTTTTGGTCCAAGTGTGGCTTTAACTGCATTAGCTAATAAATTAACTCCTGATACCATTCTTTGACGCGCTTCATCTCCAAATCTAACTTCTTTTGCTGCCATTTTTTTTCACCTTTTTATATTAATTAATTAAATTTTTAATCTAATACTGCCATAATGTCATCTTCTTTCATGACGACTAGCTCGTCCGAATCAATTTTTACTTCAGTACCTGAGTATTTTCCGAATAACACAATGTCGCCAACTTTTACGTCTAAAGGCTGGGTGTTACCGTTTTCTTGAATTTTCCCGTTTCCTACCGCGACAACTTCCCCTTTAATAGGTTTTTCGGTTGCGCTGTCAGGAATCACTATTCCGCCAGGAGAAGTCTTCTCTTCTTCCATTCTTTTCACAACTACTCTGTCATGCAAAGGTCTAATTTTCATACCATTACTCCTGTTTTTATTCAATTTGTTTTTAGCACTCTCATTAGGAGAGTGCTAATTGTATTGATGTCAGAGTGAAAGTCAAGGCCTAATTGTCTGAATCTACGTCTATATAGTCCTTATACTTTGAATTTTGAGAGTTTTTTAAGTTTGAGCCTGCTTTTTTGATTAGATATTTTATTAAGATTTTTCTTACTATAGGAAAAATTAAAAGCATGCCAAAAAAATCTGTAACGAAACCAGGTATCAAGAGTAACAAACCGCAAATCAAAAGAGCAAAATTACTAAGAATTTCTATAGCTGGTTCTTCATTGCTAAAAATTGATTGCCTAGCTTGTATAAAGGAAGAAATCCCTTGATATTTGATAGTGAATATTCCAAGCATAGCCGTAATAAGAGTAAAAATAATTGTTGATATGGCCCCAATTTCTGTGCCAATTTTCACAAAAAAATAAATTTCAACTATTGGAAGAAAAATAAAAATAAAAATAAAATTTCTCATGATTTTTTATTAAAAGAATGCTTTTCGAATGAATCTTTTGTAATCTTTAAATTTTCTTCTGAATTGAGAATTTCATTATCCCACCCTGAAATTTCTCTTAAAATAATCTCTTCCATAAGATATATACTCTCACTTGAATCATTTAATGCTGGAATATATGTAAATTTTTTGCCCCCAGCATTAATAAAGTTTTCTCTACTTTGCATATTAATTTCTTCTAAAGTCTCTAAGCAATCACATAAGAATCCAGGACAAAAAACATCAACGCTATCGTTACCTTCTTTTGCTAAATTTTCAAGAACTTCGTCGGTATACGGTTGTAACCAAACTTGTTTTCCGAATCTAGATTGAAATGTTACTAGATAATCTCCTTCACTAATGTTTAATTGTTCGGCAATCATTTTTGCTGTTTTTTGACAATAACAATAGTAGGGATCGCCTTTGTAAAGATTTATTTGAGGCAAACCATGAAATGAAAAAACAAGTTTTTTAGCTCTTGATTCTTTGTTCCAGCTATTTTTAATTTTTTCTACACAGGCAGATATGTAATTAACGTCATCATGATAAGTAGATAAAAAACGAATATCGGGAACATTTCTCCACGTTTTTATTTCTTCCGAAAATTTATCGAAAATAGAAGCTGTGGTAGCTGCAGAATACTGAGGAAACATTGGTAAAATTACTATTTTATTTACATTACTTTCTCTAAAAGTATTTAATGCGCTTTTAATAGAAGGGTTTCCGTAACGCATTGCAAGAGCAAGCTGAATATTTTTTTCGGTGATTTTTTTTGAATTTTTCAACTTGTTAATTATTTTTTTCGATATTACTAGTAAAGGAGACCCTTCTTCGAACCAAATCTTTTTGTATAGATTTCTGCTTTTCTTAGGCCTAATATTTAAAATTATTATATTTAAAATAAACCACCAAATTACTTTTGGGATTTCAACAATTCTGGGGTCCGATAAAAACTCAGATAAGTACCTTCTTACAGCTGAGGTTGTTGGTGAATCTGGCGTTCCGAGATTAACCAAAAGAACTCCGATTTTCCTTTCATTACCGTGAGAATAATTTTCGCTTGATTTATATTTCATAACTTGATGCCTATTATAAACTACTGAGGTAATTTTGGTAATAATAGCTATGTGTGGTCAAAGTCTATTTCTTAATGGGCTTGTGCGTGGAAAATGTTGCTTTAGAAACTCCATTTGGTCGTACAGAATTACTTTTCCTTGCAAGAAAATATATTCAGCATGTGTTGGGACAAATGGTATGGCTAATAATTCCATGCCCGCTTGTTCTGGAGTTCTTCCTGCTTTTGCGTTGTTACATCTTTTGCAAGCAGAAACCACATTTACCCAAAGATCTTTTCCGCCTTGATACAGAGGTGTAATATGATCTCTTGATAAATTATCTGATTTAAATTTATTTCCACAATACATACAAAGATGATCGTCTCTTTTGAATAAGGTTCTGTTATTTAAAGGCGGCGCATATTTGTCTGCTAGTGTCTTGTTACTCCCATAAGTAGCTATTATTGAATTTAAATCAACTTTACTCCTTTTGTTAGATATAGCATTGATACCCCCTCTTATCGTCATAATATTACTTCCGCACGTGTATGCTATTTGACTATTGAAATGAAGTTTCACAGCTTCCTGATAAGTTAGCCACTCCAAAGGCATGCCAGAAACATCGGTTCTTAGAATTTGTTGATTTAAATTTTCCAATCTTAATTAGCCTCAAATAACATATAGTGTAATATATCTTAATACTAAGTAATAAGTATTAACATTACAAAAAAATTAAGCAAAGATAAATACTTTTTAACAAAAAAAATGAAAAAATATATTGCCGAAATAGCTATTGTGAAGCCTCTTCATAATCTTTTTGACTATGAAATTCCAAGTGATCATCAAGAGGTTTCGCCAGGAATGAGAGTTACAATAGAATTTGGAAAGAAAGTTGTAAACGGCTTTGTAATAAATATTAAAGAGAGTACAGAACTTGATCCAAAGAGGCTGAAAAAAATATTAAATGTTCTAGATGAAACGCCATGCATTAACAAAGAATTGTTAGATTTATTTTTATGGGTATCAGATTACTATCATGCTCCAATTGGCCAAATAATTGGCCTTGGCACACCCTCATATTTACGAAATGGCAAAGAAATGCTAGATGTTAATTTTAATGAAATTTACAAAAGAAAAGATATAAAACGGAGAGAGCTAGAATTATCTAGAGAGCAACTGACAGCTATTGAGAAAATCTCTTATTCAATAAATGAATATCATTGTTTTTTACTTGATGGGATAACTGGCAGCGGTAAAACAGAAGTTTATAAGAAAGTTCAGGAAATTGTAAAGAAAAGGGGTAAGCAGACATTGATTATTGTTCCAGAGAAAAATCTTATTCCAGGCCTTCTTCAATATTTTGAGGACTCGAAAATGAACGTATTGGAATATCACTCATCATTAACACCAAAAAAGAGATTTATAAATTGGAACTTAATTCAAAATTGTCAGGCTGACATCATAATTGGTACTCGATCGTCTGTATTTTTAAAGGTTCCAAATCTTGGGCTCTTAATAGTTGATGAGGAGCATGACATATCGTTAAAGAATCAATCTGATGCAAAGTATAACGCTCGAGACATAGCGATATATAGGGCAAAAAAAAATAATATACCAATAATTCTTGGTAGTGCTACTCCTTCATCTGAAACAATCCTTAATGTGCTGAAAAAAAAGTATAGCCATATAAAAATGCGCGAGAGAATTAATAAGAAAGAAATCCCAAGTTTGAAGATTATAGATATGACAAAAACAAAAAATGAAGTTTTATCAGGAGAGGTTGTTAGAACTATACAAGACAGATTATCAAAAAAAGAACAGGTAATTATTTTTCTTAATAGAAGAGGATACTCACCTTTAATTTATTGTAAAAGCTGCAAGTGGATTCCAAAATGTAACCAATGCGGCCTAAATATGACTTATCATAAAAAAAACAAATCTCTTCAATGTCATCATTGCTTTAGAAATACGCAATTTCATAATAAATGCATGGAATGTAACTCTGATGATATTTCATTTATTGGCGAAGGTACTGAAAAAATTGAAGAAGTTATAAAAAAAGAATTCTCAAATTCAAGAATTGCCAGAGTTGATTCTGATAGCACAAGTAAAAAAGGTCAATTACAAAAAATTTTTGAAGATATTAAAAGTAACAAATACGATATTTTAGTTGGGACACAAATGCTTTCAAAAGGACATCACTTTCCAAATGTTACATTGGTGGTAATAATGAATATAGATCAAAGTTTATTCAGTCCAAGATTAAAAGCTATCGAACAACTTGCTCAACAATTAATTCAAGTTTCTGGAAGAGCTGGTCGGGCTAGTAAAACTGGCGAAGTAATTTTACAAACTGCTTTTCCAAAAAACGAGGATTTATTACGCTTGATAAAAAATGGTTATGAAAATTGGGTCAGTAATTTATTAGAAGTTAGAAAAAATCTCAATTTGCCTCCCTACAAAAGCTGGGGAGTAATCCAAGCAAAAGCACGAAAAATATATGATGCGGAAAAATTTTTATTAAAAATTAAAGAAAAAATTATAAATAAAGATGGAGTTGAGGTTTATGGTCCTATGCCTTCAAACATGCAAAAAAAAGCGAATTTTTACAACCTTAACTTAATCATACAGTCACAAACAAAAAGCAAACTAAATTCGGTTTTGAAAGATTGTATTCCAACAATAAAAAATATACCCTATCAAAATAGAATAAAGTGGACAATAGACATAGATCCTGTGGATTACGACTAGGCAATTTTGTGAAAAATATCATTAAAGACTTAATTAAGGATTCTTTAAATAAAAATTTCAAGGGAAATGATATTCCCTTAAATAATATTGAGGTAAACTTATGTAAGGACCAAAAATTTGGCGATTATTCGTCAAATATAGCTATGAAGATTGCATCAAGCTTTAATGAAAAACCCACAGCAATTGCTGAAAAGCTTGTTGAAAGCTTACAAGAAAATAGAAAAATAAAAAAAGTTGAAGTAGTGAAACCCGGTTTCATAAATTTTTTTGTTTCAGAAGATTCAAAGTTTTCTATTGTAGACAAAATTTTAAAAGAAAAAAGTGATTATGGTAAAAATTCTGTTGGCAATAATTTAAGAGTATTAGTAGAATTTGTTTCGGCTAATCCAACTGGGCCATTGCACGTTGGACATGGACGGGGGGCTGTTTTTGGTGACTGCTTATCTAATATGCTTAAAGAGAGCGGCTACTCAGTGACTAAAGAATACTACGTTAATGATGCCGGAAAACAAATAGACATATTAGTTGTCTCTGTTTTGCAAAGATATCATGAACTTATTGATAACAATTTTGAATTTTCATACGAGGACTTATACAAAGGAGATTACATTTGGGATATAGCGGCCGAGCTACATAGAAATGAAGGGGCAAAATTTCAAATAAATAGCTTAATAGACTATAAAAATACGAATATTGACCTATACATCACAAAAATCAAGGAAGTTTTATCTGATAAGAAATTTTCATATATCAAAAAATTATGTATTAATTATGTGCTTGAGAATATAAAAATAAATTTAGTTGAGGCAAATATAGATTTTGACTCTTGGTTTTTTGAATCATCACTTGTGGAAGATAAATCTTTAGATAGAGTTCTAGAATTTCTTAAAAAAAATAATCATACATATTCAAAGGATAAAGCTTTATGGTTTAAATCAACTGATTACAATGATGAAAAAGATAGGGTGCTAGTAAAAGAAAATCAAGATCATACATATTTAGCGACTGATATTGCATATCACGAGAAAAAGATAGAAAGAAAATATGATTTGAGTATTAATATTTGGGGCGCAGATCATCATGGTTACGTTTCAAGAATTCAAGGGGCATTTCAGATTTTTTCAAAAAAAAGATCAAATTTAAAAATTTTATTAGTTCAATTTGCAAATCTTTATAGGGGTAAAGAAAAAGTTACAATGTCGACAAGATCTGGTGAGTTTGTAACCTTGAATCAGCTATTAAAGGAAGTTGGTAAAGATGCTATGAGATTTTTTTATTTAACAAGAAAATCTGATCAACATATGGATTTTGATATAGAACTTGCAAAATCAAATAATAATAATAATCCTGTGTATTATGTTCAGTATGCTCATGCAAGAATATGTAGTATTTTCAGACAATTAAAGAAAGAAAAAAATAGTTTTTCATACGATAAAGAAAATCTCATAAATCTTCGCGAAGAGGAAGAATTAAATATTATTAATAAATTATCATCATATCCAGATGTTATTTTAAGTGCTACTAAAAAGTATGAGCCACACTTAATTACAAATTATGTTAGAGAGTTAGCACAAGAGGTTCATGCATATTACAATAAGCACCAAATATTAGTAGAAAATAATGATTTAAGAAACGCTAGATTGTCACTTATGGAAGCGGCTAAATATGTTTTTCAAAATAGTGCTAAAATTATTGGAATTGAAATGCCAGAGAAAATGTAAAAACCATAAAACTTAAAATGCAGAAATTTCTTAGATTGTTTGTTCTTATAATTCTAGTTGTTATTCTCATATTCTGGTACTTATACAATAGCGGGAGTAATGTAAATTTTGAAAAATATTACCTTCAATATAAAAATACAGTTTCCGAGACTAAATTATTTTTTGAGGAGTCCAGAAATCCCTCTGAGGCAACATATTTTGTTCAATTAGGAATATTTGCAAAACAAGAAGAAGTAGATAAAATTAGAGCAAGAACGTTGTTATTAGGCCTTAACGTAGATTTAAGTAAGCAACTTTTAAAAGGTAAAATCGTCACAAAAGTGACACTTGGCCCTTATAATAAGAAAATTTTAAGCGATACTGAAAAAATTCTTAAAAAAAATAATATTAAATACTTAGTGATTAATGAATAAATTAAATACAGTAAAATATTATAGTGATACCTTTCCAAAAACTATTGATATTCTAAATAGTTCCCCAGTCTATGACACAAAAAGTAAAGAAGATAAAATCGAATTAATCAAAAAACTTCTTAAAGAAAAAGATGCAAAATTAGTTGCGCATTACTATACTCATGAAGACGTTCAGGAAGTTGCAGAAATAACAGGTGGAAATGTCTCAGACTCACTTGAAATGGCAAAATTTGGTGCTAGTCAGTCATCTAAAATGCTCGTTGTTGCGGGCGTGAGGTTCATGGGAGAAACAGCAAAAATACTTAGTCCAGAAAAGAAAATATTGATGCCGACTTTAGATGCAGAGTGCTCGCTGGATTTAAACTGTCCAGCTTCAGAACTTAAAAAATTTAGTGAACAATATCCTGATAGAGAAATTGTTGTTTATGCAAATACAAGTGCTGAAGTTAAGGCTATGGCAGATTGGGTTGTAACTTCGAGTATTGCAGTAAAACTAATTGAATATTTAAATAAAGAAAAAATTAAAATAATATGGGCTCCAGATAAGCATCTTGGAAACTATCTGAATGAAAAAACAAATGCTGATATGAAATTATGGAATGCTAGCTGTATTGTTCATGAAGAATTCAAAGCTGAAGCACTTTTGAAGTTAAAAGAGAAAAATCAAGATGCCGCTATATTAGTTCACCCAGAATCCTCTGCGGAAGTTGTTAAACTCGCTGATGTAGTTGGTTCAACTTCGCAGCTCATTAAAGCTTGTAAAGATTTGCCCAATCAAAAAATGATTGTAGCAACTGATAACAGAATTTTTTATAAGATGCAAAAAGCAGCTCCAAACAAAATACTTATTGAAGCGCCTACTGGGGGTAAAGGAGCAACATGTATTAGTTGCGCCCACTGTCCGTGGATGGCCATGAATAATCTTGATAACTTAATCGATACATTAGTTAATGAGAAAAATGAGATTCATGTAGATGAGGAAATTAGAAGAAAAGCATTTGTGTCTACAAATAAAATGATTGATTTTGCTAAAACTTTATAAAAAACGTGCATAAATATATGCACGTCTTTATAAAGTGAGTAATTTATTTTTTAAACTCAGGATACGCCTCTATTCCACATTCCGAAACATCAGCTCCAACATGTTCTTGTTCTTCAGAAATTCTTATGCCGATTACGGTTTTTAGAATACCCCAAAATATTAATGCGGAAATAAATGTCCAAAGAAATATTGTAGCTGTTCCATATAATTGAACACCCAAAGAAGCATTGCTATTAGATAAAGGAACAGCCAATAAGCCCCAAATACCACATGTCCCGTGTGCTGATATTGCTCCAACTGGATCATCAATCCTTAATTTATCCAAAAGAATGATTGATATAACAACAATAACTCCGCCAATTGCCCCAATTAACAATGCGAGTTCAGGTGAAGGCGTAAGCGGCTCGGCTGTGATCGAAACAAGACCTCCAATACAACCATTTAATGACATAGATAGGTCAAATTTACCAAATAGTATTTTAGAAAATAAAAGTGCTGCTACAACTCCTCCTGCAGCGGCAGTATTTGTATTTACAAAAATTAAAGCAACTGCGTTCGCTTCACTAACATTTGACATCATTAACTCTGATCCGCCATTAAAACCAAACCAACCTAACCATAAAATAAATGTTCCCAGAGTTGCCAGCGGCATATTAGCTCCAGGAATCGCATTTATTTTCCCATCAATATATTTGCCTCGTCGAGCTCCAAGCAATATCACACCTGCAAGTGCTGCTGCTGCACCACATAAATGAACAACCCCAGATCCTGCAAAATCTGAAAATCCAGCAGCATCTAAGAATCCTCCACCCCATTTCCAATAACCTTGAATTGGATAGATTAAACCTGTCATAACAACGCAAAATAATAAGAATGATGATAATTTCATTCTCTCAGCAACTGCGCCAGAAACTATAGACATAGCTGTTGCAACGAATACAACTTGAAAAAAGAAATCTGCTAAGTTTGAGTAATAGACTTCGCCACCACTCGAAATAACATTTGAAGCTGTATTATCTTCTCCCAAGAAAAAACTTACAGCTGGTATTACACCATCACCACCACTTGGATACATTAGATTGTATCCTACAACCATGTACATAATTGAAGCTATTGAGTACAAGGAAATATTTTTTGTCAAAATTTCGACAGTACTTTTTCCGCGAACTAATCCTGCCTCTAGCATCGAGAAACCTGCTGCCATCCACATAACGAATGCACCCATTACAAGAAAATATAATGTGTCCAGTGCATAAGCCAATTCAATTACTTGTCCTTCCATAATTTAAACCCTCGTTAATTTGTTATAAAGCTTCTGAACCAGTTTCTCCTGTACGAATTCGAACAGCAGATTCAAGGTTCATAATAAAAATCTTACCATCACCAATTTTGCCAGTGTTTGCTGATTGGGAAATTGCTTCCACTGCCTTATCTGCCATTTCATCTGACACAGCAACTTCAACTTTTACTTTAGGTAAGAAATCAACAACATACTCTGCTCCTCTATAAAGCTCAGTATGGCCTTTTTGCCTTCCAAAACCTTTGACTTCTGTAACTGTTATTCCAAGAACCCCAATATCTGATAGGGCATTCCTTACATCATCAAGCTTGAAAGGTTTTACAATTGCTATTATTAGTTTCATTTTTTCACTCCAAAATTTACTTTTAAGCATTAAATAACATGCATATTTCGTGCCAAAAATTAAACTTATATTTCTCCTAAGCCAGATAAAGCTTATATTGAATGAATAAATTTCGGCGCATTTTTATTATATAAGGTTTAAATTAAATGCACTTTTTTGGTGCATTAATAAACAGTATACATTTAGCAAAGAAAAAGGGAAGGTTGCCCTTCCCTAATATAGTTTGCCTTTCGGCAACTCGAAGAGTCTTAAGTTAGGAGTCTCTTAAGAAATATTTTTTCAAAAAACCTTTTAAAACGATGTGCCAATTGAAAATACAAACCTAGAGAAATCACCGTCTTCTTGTGTATCTGAAGCAGTAGCCAATTCTTTTTCTGACAAAATAAATGAGCCTGATAGATCAAAGTCCCCAACAGACCTTGAGTACCCAACTTCCATCCATTCTGCATCTGTTTCTCCAGTATCATCTTCATTTATACCCCAAGCGCCGAACAATACATAAGCACCTAAATAATCAATGGAGATTGTTCCCACATCGTAATCCGTTTCGGATTGATTAGTAGCTGTGTTTTCACCATTTGCATAGTCTAAGGCAATTGATACGTTATCGGTCATAGCAATACTTAAGCCGATATTGAATTCATCATAATCATCATCAAAAGCATTCGCTCCTTTATCTGTATATCGATAAATCGTATATCCGACTGAAGCAGATATAGCGTCTGTGATATCAAAACCAAAGCCTGCATAAACATCGTACTCAAATCCTCTATGTGTATTGGTATTCCAACCACCTTCTTGCAAGTCAGCAAACCATGTGCCCACATAAAAATTACCATATTCTATATCAAAACCACCATAACCTGAGCTTCCAGATTGATGAACACCCCTATATACGTAGTCAGACATAAATCCCATATTTGAGCTAAAAGACATTTCTGTATCTGCTTTAACAATTAAGGAATTTGTATATAAAGGTATGAGTATTAAGCTGAATATAACAGCTTGTTTTTTTAATTTTTTAAACATTTGTGTCTCCTCACAAAAAAAAGTTATGCTCAATTAAAGAATGCAAACTTCGTGCCAAGATTGGCTGTCACAATGCTTAAATTTTAAAATAAAGATTTGGTATTTATGGTTGGGGTGAAGCTAAAAGCATCCTTGCTAATAACTTCAGAATTATTATAATCATTAAACATAAGTATAATCAACTATTATTATATTATTATATGAAAATGCAGTTTTAGTACATATATAATCCACAAATATTGATGTAAAATAGTTGAAAATTTAAGGAGTCAAAAAGTGTTCAAATTTAATTCAAAGAATGTCGATGATTTAGCAAATAAAATCAAAGACATAATGCCTGAGTCTCTAAAATCTTCTAGAGAGGAAATGCAAAAGACATTAAGATCAGGCGCTGAGGGTGTCATTCAAAAACTTGATCTTGTTTCAAGAGAAGAATATGACATTCAGGTAGCTCTTCTCAAAAAGTGTCAAGATAGAATTGAAGAACTCGAGCAAAAAATTGCTGAGTTAGAGAAGTAATTACTAAATTACTTTATTTTCTGGTTAAATAAATCCGACATTCTAGTTTTTACGCCAGGGATCATCACTGCTGACTCAAATTTTTGTATTGCTTCTTTTATTTTACTTTTATTTGTCGCGCCTGAAACTTGTATTAATCCCGCCATAGCCATCATTGCGTGCGGAGAACATTGATATAGATAAACCCCCTCTGTATCAAATTGCACTACTGTACTTGGTTTATATTCTGTATCAAACGGCACACTATTGTCAGGAGCAGCAATCGTTACAGCATTATGTCCAGCATCCGTCATTTCGAAATTTATACTGTCGCAGGTATTGATTTTAATAAAACTTGGCTCGAAAACCATTGCGCCTAACGGCCCTTCATTTAGCATTTTAATAGTATGAGTTTTAAAATTTCCCTCTAACGTGGAACAAATTGATTCTCTTGCTTCTGCCATTGAATTTTGTGCAGGGTTTGTTTCTGCTTCTCCAGCACCAGCATAATTTAACTTACCAACGGGCTCAATTCTTTGAACAACAGCGTTATTTGTAAATTCATCCGAGGCTTTCTTATCAGGCACCACCATTTGAGCAATAAAAAAGATTAGAAAAAATATTGCAGTCAAAGCACCCATAACAACCCAAAAGATTGTCATAAATTGTTTATCATCCATTCCATCCATACTAAGTTTCCTAATATCCTAATTTTTTATTTTCGATAAACGCCTGATAGGAATTGAACCTATATCTTCAGCTCCGGAAACTGGCGCTTTATCCATTTAAGCTACAGGCGCAATTCTAATTTATTTAGATCTACTTTTCCTCTCTAAATCTATAATAAAATCTGAAATTTCAAGCATTCTCTCATAGGTTTTGGCCATTCTACCAGAAATCTTATACTTATCATTTATAATCATCGCAGGGACACTAT
>CAJWEM010000015.1 GCA_913031205.1 uncultured Gammaproteobacteria bacterium | reverse complement strand
TTCATTCATTTTATTTATAATGCTAAGACATAAAAATACTTAATTTTATAAATAATAAAAAAATGAACATAGATGGCGTCTTAGATAGTATTTCAACATCAATTATAATAACAAATAGGTATATGGAAATTGTTCATATTAATGCCTCTGGTGAAGATTTACTGCAAAACAGTAAAGAAAAACTAAAAAATATTAAAATTAATGAAATATTTGCTAAAAAAAACAATTTAGTTGTTAACCAAGTCTACGATGCGATCGCTTTAGATCAATCCTCAATTTCGAGAGATATTCATATCTCTTTAAAGACAAAGGCAAAGCACAATATAGATTGTAATGTGCAAACAATTTATATCGATGAGGAAAAATATGTATTACTTGAAATTAATCAAATTCAAAGACAAAAAAATATACGAAAAAACGCAAGCTTTTTAGAAAGGAATAATGCTACACAAATGATTACAAGTTCAATTGCGCACGAAATAAAAAATCCTCTTGGAGGAATTAGAGGGGCTGCTCAGTTACTTGAAGCTGAAATAGAAGAAAATCATAAGGAGTATACTGAAGTAATAATAAATGAAGTTGATCGGTTAAAAAATTATATAGAGAAAATGTTAGGGCCCAAAAAACTTCCTGAATTTAAGAGAATTAATATTCATTTCTTAGTCGATAGAGTTTTAAAATTAGTCAAAATATCAAAAGAGAAAGAAATAAATTTTATCAAGAACTTTGATCCTAGTATTCCTGATGTAAATATTGATCAAGACATGATGATTCAATCATTGCTAAATATTATTAAAAATGCTCAAGAAGCAACAATTAATGGTGGAACTATTGAGCTAAAAACGAGAATAGAAAGAAACTATACTATTAATTCAATTAAACATGAATTGGTAGCAGTCATATCTGTTATTGATGATGGTGTTGGTATAGATTCTGATATGAAAAATAAACTGTTTCTACCATTAGTTACAAATAAAACTAACGGCTCAGGACTTGGTCTATCAATATCTCAAAGACTTGTATCTTTAAATGAAGGCATTATAGTTTTTGAGGATAATGAAACAAAAACAATTTTTAAGATAATAATCCCGATTAACAAATAATATGTCAAAAAAAGAAATTAAAAAAGTTTTTGTAATTGATGATGATAAATCAATTAGATGGATACTTGAAAAGGCTTTTACGAAGGCTGGATATGATGTTAATTGTTATGAAAATACAGAAAATATAAAAAAAAATATAATAAAGCATGCGCCAAATATTATAATTTCTGATATTAGAATGCCAGGCGAAAGTGGGTTAGAAATGCTTGAAAATGTTAGACGTGAGTTCCCTAAAATACCTATCATTATAATGACTGCATTTTCAGATCTTGAGTCAACAGTTAGCTCTTTACAGAAAGGTGCTTATGATTATATAACAAAACCCTTTGATATTAAGGAAATGATATCTTCTGTCGAGAAGTCTTTAAAAAACAAGATATCACTAGAATCGAAAACGAAATCATATTTATCAAGGAAAACCTCAAAAATAATAGGCAGTTCTGAGAGTATGCAAGATATTTATAAAGCTATTGGTAAAATTTCATCTGCTAATGTTGACGTTATGATTTTAGGGGAGACAGGCACAGGGAAAGAATTAATTGCAAAAGCAATTCATGAAAATAGTGACAGGAAAAATAATCCTTTTATTGCAATTAATACCGGTGCAATTCCTACAGAACTTCTTGAATCTGAATTATTTGGGCATGAAAAGGGTTCCTTTACTGGAGCTTATAGTCAGAGAGTTGGGAGATTTGAACAAGCTTCAGAAGGAACTCTATTTTTAGATGAGATAGGAGATATGCCGCCAGACGTGCAAACCAGATTGTTAAGAGTTCTTCAAGAAGGCGAATTTTTTCGAGTAGGTGGTACAAAATCTATTAGAGTAAAAACAAGAATTATTACAGCAACACATAAAAATCTTCAGCTACTTGTAGCGAAAGATCTATTTCGAGAAGATCTTCTTCATAGAATTAATGCTATAAGAATTGAGTTACCTAGTTTGCGTGAAAGAAAAAGTGATATAATTATTTTAGCAGAACATTTTCTAAAAGAGTATTCTGAGGAATATAATATTCCTTTAAAAAATTTTGATAATGATGTAAAAAAAATATTACAAAAGTATTCATGGCCAGGAAACATAAGAGAGCTGCAAAATATATGTAAGTATTTATGTGTAATGGTAAAAAATAATGAGATTTCGAAAAACGACCTTCCCAAAGAAATCAAAGAATCTGAGATCGATAACTCCAAAATGAGAAGTTGGGAGGAACTTTTAGAAACATGGATTTTGAATAATTACGATAAAGATTCAAAAAATATATCAAAAGCAACTGATAAAATTTATACCTCCACACTAATAAAATCGGCATTAAGATTAACTAATGGCAATAAAACAGAAGCGGCAAAGATTCTAGGTTGGGGTAGAAATACAATTACCAATAAAATGAAGCCTGCGCTAAAAAAAATTAAATAATTTAATTGCAATCTATTCCTATAGCATCCGATATATTTTCAATACCATTCAACTTTAAAATTGAACTTAGCTCCCTATTTATTTTGTTAGCAACAAAAGGACCCTCGTAAACAAGTGATGTATAAAGCTGAATTAATGATGCTCCGGACTTAATTTTGTCAAATGCACTTTTTCCATCCCCTACTCCGCCAGCTCCAATAATTGGAATTTTTGCATTGAGTCTAGTATAGAATTTTTTGATCAGTAAATTCGATAAATTCTCAATTGGAGGGCCAGATAAACCCCCTTCTTCGATTCTATTTGCGCTTGTTAAGCTTTCTTTTTTAGAAATGCTAGTATTAGTTAAAATCAAACCATCTACCCTCTTATCAAGAAAAATTCTACATAAACTGTCTATTTCTTCGTCGTTTATATCCGGAGATACCTTAAACAAAATAGGCACATTTGAAGATCTTTCTGAACGTCTTATGTGAAGCTCATCGATAAGCTTTGTTATGTTTTCATCCTTATGTTGCTGTCTTAAACCTGGTGTATTAGGCGAGGATATATTTATAGTTATATAAGAAGCAATTTTACAAAATTGGTCAAAGCACAAGACATAGTCATTTACATCTTTTGCATTATCCTTGTTTGGGCCTATGTTTACACCACAAATTCCTTTTGGCGAGTTTTTATTCATACGGCTTTTTATTTCGATCATACCGTCATTTGGAAAACCTAATCTATTAATTAGAGCTTTATCTTCAAGTAATCTAAAAACTCTAGGTTTGTTATTTCCATATTGTGATTCTGGGGTTACAGTTCCAATTTCTGAAAAGCCAAAACCAAGCTTACCAATCTCGTTATAGACTTCAGCATTTTTATCAAAACCTGCTGCCAAACCAACGGGGTTTTTAAAATCCATATTTAAAATCTTTTGATTAAGATTCTTATAATCTTTATTTGAAAATGGATTTCTTAATAAGAATGGATTTTTTATAAGTTGTAAAGCAAGCTTATGTGCTTTTTCAGGTTCAGTTTTCGTTACGTAAAATTCAAATAATTTTTTATACATTTCTGGACTTTATTAAATCCTTAAATAAATTATTGATCAAATTCTTCTTTTTGATCTCTTATTAAAAGTTGGTCTACAGCAGTTTTTGGATCTATTATTCCTGTAATTATATCAAATACTTTGCTACATATCGGTAAATTTAAATTATGTTTTTTAATTAAAATTTGTAAGCCAATTGATGCATTTATTCCCTCAACAACTTGTCCAATTTTTTTTTCTGCCTCTTTGATATTATTTCCATTTGCGATTTCTAGACCAAATCTCCTATTTCTTGATTGATTATCGTTGGCTGTAAGTACAAGGTCGCCAAAGCCACTGAGTCCTGATATAGTTTGATCATCACAACGTAATGCTTTCCCAACGCTCTTAATTTCTTGAATTCCTCTAGTTATCAAAGCAGCTCTTGCATTCGCCCCAAGTGATAAGCCATCAGATATTCCAACCGCAACAGATAATATATTTTTCATCGCTCCTCCTAATTGACAACCTAAAATATCCGTCGATTCATAAATTCTAAAATATTTTTGATGGAATAATTCAGTAAAAACTTTACGAACCTCTTTATTAGGCGACGCTATAGTAACAGCAGTTGGTTTATTTTGAATAACCTCGGAAGCGAAAGATGGTCCTGAAAGTACTGCTAAATTATCTTTACTAATGTAATCACTAATAATTTCGGTGGGAAAAAGACCTGAATTTGGCTCTATGCCCTTACACGTTAATAAAATTGGTAATAAAAAATTATGTTCTTTTAGTAATTTTCCAATATCATTTAAAGAAGCTACTGGAGTAGATATAATTAATGGCTTATTTAATGAAATTACTTCAGATATATTGTCCGTAATGGAAACACTTGATTCTAAAAGTTCCTCTTCACTTTTTTTCTTATCTCTGGCGAATATTAAAACCTTCTTGCCATTATTTGATAGTGTATGTGCTAAAGCTCTTCCCCATGCACCTGCGCCAATGATAGATGTATTATAAGATAGATTCAGAGCGGTCATAAGCTAAAAATTTATTTGCTGTCATTATTTTCTAGGCCACCTTCCATATCAAAATCAACTAAGTCATCGTATCCACCAATATGTCTGTCATCAATGAAGATTTGTGGGACTGATCGTCGGCCGCTTGATAATGCTAACATTTCCTCAAACAATTTTACGTCTTGATCAACTTTTAACTCTGTATATTCAATATTTCTTTTCTGTAAAAGCATTTTTGCTCTATCGCAGAATGGGCACATTGCAGTTGAGTATATTATGACTTTCATTTTACTTTTTCATTATCGGTAAATTATCTGCAACCCAAGCCTCGAATCCACCTTTAATTGAGTAAACTTCCTCAAAGTTATTTTTCGTTAAAATATTAGATGCACTTGATGATCTAACTCCTGATTTACAATATACAATTGTTGGCTTATCAGAATATTTTTTTATTGAGTCGATGCTTGATTTGAAAGACGAAAAACTAATATGTTTAGAGTTTTTTATTGAACCTTGTTCTAACTCTGTTTTTTCTCTTACATCTAGAACAAATGCATCTTTGTTAATTAAAAATACAGCTTCTTGCGGAGATATACTCTTAAATTTTTGGGTAAATTCTCTGAACTCATGAAATACAATAAAAGCAAGTATCACAAAAAAGAGAGAAAAAAGAACAGGATTATTTGAAATAAAATTTAAATAAACTTCCATAACAATGAATTTTTTATTTATTTGAAGAACAAAAAACTTCTCTCATCATCTCAAGTAGCTTTAAAGTTCTCTCGTCGCTTACTCTATAAAATACTTTATTAGCTTCTTTGCGAGTTTCTAAAACTCCTTTATCTTTCAAAATACCAAGATGCTGAGATATATTACTTTGTGAGGTTCCAACAGTGTCAACAATATCTTGAACGCTGAATTCGGAATCACCTAAAATACATAATATTTTTAGCCTGAGTGGATGTGACATTGCCTTAATTGAACGCGATGCTCTATCTATATCATCCTGAGTAACGCCACTATGATCTATTCTTTCTCCCGCAGCTTCTGACATAAAGCTTCCCTCTTAATTATCATTTATTTTTTTTATAGTTGTATCTTAAAGTCATGGTACCAATCAATATTAGATATGTCTAATAAATTAATTAATTGGAAAATTATGTATTTACAAGCTTTTCTTAACTCTATTAGATAATTATAATAAAGTAATAAAACAAGCAATTATTACAATAAAATATAAAAAAATTAAGATTTAATAAATATTGATTTGGCTGTTCGATAAAATTCTAATAGTATAGATGTTATGAAAAATTTTAAATTAAAAGATCTTTTAGTTCTCACAGGTATTTTCCTAGTAGTTAACTTATTTTTTTATGTGAATTATAATAAAGATGTTCACGCTGCGAAAACTAGTTTGCCACTTAATCAGTTACAAGCTTTTTCTGAAGTTTACTTAAAAATTAAACAAAATTATGTTCAAGATATCTCTGACAAGGAGATATTTGATAATGCAATTAAAGGAATGTTAGAGGGATTAGATCCTCACTCAACATTTTTAAATGAAAAAGATTTTAAAGATTTGCAAATAGGAACAAAAGGGGAATTTGGGGGTCTAGGAATTGAAATAACCATGGAAGGTGGGTATGTAAAAGTTATCACTCCTATTGATGATACGCCTGCTTTTAAGGCCGGAATAGAAGCTGGTGATCTAATAATAGAGATTGATAATAAATCCGTTCAGGGCATGTCTCTTGGTGAAGCTGTTGATTTAATGAGAGGGAAAATAGGTACATCAATATTTTTAACAATAGCAAGAGAGGGTGAGAATTCTCCAATAGAAGTTAAGATCATTAGAGATAAAATTAAAGTAAAAAGCGTTAAATACGAAATTATTGACGATAGTTACGGTTATATAAGAATTTCGAGCTTTCAAAGTAAAACTGGAAATAATCTTAAAAAAGCAATTAAAGAATTGAAAGTAAAATCTAAAAATAACATAAAAGGTTACGTTGTTGATATGCGAAATAACCCTGGTGGGGTCCTTGGGGCCGCTGTTGATGTTAGTGATGCTTTTATTAAGGGGAAAAAGAAAATTGTTTTCACAAAAGGCAGAACTGAAGACGCAATGTATGAATTTGTCTCTAATAATACTGATCTAGCGGATGGTAAACCAATAGTTGTATTGATAAATGGTGGCTCTGCTTCTGCCTCAGAGATAGTAGCAGGTGCTTTACAAGATCATAAAAGAGCAATTATTATGGGAACTCAATCTTTTGGCAAAGGCTCAGTTCAGACAATATTACCGATTACATCTAAAACGGCTGTAAAAATTACCACTGCAAGATATTACACTCCTAAGGGTAGATCGATACAGGCAAAAGGAATTACCCCAGATATTATTGTTGAAAATCTTGAGCTTGGCTCAATTTCTCAAGACAAAATACTAAAAGAATCTGACCTTATGGGACATTTGAAAAACAGCGATAATAAAAATTCGAAAGAAAATAAGAAAAAACAAAATAAAAAGTTGGAAAATGATTATCAATTATCTGAAGCGATAAATTTACTTAAAGGCCTTAACATAATTTCATTGAGTAAAAATTAAGTAAAAACAAAAATTTAAAAGTTTCAAAAAAAATCTTGTGTGTTCAAAAAAGCCTTGTATAATATCGCGCCTAAGTACATTTGTTAATAAATATGTTTTCAAAAGGATAATTGATGAAGTATACCGAAGCAAAAATCAAAAAAGCTGCCGCAAGTCGTTATATGAACGAAGATCAGCTTGAGTTTTTCAAAGATAGGCTAATAAATATGAAAAAAGAGCTGCGTCAACATCTTGAAAACGAAAGATCTGAGTTGTCAAAGCAATCAAGAGAATGTGATGATTTAGATAGAGCTCAAATAGAAGAAGAAATCCATCTCAGGTTGAGAATTCTTGATAGAGAATCTAAACTTTTACCAAAAATTGACGAGGCAATTAAAAGAATTGATGAGGGAAGTTATGGTTATTGCATTAACACTGGTGAAGCGATAGGTATAGAAAGATTACTCGTTCGACCAACTGCACTATTTTGTGCTGAAGAAAAAAGTAGACAGGAAAGAATCGAAAAGGCTTACAGAGATTCATAAATTTCTTTATGAATCTCTAATAAACTCTTAATTATTTAACATTTGCTTTAAATATATCAGACATCCTTGTTTTGACGTTTGGAACCATTACAGTAGCTTCAAACTTTTCAATTTCCTTAGCCATTTCAGCTTTATTGTTTGCATCTGAAACTTGAATAATTCCTGCCATCGCCATCATTGCATGCGGGGCACACATATAAAGATATAAACCGTTAACATCAAATTTGACTGTAGTGGAAGGTTTATATTGCGTATTAAAGGGGACACTGCCTGCTGGCCCAGCAACAGTAATAGCATTATGCCCTGCGTCAGTCATTTCAAAAGTAATACTATCACCTGCATTTATTTTTATAAAAGCTGGTTCAAAAACCATTGAGCCCTGATCTGACATATTCAACATCTTAACTACATGAGTTTCTCCAGCATAGGAAAAACTACTAAAAAGGAGTGCAAATATTATTCCATAAAATTTAATTGTTTTTGTCATGTTAATTTCCCTATTGTTAAAATAATTCACGTCAAGTATTATACTTTAATATATTATAAAATTCCTATGTAAGATTTACGTATATTTATGAACAAAACTTTAATCGAAAAAAATAAAGAAAACGCTAAAAAGGCTTTAGCTGAAGCAAAAGAGCGCAAAAAGAAAGAAATTGCTGTTCTTCGAGCAAAAGAAAAAAATGGCCCGAAAGGACTTGAACCCACTCGATATGGCGATTGGGAGAGAAAAGGAATTACTTACGATTTTTAGCTACACACCCAAATATTCCCACAAATACCAACAAACAACAGATCGATAAGGTTTCCACTTTTTCGATATTCTAATCATTTTTTCATGGTCTGAGTCATCTACTTCATACACTTTTGATATAGCTCTTCTGAGAGCAATATCACCTATTGAAAAAACGTCCAATCTTCTATAAGCAAACATTAGAAACATTTCTGCTGTCCAAGGCCCAATACCTTTAATCGAGGAAAGGAACTCTATTGCTTCTTTATTGCTAAGATTTTCAATAGCTTCTAGGGATAATTTGTTTGATAAAATGCTTTTTGCTGTTGATTTAATGTACTCATGCTTTCTTTGAGACAATCCTTGAGTCCTGGCCCACATTAAATTTGATTTAGCCATAGCTTTTATGAAAGAATTCTCTTTTTTTGAAGAATCAACAATTCTTCCCCAGATCGCTTCTGCTGCTTTTGCTGATATTTGTTGTCCAACAATTGATTGACTAAGCTCAAAAAAAAGCAGTTCTTCGTCAATATGACGAGTTTTTAAAAAAGGGCATTTTTTTTTAGCATCAAGAATAACTTTAAGCTTGTTATCTTTCTTTATTAATTCTTCAAAGATTTTTTTCTGACTTATCAAACTATTTACTTTATTATAAATTCAAACCTGTAACGTCATATACCTCTTTTAAAACATGGCTAGCTATCTTTTGAGCCCTTTCTGAACCATTATCTAAAATTCCAAGTAGGTATTTTTTGTCATTAATTAATTTTTTCATCTCATCTCTTATTGGTCCGATTTTATTTATAAGGACTTCTGTTAAATCTGTTTTTAGTTCTGAAAAGTTTTTCCCTTTATATTTTTCAAAAGAAATTTTAAAATCTTCGTCTTCACAAGCTGAAAATATTGTTATTAGGTTTTTTGCTTCAGGCATACTTTCTAGAAGTTCTAGCGTGGTTGGTATGGGTAGAGCATCTGTTTTTGCTTTTTTTATTTTTTTATCAATATCATCATTACTGTCCATCAAGGAGATTCTAGAAAATTCTGATGTATCTGATTTACTCATCTTTTTTGTTCCATCTCTTAAACTCATTATTCTTGCTGCTTTTTTTAATATAATAGGTTCTGGAAGTGGGAAAACTTCTTTTTTATAATCATTATTAAATTTTGATACGATATCTCTAGCAAGCTCTAAGTGTTGTTTTTGATCTTCACCTACCGGAACATGTGTAGCTTTATAAATAAGAATATCTGCAGCCATAAGAACTGGGTATGAAAAAAGACCAACGCTAACATTTTCCTTGTTCTTTCCTGCTTTATCTTTAAACTGGGTCATCCTATTTAGCCAACCCATCCTCGCTACACAATTTAACACCCAAGATAATTGTGAGTGCTCTGGAACATTTGATTGATTAAAAATTATACTGCGATCTGGGTCTATGCCTGAAGCTATAAATGCTGCAGCAACCTCACATTTCTTCGCGGCTAAATCCCCTGGATCCTGCCATATTGTTATCGCGTGTAAATCTACAACACAAAAAAGCGACTCATATTTTTCTTGAAGTGGAACAAAGTTCTTGATTGCTCCTAAATAATTTCCCAAATGAAGTCCTCCGGTAGGCTGAACGCCAGAAAGAACTCTTTTTTGAAAATTAGTTTTTAAATTACTCATAATCTCGAAGCATCTTTTCAACAGTTAAACTGTGTATCTCCTCATTTTTGATCATTTCTTTTGCGTACTCTTCTAAATATATACTTTTTTCTACAACTTCTGATAGCAAATCTTTGTACAAAGATACAGCATTTCTCTCGTGTTCTAAACTCTCAGAAAGAAGAGCGGAAACGCTATGTTCGTTAGACTCATCAATAATTGATACCTCTTGGGATGGATGCCCACCCAAACTCACCAAAAGTTCTCCAGCACTTTGCGCATGAAGTAATGACTCGCTAGATTGTTCGTTAAAGTAAGTCACTAAACTTTCTCTGTAAGGTCCTACAACCATTAATGCGGAATGAGTGTATCTCACTACACCTGCTAACTCATATTTCATTATATCGTTCAAAAGTGATATTACTCTCTCTCTATTTATGTTCTCCATATTTTCTCCATTCACTCAGTAATTAAAAATTAGATCACATTGTAACAAAATTATTTATTTTAAATTACTGTTTTTACTTTTTTTTAAAAATTAAATTAATTTTTCTAAAAGTTTTTTTCTCCATTTCCCAAAAATATGAAAACTCTCCAAATAAAGTTCCTACAATAATTAATAAAATTTGATAGATAGGCAATATAAGAATGATTCTTATTGTCCAATAAGAAGCACTTCCAAATGTGTCTGCACTTATGTGTAAAACCTCTAAAATATAATCTGCAAAAAATAAGGACGATGTCCCTGTCATTGCAAAAACAAGATTTATTATAAAAAGCTGATAATTAGTTTGAACTCTAAAAAAGTTTCTTATTTTTTCCATACTATATTTTATATTGATTCGTAATGACCTAGTTTAACAAGTCTTTCGTTAAAACGTTGTTTTATTTCGTCTGAAAGAAATGGTAATGCAATTGCTTTTTTCATTGCTCCTACGTTATTCTCAGAAAATATTAGCTTGGATACATCAAAAACGCTCATTGATTGTGGTTCTCGATGAATAAGCTCAATTTCATCACCTTTCTGAATTACTCCATCATTGACAACTTTCATATACATTCCTAGAAAATTATGTTCTATAAAGTATTTCATAAAATTCTTTTCATTCATTTTAATAGTAATTTTAAAACATGGAATACGTGGTTGAGTAATTTTTAAAACAACTTTTGCAATTCTAAATTCATCGCCAATAAAAATTTTTCTCTCATCAAAATTATCAATTGTTAAATTTTCACCAATAAGGCCATAATTTTTAGAAAAATCTTTTTTCAGTAATTTGCTCCAGTAGGCATAATGTTGGTATGAGTATGCATAAACAGCTTTATTTAACCCACCATGAGCTAAAAGATCAGCTTGACGATCTCCTTCGATACCATTTTTAGAAACCTGAAGCTCGCAGTTTTTTGGCTCTTTAAATATACTTGTTCTAATAGTTTTTTTATTAAAAGAAATCTTTTTGGGCAAAGATGTATTAATTGAAATAATTTTCATCTACTGATTTTACTTTTTAAATATAAAAATAATGCTGCAACCTCGTAAAAAAGATTAAAGAAAGGGAAAATAATAGGATTTTTAAATATTTTATATAAAAATTTATATTTTGGAATATTTTTCCAAATAACAAAAAAGGATTTTGACCCAGAAATTAATTTCCCATTTTCTATTACATGCATTCTTCTATATAAATTATCTACTGCTACTCCAGTTTGAATTTCTGAGTCCTCTGAAGTGGAGATATCCACCCATTCGATATTATCATCACAATGTTTTTTATAAACATTAATTTCGGCTCTGCATATTGAGCATGAATTATTAAAGTAAACTTTTGTTTTCATAAATGATTACAGAGTAAAAACTACTTAAAACTTTTATTTCCATTTATCAAGAAAAATATACTTAGAACAAATATATATATTTGTTCGCTTTTGAATAATTTTTCATTAATGAACCAATCTGGGTGAGCTAAATAAAATGCGCCTATCATTATTATGAAAATTCCTAGCGCGGACAAACGAGTTATAAAATTTCCAATACTGCCTTTAAAAAACCCACCAACTATTATTCCTATGCCTGCAGCCATTTCACCTACCGCAACTGTTGTTGCTATAACCATCGGTGCAACCATATCAATACTCTCAAGCCATGACGCAAAGCCTTCAGGTGGGTACGGAAACTTTCCCCAACCGTGAAGGAAAAAGGAAATTCCTAATGTTAATCGTACAATCCAAATTGATATGTTTGACAAATTCACTTATGAGTATTAAAAATTAATAAATATTGTAAATATTAACAAAAATATAAATTAATTTAAAATGGAGATTATGTATACATATAAAGAGATAGAGCTCGTCACAAAAAATTCCTCTTGGTGGAAACAAATAAAATACAGGAGAGAAAGCGCTGCCATCCTCAATAGATACAGAAATCAAGGTTGGAAACTGATGAAAAAAGAAGGCAAAATGAAAAATATTTTAAAAGTTGATACTAGATCCTATAGTAAATATTTATTAAGAAGAAAGATTAAAGTTAATACTTAATAATTTAGATATACCTCTCAAAAATAAGTTAACTTTTTAAAAATGCATTAATAGAATAATTCATACTAAATTAGCATTCTTGAATATTCTCAAAAATACACCAAAAATCAGTGGTCTCTTGAACGAAAAAAAATGTGAGAATGTTTCTTATTTACATTGATTATCAATTTTTATATTATAAATTAAAATAATAATAAACAAAAATAAGGAATTGAAAATGAAAAAGATTTTACACATAGAAGCGTCTCCAAGAAAAGATAGGTCACATTCAATTAACGTCACAAAAAAATACATTGATAAAATTCAAAAAAATGGTGATGTTGAAATAAAGAAAATCGATCTCTGGAATTATGATTTGCCTGAATTCGACGGGGATATGTTAAATGCAAAGTATGCAGTGATTGCTGGAACAGAAGCAACAGCAGAACAAAATAACGCATGGGCCAAAGTAATTGATATTTTTAACGAGTTTCAAGACGCAGATCATTATATTTTTAGTGTTCCTATGTGGAATTTTAGTATTCCCTATAAACTTAAACACTATATTGATATTGTGACTCAGCCCGGTTTGTCTTGGAGTTACACTCCTGAAGATGGCTATAGTGGCCTAATGTCTGGAAAAGAAGCTACAGTAGTTTATGCTAGCGGTGACGGGTATGGTGAAGGCACTGGTTTTGAGTCATACGACCTTCAAAAACCTTACATTACATTGTGGCTAACGTTTATAGGTTTCTCAAAAATTGATACCATTATAGCGGACAGGACACTTTTTGAGCCCGAAGAATCTGAAAAGAGAGCCTTACAAGACTAGTAAGAATATTTTCTAGATCCAAATACTTCTAGGCCAGAGTGAAATAATTTTCTCTTTCTTTGAGACGACCTAATTTTGGATAAATGATAGTAAGTTGTATCCTCAGATACACCCCTATATATTAAATCACCTTTATCAAAAGATTTGGCACGATCTTCATTTAAAGAGGAACTTCCTCTATAAATTTTTTCCTCTTTTTTCGCTTCTTTGACGTCTTTAATATCAGACGACGTAGCGCCCCTATAGATTTTTTCCATGGTCAAAATCTCCATTTATATTCTGTAGGTAAGCTTTTTACGCATGCTTGATGCACCGATTAGGAAACTTAAATATAGCAGCTATGATATAAATTGCAAATCGGTAATTAGCCAGTGTTTCTAAGGCCTGCAGCAATAGCATGAATTGTTCTCAGGAGTGGATTGAAGACTGCATCATCGTGTGATGGGCTGTTTCTGTGCTTTCTCAATAGCATGACCTGAATGTAATTAAGTGGATCCATGTATGGTTTTCTTCTATACAAGGATAAAGCCAATTTTTTATTGTCTTCAAGCAATCTTTCAGACTCAATTATTTTTAACATCAAATCTTCAGTTAGTCTGTATTCATCTTCAATTTTTTTAATAATATTTGAAGCCTTCTTTTGATCTTTTGCAAGAAGCGCATAATCTTTCGCAATGGCTAAATCGGCTTTTGCAATTGCTTGGCCAATGTTATCAATCATCATGTGAAAAAAGGGCCATTCGTTATACATTTTTCTTAAAATATCAATGCCGTTTTCTTCATAAGTTTTCTTTAAAGCTGTGCCTAAACCGTACCAAGCTGGTAATGTATGTCTTGATAAAGACCATCCAAATACCCAAGGAATAGCTCTTATAGAGTATCTTGACCTTTCTCCCTTAGCTCTGTGAGAGGGTCTTGAACCAATGTTCAATTCGCCAAGTTCTTGCACTGGGGTTGCCTCATAAAAATAATCTGTTAGTCCAGGAGTTTTATCCGTTAGTTCTCGATACTCATCCTCACCACTTTTTTTCATATTTTTCATAGTTTGTTCAAAATCTTTAATATTTATTTTTTGGTCAGCTACAATGTGCTGGCTGGCTTTTATTAAACCACCAATAGCCATTTCTAATTCATAACAAGCAGTCTCATATTGTGCATATTTATAAGATAAAACTTCGCCTTGCTCTGTAATTTTAATTTTTCCGTTAACTGTTTTTGCAGGCTGCGCCAATATTGAGTTATGAGTCGGTCCGCCACCACGACCAACTGTTCCACCTCTACCATGAAATATTTTACATTCGATTCCATACTTATCAGATATTTCAATTATTTCTTGTTGAGCTTCATACAAACCAAATGACGAAGCAAGAATACCACCATCTTTACAAGAGTCAGAATAGCCTAACATTACTTCTTGTAAATTATCTTCATGACATTTTAAGAATTTTATATATACCTCATTTGAAAAGAGAGATTCCAAAATGATTTTTATCCTTGCTAAATCGTCTATTGTTTCAAATAATGGTGTTATTAATATGTTACAAAAAATTTCACCGTTACTTGATTTACCAAGAAGACCTGCCATTTTTGCAAGTATCATTACCTCTAAAACGTGACTGGCATCATGCGTCATTGATATTATGTAATGGCCAAAAGCATCTTTGCTAACTTGGTCTCTTAGTAAGATCATTGTTTTGAAAACATCAACTATTACTTTTTCTTCATCTGCTAAAAGTTCATACTGCTCACTAAAATTATCTTCTGAATCAATCATTTCCGTTAATATTTCGACTTTTTCTGATTCTTCCAATTTTCCATAATCAACTTTTTTTGTCTTAGAGATAAGTGTTTTTATAACGTTAGTATGTTTTGTTGATTCCTCTCTTATATCGAGATTTACTAAGAAAAATCCAAATGTTTCAACTAAACGTATAAAGTCGTCCAAACCAAATTCCATAAGAACTGTGTCGCCATCTTGCCCTAAAGAATCTCTAACTAAATATAAATCTTCTAAAAGTTCTTTTTCACACGAATACCTATTGGGTCTCTCGGAAGATTTTTTATTATCTTGCAGCTCGATAATTCTTTGA
The DNA here is from genome assembly GCA_913031205.1 of uncultured Gammaproteobacteria bacterium. GTDB lineage: Bacteria > Pseudomonadota > Gammaproteobacteria > Poriferisulfidales. The sequence continues at coordinate 9,742 of CAJWEM010000015.1, read as the reverse complement.
AGAGATTCATTTAATCTATAACTAATGATTTTAAATTTCCTTCGATATGGTTCTTTCGGAAAGTCGCTACTTTTTTTATAGAAAGCTTCTTTCAAAAATTTTTTATCACTTTCTAATGATTTAAGAAAGTCTTCTGAGGGTTTTACAAGTTGGTCAGAATGCGTCATAAAACGTGATAACTCCTGTGCCCTTTTAATATATTCTTTTAAAGCAGTTTTTGAGTGCATATAAACTGCTTTCTGAGTTACATCAGGTGTTACAAAAGGATTGCCATCCCTATCACCGCCAATCCATGAGCCAAATCTTAAAAAACTTGGTACTTTAATAGACCCCACGCTTAAAGAATCGCAATATATTCTTTTTGTTGCGTTTTCTAAATCTCTATACATCTGGGGTACTGCTTTAAATAAAGAAGTATTAAAATAATATAAACCATTTCTTACCTCATCCTCAACAGTTGGTTTTTTCATTCTAACTTCATCTGTTTTCCATAAAATTAGTATTTGGGCTTCAAGTTTTTTAATTATCTCCTCTTTTCGAATAGACTGCCCTCTGTAATTATGAAGTTCTAAAATTGTTGCAAAGATTCTTCTTGTGGCTTCCATTTTACTTCTTCTCATCGCTTCAGTTGGATGAGCAGTAAATACAGGAATAAACTGAAGACTGTTATAAAGCTTTTGTAATTCATTTATCGTGATTCCGTGAGATTTACAATCTTTCAGAGTGTGATCAAAAGAACCTTCCCATAATGCTGAGCCAGATTTACCAGAGATTATTAAACTTTCTCTATGTATATGTTGATAAGCCTCTTCTGCAACATTAACAAGTGCAAAGTACTTGGAAAAAGATCTAACAACATTTTTGAGTGTATCAGGATCTAGCTTTTCAATATATTTGATAAGCTGGTCATGCTGCTTTTTATCATGATTTTCTTGTAAATTAATAAATCCTTTTCTTAGTTTTTCAACAACTGCATACACTTCTTTTCCTGCATGCAATTTAATAGCATTACCAAGTAATTTACCCAGTAGCTTAACGCAAGACCTCAGTTGCGAATCAGTGATCGCATCATAGTTTTTTAGAAAATCGCTCATGAATTTTTAAATCTTATTTTTTGCTTTAGAAAATCATCTTATCACAATGGGGGAAATTCATCATTAGTTGATTACATTTTTACTTAAAATATTGATTTATAATGATTTTTAGACTATCAAAATATTTTTTACGTGAGATAAAAATTTTCAATAAGTTTTTTGATTGGGAAAATAAAAAATATTTTTATAACTATTTATTTCCAAATATTTATCCAATTTTCCAAGCTAACATGCAATTTGTTATTTCTTTCCTGTATTTCCTTTCTCATTGCACATCTCATTTCACCAGCCTCGAATAGCTTTTTCTCTATCTCTGATTCTAATTCTAATCTAGGCACTTCCATTGGTTTTCCATCATCGTCAACTGAAACCATTGTGAAATAACTAGATATTGCATGGTACTCCTTCTTTTCTTTTATCCTTTCCCCTTCCACTCTAATTCCAACTTCCATCGAAGTTCTTCCAACATAGTTAATGTTACATTTAAAGGTCATTAAATCTCCAACCGCAATTGGTTTCTTAAAAACAACTTGGTCTAATGACTTTGTAACGACATATGTTTTACAGTATCTTGAAGCGCAAGTAAAAGCTGCTTCATCCAATAACTTAAGTATCGTTCCCCCATGAACTTTTCCTGAAAAATTTGACATGTCAGGCGTCATTAAACGTGTCATAAATAAAGTTTTTTCCTGTTTGGCTTTTTCTGTCATTTTTTTAATTCCTTTTTACGTATTTTTGTTTAGCAGGTATCACGCCTCTTACTCCTCCCTGCGGATTTTCCATATCTCCTTTTCTTCTTGGGATTAAGTGAACGTGCAAATGATGAATTGACTGTCCAGCATCTTTACCGTCATTAATACCAATATTAAAAGCTGTTATATTCTCATCAAGACTTAATATTTCATTTCTCTGTTGATTTAATATTTGATTTATAGAATTAATTTCGTCTTGATTCATTTCAAAATATGACTGTATATGTCTCTTTGGAATTATTAGTGTATGCAACTCTGTAACTGGAAAACTATCCCTAGTTGCAAAAAAATGATCATTTTCTTTTACAATTTCTTTTTTATAATTAGCTTCTTGTACCTTACAAAATAAACAATCTTTCAAAATGTATTTTCCTCAAAAAAAAATTTAGTGTGTTGCAATTACAAATAAACAACATATTTGAGTAAAAAACCAAGCGCTAAAGAACTCTTCGGAATTAAACTTAAATTTATTTATCAAGAACACAACGATTATTGCTGGGACAATGAATGCATATACAAATCCTACCGATTGTCCAACGGCGCTCATAACGCCAAAACCCTTAGTGGTCTGTAAGTAAGCTTTAAATGCTATTAAACCAAATGAAAAAATAACATTTAATAATTTTGACGTTGTAACTTGGTTGTTCTTTATCCTGTAAACCACAATGCCTATATATGCTGCTAGTAGCATGGTTGTAGATGCCATTATAATTATATATATACTCATATTTTTCCCTCCATTTCTTTACATCATGTTATTAATTTAACTGGGCAAATATTTTCTTTTATGCTTTCATTTTCCAAATTCACATAATAAGAATTCTTTTTGCCTTGAAATGATATTGCTGAATATACATTATCGTTTTTAATATGCAAAGCACAACCCCCCTCTACTGCATAGCAATCTTCTAATTGTCTCTCCTTTAAAAAATTAAATAAAGATGGCCTTCTTTCATGCTCTTCATCATAATGAGGGCAGCAGTTTCCTTTGACAAACCCTAAGCAATCTAACACGTTTAATTTATCGGCCCAAGAATCTGTAATCCCTTTTTCAAACCAACAAATCGCTCCCGCACTAACTCCACTCATTATTACACCGCTATCATAAGCCTCTCTCAAAATATCATTTAATCCCCATTCTCGCCAAACAGACAACATGCTTTTAGTATTACCTCCTCCAACAAAAATTATATCCTGTGATAAAATTAATTGCTCAAGATTTGGGGTGCGTTTAAAAAGATCTAAATGAGTTGGGTTGCAATCTAACTTACTGTGTGTCGAGTAATAACTTACCTTATATGATTCATCATCTCCTGTAGCTGTAGGAATAAAACATATGTTTGGTATTTTTTTACCAGATTGATCAAGAATATATTTTTCGATTATGCCGTTTCCTGGATTACGACCAAATCCTCCCCCACCAATAGCAATTACTTGTTTGTCCATAGTTATTATCTCAATTTTAATTTATCAACATATTCCATAATTTTTTTAATGCTAAAGCATTATTTTCTCTGTTAAAAAAATATTTTACATGTTCTTTTCTATCTGTATTTTTTGATATTTCAACACCCCATAGACCATGAATTTCATTTGGTAACATTGAATATCTAATATCAATAATTCTATTTGGATTTTCTTTTGATATAGCTAAATATCCATTTGAAAACCAACTGAATCTTTTAATATCTTTTGCCTGCTGCGAACTTTGATCTAACCATGGAAAGGATTTTACTACATTTAATTTATCAATACTCGTACCCTGTATAATTTTATTCCCAAACCCAATTTTTAAAGCATCCACATAATATTTTCTTTCTGTTTCATAAATGGCTTTCCATACTATTAAATTCGCTAAACTTGGCTTAACTTCAATTCTTTTAACTATGTGGCCTCTTGCTTCAGCAATACTAAGTGCTAATTTCTCTGCTCTCTCATGCTGTATATATCCTAAAGAAAAATAAAATATAACCCACAAAAGTGCTGTTCTGGCGAGAATAATTTTTTTTTTGAATATTGTTAAGGCGACAAAAATTAAAAGTGGGATAGTAAATAATGGATCAATTATTGATATTGTGTTCCATGCGACCCTGTAATCACTAAATGGCCAAAAAAGTTGTGTCCCGTATGATGTGCATGAATCAAGGAGTCCATGAGAAGCGTAACCTAAAGTACAATATAAATAAGTTGTTTTGAAAGACATATCCTGTCTTTTCGTAAATAAGAGATAAAAGAACGCACTGCATATTAATCCGCCAACTGGGATAAAAATTAAAGAATGGGTGAACTGTCTGTGAAATTCCAGCGCCATTAGTGGATCATTGCTTGATCTGATAAATATATCCAAATCTGGAGCCATGCCTGAGAAAAATCCTAATATGATGGATAATACAATTACTTTTTTATTTGCTAGCTGTTGTGCTGCTACCGAACCAACTATTCCTTGTGATAATGGATCCATAATTCTATAAAATTCACTAATTTATATGTTTTATTTTTGATAAATCTATTCTTATCTTCTCTTTCCCATCCTTTTTTACCATTATCGAAACTGGCAGATTTTTATGATCTTTTGAAAAAAAATAGTAATTTGTTTTTCTGCCGCGATTATATTCAGCTGAAAAAACATTATAACTTTTTTCGCCTATCATATAACTAATATTATCTTTGAAAGAGAAATTATATTCTTTCAATTTTTTCTTTGATACTACAGAATATTTTTGGTTAAAATTTGGATAGCTATACATTAAAACCACCAATAGTGAAACTGGATCATATAATGTATTTTTAGAGGATAGATAAAAATCCTTAGATTCTGAAACGATAGAAGCGCCAGTAACATCAAAAACTATATTGTACGTATTCTTATTATCTTTATAACTATAATTTATTGGCATTATTTTGTTTTTATGCCTTTCTAACTGCGCAACTTCAGTTCTGGAGCCTTTACCAAACATAGAAGCAATAAAGTTACCTTTGTAAGTAGTACTTGCGATAATTTTATTTTCTTCATTATTAATTTTTAGGTCCATGGTGCCTGCCGCCATATTTTTGTAATAAAAAATATAGCTAGCATCAACACTTTTTAATGAGTCGATAGCATATGAACTTAGTGATGAAAGGGTGAATACAATTAATATAAAGAATCTTAACATTATTGTATTCTATTATTACTCTTGTTCACTTTCTTTTTCGCTTTCCTTTGCTTGATCCATCCATAAAGTGAAAAAGTCTTTGCCTGATTTATCAGGATCAGCCCACTCATTTACCTCTTGTTTAAGTTCCTCTTCAGTGCAAAGAATACATCCGTTTCCAGGAAAACCTACATCCTTAGATGATGAAAATCTTCCATGGGTTGAATAATAAGCAAAATCAGTGTTTGGAACATTCTTCCAAATTTCTCCACCCAAACAATAGTCATTTTGCCTTTTATTATCTTTTTTACTGAAGCTAAATTTTGCTTTTACTACTTCACCAGCTTCTGAAGCGCCCGCCATAATATCTCCTTGTCATTTTTATAATTATATTAAAAACTACAATATATTATTGAATAATCAATGATTTGTCATATTTTTTTTATTTAAGACCTATCAACGTTTCTCTGCAACAAAAAATTCTTCAAAATTTCCTTTTTCATAGCCTCTGATAATATTTTTTCTAATTTTTGGCAGGTGTACTCGTTATGATTAGATTGTTCAAATAAATTTACTTGAAGAATATTGTTTTTAAAAAAAATCTTGTGATCTTTATTTACTAGATTTTTTTTAAAGTCATCTTCTGTATAAAAACTTCCTAAGAGAAATTCACCTTGATTATTTCTATTTTTTACAAAAATACTGTTACCGTGATCCCATTTATCACTTCTGTATATTAGTCCTACTATTTCTTCAGTATATATCATATTAATATTTCTATTTGCTTGATAATTACTTTCCTCCTTTTTGCTAGGATTTAAATTACATGAATAGAAATCTCCTTTAAATAAATCATTCAAGATTAGATTTAAATTTTCTTTATCTGTAAATGCATGCTTTTCAGAACAACCAAATAGAGCAGATGCTAATATTATGAGAGCTAACTTTTGAATATTTTTTTTCATATTTAAATATTGGAGTCTTATTTTATAAAAGATATTTCTTTTACATAAAGATTTGCTTTATGATCTCTACCAAATGCTACAACGCCTATAGATTTAATACTTTTTGCTTTTACTCTATCAGATAAAAAGGAGCCTGATTTTTTGAAGCTATCCAACGGAAGGATGAATTCTTGGTATTCTGATTTTACTATGAATTCTGATTGATAGTATTGCCAGGGCAGAATTGTTCCAGAAGTACGTAAATGTATAAAGTACTTTTGATTATTACCTTTTGCTACAATTTTAATAAATTTTGCATGGCGTAGATCAACATCTTTGAGTTTTCTTTGAAATTGTATGAATCCTCCGTTATTTTCTGTGGAAACATCGCCATTCATAAAAGCTACCGAAGTGCCTTCTTGCATTTCATAGACTACACTTCCAGTTGAGACGCCGCCCATAACATCGTCGGCAATAAACTTCCATTTTGAAGAGTCTTGAAAATCGTCTTTAAATATTTCTTCAGCTTTAACCTGGTTTGTCATAAATATAATAAGTAAAAAAATCTTTAACATTCGAATCATCATTATAATCACCTTTTTATTTATAGTATTGTCTTCTTGCTGTAAATTTCTTTACTCGTTCTCTCCAACATTTGTATGAACCGAAAGAAATATTATCTTTCATAATTTTTTTAATATCGTCGCTATTTATTCCGTATATTTCTTTTATACTGTCAAAGCTTATGTCATCCGATAATGCCATTGAAATTATATCGCTGATTTGTTCTGAGGTTAAATTTTTTGTTTTTTCTCTTAACATTATATTTAATAACTAGTCGCAGTCCTCTTTAGAAAAGCTAAATTCTCCAACAAAAGTGCCATCCTCTTGATAATATAAGAAATTAGCATTGGATAGGCTTTTAAGCATATCTAGAAGGTCTGGGGTAGTGCACCAGGATCTTCTAACTATATCCCTTTGTGTTTCGGGTATGGATTTTATATTTTCCGCAACAACATAATTGTAATTAAATATTGGCCCTTTTCTGTCTGGCAAGCAAAATGCATTTCTCAACTCTGTCACTGAATCTACACTCATAGGTAAATTAATGTTTACTTCTGCCGCAACTGATTTACAAAATTCCATTGACCAAGTATCTGAATAAGAATTTGATGAAAGGATTAAAAGAAAAACAAGCGCAAAAACTTTATTTTTCATGTGATATTCCATCCGTGGTTGTTTTTTGCCCATCATTAATCCAACCAATAATCCCTGAATTTGCGTTATAAACTTTTGAAAAATTCATTTTCTCACTAAGTATATCTGAAACTATACCGCTTCTTTTCCCACTTCTACATAGAATTATTACTGGGTCATCTTTGCTGACTATTTTACTCAACTGATGCATCCAATCCTCAAGATCTGAGTTACCGTTCTTATCAAAGAAAGTCAAAAGTTTACTATCTTTTATAACACCAGTCTTTTGCCACTCTTCAAGAGTTCTGACATCAATCAAAGGTACTCCGCGTTTCATGAGGGAGATAATTTCCTCATTATCCGCAATTTTTACCTCGGCAAATGCAGAATTAACTACGATCACTGAAAATAAGATAATACTTGATATGCACTTAATAATTTTCATACGCCCAATATATCAAGAAAACAAAGAGTATTTGTGAAAAAGTGTGTAAAAAAGTACTAATGTACAGATTTTGTCTATTTTTATCTGTACAGATATGGTACATATAGAAAAAGATAATATTTTGTATAGACTTTATATTCTTATTTTTTTAGGAGGTATATTATGAAATACTTAATGTTAGTAGTTTACTTTTTTGCAACAGCATCTTTTGCAAATCATTGTAGTTCTGGAGCAAGTCACGGTGGTCCAGACCGTCAAGCAGATCAAGGTCATATGGAAACAAATGAGTCTGCTAAGAAAGACAGTGATAGCACAGATGAATCGTCTGAAGCTATGAATCAAGCTGAAAATGACGCATAATTTGACTTAATCTAGGAGGTCAATCATGAAATATTTATTATTAGTTATATATTTCTTCTCAACAGTATCTTTTGCTAGCCATTGTAGCGGCGCACACGATGACGATGATCATAGAGCTGATCATTCTGAAGAGTCAAAAGAAGCTGTGAAAATGGATGAAGAAAATAATGAAGAGTCTACTGAAGCAGTAGAAGATACTGAAAAAGACGCTTAATTATTTTAGGACCCTGTGAATTTTGTAAGGTTCATAGGGTATATCCTAACCATCATTGGAATTCCCTTGATATTTATCTTCCCTAAATTCCCCAACCATTTTCTCTCCGTTAGCAAAAGTGTAAATCCCAGTGCCATGCCTTTTACCATATTCCCAATCCCCAACATAAGTTGCACCATCAGGATAATTATACGAGCCTTTTCCATGCTTTAATCCATTTTTAAAAGCACCTTCATATTTTGCTCCATGAGCCCAACATATAAAAGTTCCCTCTCCGGACTCCTTGCCATTTCTAAAGTCACCAAAATAAGTTGCACCATCCGAATAAGTGAAAGTACCCTTACCATGCATCTTACCTTTTAAAAAGTTTCCAACATAGGTGGTTCCGTTTTTTGATAATGCTCCAAAGCAATTTGTCCACTTTGAATTATCTTTTCCTTTACAGTTGATGACAGCGGGCTCAGCAAAGATATTGCTTGAAAAAAAAATTAAAATTATCAATAAAATTCTACACATACAACTTAGTATATTAACTATTTCCCAATAAACAAGTCATCTTCCCAAATACCTGAGCTTGTCTCTCCACTTGAGTAAGTAAATTTACCCTTTCCATGTTTTTTGTCCTGCTTAAATTTACCTACAAATTTATCACCATTATAAAAATGAATTGTCCCTTTGCCATCTTTTTTTCCATCTTTGAAATATCCAATATAGGTTCCGTACCAAGAGTTTGATGTTCCAAAACAATTATTCCAATCCTTTTTTGATTTGCCTTTACATTTTTCTGCAACTGCGTTGGAAGAGAGCAAAGTAAAAATCAAAAGTAAGTATAAAATTTTCATAACATTTAAATTACCAGATTTTTTAAATCAAGCTAATAATGTTTCCATCTTTTGGGCGAATTATAAATTCTGTACTGATTTTTTTCTCTGGTTTTGTTTTATCTAAAGTAAAACCAGCAAAAACACATGTCGGGAAGTTATAAGCTTGGGAACGAGACAAATGTGAAATCAAGCCAGAGATTCCAGGGTTATGTGATACTATCAATAATGATTTTACGCTGATTTCATCGATAATATCCGTCATCATTAGTTCAGAGGCATGGTAGAGATCTGCTTTGTATTCAATATCTAAAATTGAATTTGACGTATTAGCTTTTAGTATTTTTAATGTTTCTCTTGTTCTTTTCGCAGTACTACAAAACGTTTTTTGGAAGGAGATTTTACTTTTTTCGATATGTCCTGCAAGAGTGTGTGCATCTTGATAGCCTCTTTCTGATAACTCTCGATCATGATCATTTTCAAACGTGTTCCATGTCGACTTTGCATGTCGTAATAAAAATAATTTCATTCTAATAATTTAATATTTTTTTAAAGCAATAGCTTAAGATTAATCTTCTTCTTTTACAAATGCTTTAGTTTTTCCATCGCTTAGACTTTGTAAAAATTCGATTGCTTGCTCACCAGTCATATATTTATACTCATCGTAATCTTTAGCAGTTTTAACAATTTGTATTTCAAGCTCTTCCATTCCATCCCGAATATATTGTTGATCAGCAGCTTTGAGATTTTTAATAATTTCATCTAGTTCTGAAATTAAAAT
>CAJWEM010000014.1 GCA_913031205.1 uncultured Gammaproteobacteria bacterium | reverse complement strand
TCTAGAGGCCTAGGACACCGGGTTTTCATCCCGGCAACAGGGGTTCGACTCCCCTTGGGGACGCCATTTTACATAATATTGGAGTCACAGGCATAAGTTCTAATTTTATATGATATATTATCACAATCCGCGATGCAGCAAATCAAGAGAAGGGCTGAAACTACTAGAGAGCAGTAAAAAACAATTTAAGGTTAAATTATACCTTTCCGAAGAACTGCTTTACTCAGAAATAGAAGATTTACTAGACAAACTTCAAATTGATCCAAAAGAATTGATTCGAAAAAAAGAAAAGATTATTGAAGAGAAGGGGATCGATCTAAAGAATATGACAAAAAAAGAGATTATTCTTACCATTTTAAAGTATCCAATATTAATCGAAAGACCAATTCTTGTCTCAAAGGACAAAGCAGTAATAGGAAGGCCGCCGGAAATTATAAACTCTATCCTGAAATAATAATTCTGTATAACCCAAAACTATCTATTAAAGTCAATGCAATATAATTGGCTAACATGCCAAACGACCCTCTTGTCCATGCAGCCCATGTGTACATAATACAACCGATAATCCAAACAATATACAGTTCAAAAAGGGGAGGGTTAGGAACAGTTAACGCCATTACAACTGAACAGCCAATTGTTATACCCCAAGCCACAAGTTCTATAGTGAATCTAACAGGGTATGACGTGTAATCATTTTTGATCCAATTAATTGTGTTAAGAATATGGTTCATTTCATTATCCAAAAGACAGCTATAGTACTATAAAAATTGATAGATAACATAAAAAAGATGATATATTCTATATTGTAGGTATAAAACTGAACATTTGTTACATGAGTTTTCAGGAGAGTAAATTATGTTTTTGCTAAATTTTTTCTCAAATTTATATTGCAGCTTTTTCTTAAAAATATTAGTCAAGTTTTTAAGAAATCTTGTTATCGACAATGGTTTTATACTAGTTAGTCATAACAATCAAACATTTGATATATCAGAAGTTACGAAAGATTCGTTAAAGCTTAAAATAAAAAATAAATATTTATATAGAAAAATAATATTTTTACCAGGTATGAGTTTTGGTGAAGGTTACATGAATGGTGAAATTCAAATTGAAAATGGTAATGTTTCTAATTTTCTTGAAATAATACTGAAGAATGTTGGGAATAAAGATTCTATTTTTAAAGAATCTTTAATTCTAAGAGCTTTACAGGTTGTAAAAAATATCATAAAAAAAAATAATATTTTTAATTCAAAAAAAAACGTTTCTCATCATTACGATATTTCTGATGAACTATATAAAACTTTTTTAGATACAAGAATGCAATATTCATGCGGTTATTTTATCAATAAAGATGATTCTTTGGAGAAAGCACAGGAAAATAAAATTAAGTTTATTATCAAGAAACTAAAAATCACAAAGGATTGTCGAGTCCTAGATATTGGTTCGGGCTGGGGTGGGCTTAGTATTGAAATTGCTAAACAAACTGGGGCAATGGTATTAGGTGTTACTTTGTCTGAAAACCAATTGAAACATAGCAAGCTTGCCGCAAAAGAATCGGGTGTAGACGATTTAGTTGATTTTAAACTGATGGATTATCGAAATATTCATGAAAGTTTTGATCGAATAGTTTCTGTAGGCATGTTTGAACATGTTGGAAAAGAGTATTATCAAATATTTTTTAATAAAGTTAGTAATATGTTAAAAGATAACGGAATTGCTTTACTGCACACAATTGGTAGTTTAGGCACACCAAAACCTGTTGAACCGTGGATTACTAAATATATTTTTCCTGGAGGCTACATACCAACTATATCTGAAATTTCACCGGTTATAGAAAAATCAAAAATGCTTATTAGTGATCTCGAAATATGGAGAACACATTATGCAAAAACTTTAGATATGTGGAAGAAAAATTTTATGGGTAACAGAAGTGAAGTTTTAGATATGTTTAACGAAGAATTTATTAGAATGTGGGAATATTACTTAGCATCTTGTCAGTACTCATTTATTTATAATAGGAATGTTGTTTTTCATATTTTATTATCAAAAAAATTAGATACAATTCCTGTTACAAGAGATTATATGTATAATTAGGTACGAATATTTTTTGTTTTTTCTCTCACGATTTTTTTAAGATTTTTAAAATTTTCTTCCTCGGTTATTTTTGGATCACTGAATGATAAACAAAGTATACGTGCAACAGTTTGTGTTCGAGCTGATTTAATTGACTGTCCTTCGCTTAATGATTTATTAACCTTATGTGAAAGAAATAAGTTCGTCATAGTTAAAACAAAATAATTAATATCATTTCTTGTTTTTGCGTCTATATAGGTTTTAATAAAATTTTTTGGCTCAATTCTATCTAATTTTAGTGTTTTAAATATTTTCTGCAAAATATGATAATTTTTGCTATTTTTATTAACAATTAATTCAATGGGGTAAATTTTTTTTGAATTTAAATAGCTATTCCATAAATTAATTTGCTCATCTGTTTCTGGATATTCGCTAATATTCATAAATTAGAGTATACAGAATTATTAATTAATATTAATATACAAATATGAATAAGTTCATTTTTTATTTATTACTAATGTTTATCGCATGCAGTTCTTACTCTGCTGACTACTATAGTGATTTTTATTCTAAATTTCATAATTCTATGAAAAAATTCACAAAACCCAGCAATATGTTTGTTGATGACTTTCGTAATCCTAAAGAAGTAAATTTGCCTTGGGAAAATGCTCTTGTAAGAATACCAATCGGTGAAGCAAATATATATAAAACCACAATAAAAAACATTAATGATAAAAAATTTCCTAAACAAAAATATAAAACCATAATATATTTACATGGTTGCGCAGGTATATGGAAGGGCACTGTTAAAAGAATGGACTTTTTTGCAAAAAATGGATTTGCTGTAATTGCGCCTGCTAGCATGGCAAGAGAGAAATATGCCCGCTCATGTAATACAGATACGAACCAAGGAGGTCTTTATAGAAGCGTCCTCAAAATTAGACAGATAGATGCCGAAAATGCAATTTTAAACGCAAAAAAATTAGGTTGGGTTGATGATAAAAATATATTTTTAGTTGGCCTTAGTGAGGGAGGTATTACAACAGCGACATATCATCCGAAAAATAGTCGGCTTGGAGTAAGTGGAAGAATTATTGAGGGTTGGACGTGTAATGCAGGCTGGGATGAATATAGAGGAGTTAATAGCCCGTATAACGAACCAATACTATCGATAGTTGCAAAATATGATCCTTGGTTCCAGGCAGACTACTTAAAAGGTCATTGTGGGCAATTTTTAAATAAAAACAGTTTTAGCAAATCTATTATAATAGATGAAGATCCCATTCTTTCAAAACAGCACGGGGTTTTACATGATCCAAAAATTAAAAAAATTGCTATTGATTTTCTAAATTCTATAATTAAATAAACTATTTACAGTGAATATCTTTTGTAACTTCTAATTCTAAAATCTCGACATTATTGTCACCGTAATCTGTCATATCTTCTAAAGTTACTTTGAGCTTTAGTATTTCTGCACTTGGATTTTTTGCGATATGACCCACAATTGCTTCATCAGCCATAACTCCAAAAGTTTTAAGCAGCGCCCTTATATCCTTTTTACACATATCATCTGACATCAGTAAACTCCTAACTGTTATTTAATATAATAGTATGATATTAAATTGATATGAATAAAGATACAATGGAAACAATCCTAGAAGGGCTCTTTTGGCTTGCAACTGCTTGGCTAACAGTTTTTTTATTTTTAACAATCTTTGCTTTAGCAAATATTGCTGGGCAAATGGACGAATATAAATTAATTCAGGTAAGTAAACTAGCAATCCTGGGTTTATCTGTATATGTATTCTTCTGGGTTACGAGAGGGTTAATTGTTAAAAAATGGTGGTATTAATTTACTGCATTTTTCTTACAAAATCTGATGTATTGAGTTCAGGAATTTTTTTCACTTTACCACAAGGCGTTCCAACATACAGATATCCTAAAATTCTTTGATTTTTTTCCAAACCAAGAGATTTCTCAATGCTAGGGTTCATTGCAAATTTACCAGTTCTCCATATTCCACCAAAATTCATAGCATGCAAAGAGAGTAAAATATTTTGCGCTGCAGCAGCTGTTGAAAACATTTGTTCATGCTCTGGAACAGATGGGTGATCAGTTATATTAGAAATCAAGACGATTATCATTGGAGCCCTAAATGGAGCTTTCTTAAATTTTTCAAGTTTTTCTTTTGTTATATTTTTAATATTTTCTTTCGCATAACTACAAAAAATTTCAGAGAGCTTTTCAAGGCCATCGCCAGTAATTTGTAAAAAACGAGATGGTCTTAACCAAGCATGATCTGGTGCTCTTAATGCTGCTTTATAAACTAAGTCCATTTGAGCTTCATCAGGGCATGGTTTACACAATTCCAATGGCGAATTTCTTGTTAAAATATTATCTATTTCTTTCATATTTTTTATTCCTCAAGGTGCTATCCATTCATATTTTACTTCTTCATTTTTTTTTAAATCAATCAACATTCTTTCATGTCCCTTATGATTTAAAAATAGCCAGTCAATTTTTCTTATATTTAAATTAATAATTAAAAAATTTTCAACTCCTTTATCAATGTTTTTAAGATCTTTCTCGTTATATAAATAATCTCTTGAAGCTGACAAAGTATGTCCTGGAGGATATTTATTTAAATAACATAATTTACTCATTTCCTTTGAGTCATTCCATTTCTTTAAGATTGTATCTTTATCATCTTCAATATGGATATCACCGTATATTCTTAATTGTGTTTTCTTAGGTTTATCATAAAAAAGAGCGCATACAGAATTCTCTTTGCTAAATTGATAAACTTTTTTTGATCTAGAGTCTGTGTGGAAATTGATAGATTTTTGTTCCTCATTAACTCCTCTTAAAACCACGCTTCTTGCATCTGGAAGACCATTATAAACTGTCGAAATTGAAAAAATATGATAAGGGTGGCCGCTTTCCACTAAACTCATTGAGAGTTCGCGCCAAATGTTCTTCAATACTTGTTCTTCTTTTTGCATAATATTATGTCCTTAGTCCTTTTCCTATACTCAAAAAATACATGCAAAGTGCAAAAATAAAGATATTAAAAATTAGAATAATAAAAAAAGCAAAAATAATACTCACATCTGTAATTCCAAGCATTGAATATCTTAGTGCATTGATAAGATATAATATCGGATTAACCAAGGCTATGTCTTGCCAAACTTCTGGTAACATCGAAATTGAAAAGAAAATTCCACCGAGATATGTAAGTGGTGTCATAATAAATGTTGGTATCACGTTAATATCATCCCAATCATTCGCAAATAATCCGTTTAAAAATCCACACATTGAAAAAAGAGTGGACGATAATAAAATTACTATTAACATTAAAAGTATACTATGTACTGTAAAATTTACGAAGAACTGAGCTGCTAATATCACAACTACACCAACCGCTAATCCTCTTATAACACCTCCAGTTATAAAACCTGCTAGGATCGTATAATTTTGTATAGGGGAAACCAAAAGCTCCTCAATATATCTATGGTATTTAGATATATATAAAGATGAAACTGTATTTGTGTAAGAGTGAGTTATTACAGACATCAATAATAAACCAGGAAAAATAAAATCTGTATATGTGAATGAATTTATCTGTCCTATTCTTTCTCCAATTAAATTACCAAATATTATAAAATACAAAATATTTGTAATAACTGGCGGAATTAAAGTTTGCTTCCATATCCTTGAAAACCTAAGCACTTCTTTTCTTACGATTGTGTTGTAAGCTATTATTTGTAAGCTAAAATTATTTTCCATTTTTATCCACCATTCTTATAAATAACTCCTCAAGTCGACTTGTTTTATTTTTTAAAGATTTCACTTTTACACCTTTCTTAGAAAGTTCTTCTATAAGAAAATTGATACTAGAATCGACCGAAATAGACACCTCACATGTATTCTCATCTATTATATTGATGTCTAAGCCTTCAACACTAAAATCATTTTTAAGAGGATTTTCGGTATACAAGATTAAATTTTCGCTTTTCAGCTCATTTAAAAAATTTCTCATACTTGAATTTCGTAAAATTTTACCATCATCAATGATTGCAATATTTTTACAGAGGTTTTCTGCTTCTTCTAAATAATGAGTTGTTAAGATAATCGTTGTTCCATTTTCATTTAAAAATTTTAAATAGTCCCACATAAGTCTTCTAACCTCTACATCTGCTCCAGCAGTCGGCTCATCAAGTATTAAAAGCTTTGGTTTATGAATTAACGCTCTTGCGACCATCAGCCTTCTTTGCATGCCACCTGAAAGTTTTCTAGAAAAATGAAATCTTTTATCCCAGAGCCCAAGTTTTTTAAGTAGCTTCTCAGACTCGGGTATTGCTTCATCCCTGGTAACACCATAATAGCCTGCTTGGTTAGTCAGGATTTCATTAATCGGCTCAAAGGTATTAAAATTTATTTCTTGAGGAACTAGGCCGATATATGTTTTAGCTTCAACAAAGTTTTTATCTATATCTATTCCGTAGATTTGAATATCTCCCTCTGTTTTTTTTATTAGAGATGTTATTATGCCGATAGTTGTTGATTTACCAGCGCCATTAGGGCCAAGTAACGCGAAAAAATCACCATGGGGTATTTCTAAGTTAATTCCATGCAAGGCCTTGTGACCATTTGAATAAACTTTTGTTAAATTATTTATTAAAAGAGCAGGTGAATTCATTCTATATGTTTTTCGTTAAAGACGTATATAATAAACTACTAATCAGGTTATGACTATGTTGAACAAGAATCCGTATAACTTATGTGTAGCTCCAATGATGGGCCATACTGATATTCATTTTAGATATTTTCTAAGGCTAATATCAAAACACGCAATGTTATATTCAGAAATGGTAGCAGTAAACGCCATTCTGCATAATAAAACGAGTAGATATAATAAACTTGAGCATAATCTTGATAACCCAGTAGGTTTCCAATTAGGAGGAGATGATCCGAGGAAACTTTCAGAATGTGCAAAAATTATTGAATCATATGGTTATGATGAAATAAATTTAAATATAGGGTGTCCAAGCAAAAGAGCGCAATCTGGAAATTTCGGAGCATGCTTATTTTCACAACCAGAAATTGTTGCTAAATGTGTTGAAGAAATTTCAAAAAATACAGTTTTACCAATAACAGTAAAAACTCGTTTAGGCATAGATAACCTGAATGATATTAAATACTTAAAAGATTTTATTAATATTGTTTCTAGTCAAGGTGTTGAAGTTTTTCATCTTCACGCAAGGATTGCTCTTCTTAAAAAAGGAATTAACCCGAAACACAATAGATCTATACCCGAGATTAATTATGAAAGGGTGTATGAAGTAAAGAGGGCTTATCCAGATATTAAAATTATTTTAAATGGAGAAATAAATGATCCTAATATTGCTGTCAAACACTTACAATACGTGGATGGAGTTATGCTTGGCAGGGTGGTTTGTAATAACCCGTTTATACTAAATGAAATTGATATTTTAATTAATTCTGAGCAGCAGAAAAATAGAAACGAAATATTAGAGAAATATTTTTCATACATTAATGCTAATTATTGTAAAGATATGAAAATAACTGATTTTACTAAGCATTTAGCATGCTTGTTTAAAGGATATATTGGCTCGAAGCATACTAGAGCCTATATGTGTCACGAATTAAATTATGAAAAAGAGCCTTTAAAAAAACTAGAAAAATTATTATTTAAGGAGGATTTATGGAAAGATGGGCAAGGTTTATATTCGAAGGTAGTTTAAATTTTGGAAAATTATCTGAAGATGGTTTAAAAATCACTGTCTATGAGGGAGATTTTTTCAATTCTCCGAAAGAAACGAATAAAGAGGTTAAGTTAAGTGAGGTTGAGCTTAAGAGTCCATGTATACCGACAAAAATGATTGCTTTATGGAATAATTATAAAGCTTTAGCAGATGAAAAGGGGTTAAGCTACCCTGAAAAACCTCTCTATATATTTAAGTCTCCCACGTCTTTTGCAGGCCCAAATGATCATATTGAGCACCCAAAAAACTATGATGGTGATGTTTTCTTTGAAGGCGAACTTGGAATCGTCATAGGATTAAAGGTAAAGGATATCGATAATATAGATAATGCAAAAAATGCAATATTTGGTTATACATGCATAAACGATGTTACTGCTTTTGGCTTATTAAAAAATGACCCAAATTTTGATCAATGGACACGATGTAAAGGTTTCGATAATTTTGGTGTTTTTGGTCCATATATAGCTAAAAATATAGATCCTAATAACCTTCAAATTAAAACAATAATTAACGACACAGATATTAAACAAGATTATCCTGTAAGCGATATGATGTTTTCTGCAGAAGAAATAGTTATGTACTTATCTCAAAATATGACTTTATATCCAGGCGATGTAATTTGCGTTGGCACTTCACAAGGACTTGGACCCATGGAAAAGGGGTCAAAGGTTACTATTACTATTGATTCTATAGGTTCTTTGACTAATACCTATGGGTGAACTTATTATAATTTAACATAATAATGATTATACGAAGTTATCTAATCAAATGAAAAAAATAGCAATAGTTGGATCAGGTATTTCAGGATTGTATGCAGCATACCTTCTTCATAACTCTTACGATTTAACCATATATGAGAAAAACAACTACCTTGGTGGCCATACTCGCACGTTAAATATAAATTATAATGAAAATGTAAATATTAACGTCGACACTGGGTTTATAGTATTTAATAAGGGGAACTACCCCAATTTTTATAAGATGCTGTGCGACTTAAAGATAGATATTGAAAAAAGTGATATGTCTTTTGCAATTACAAGCACAGCATTAGAAGATCCTGAAATAAAATTTAAAGATTTTAATAGCTATTTTGCTAATAAAGCTCGTTTACTAAACCCAAAGTATTATAATTTGCTTTATAATATAAATAGATTCAATAATTTATCACAAAAAACTCTAAATAGTCTTAACATAGATAATAAAAAAAGCCTAGCAGACTTCCTGAAAGACAATAATTTTTCTAAGTTTTTTATCGAAAGTTATATTGTGCCAATGGGTAGTTCAATATGGAGCTGTAACCCAAGCCAAATTCTTGAATTTCCCTACTTATCTTATATAAGATTTATGAAAAACCATGGTCTTTTAAGCTTAATTAATCAGCCTCAATGGTATGTCATTAAAGGCGGAAGTAAGACCTATGTAGAAGCCCTAAAAAAACTTTTAAAAGCTAAAATTAGATTAAATGATGAGGTTCTAAATGTCGAAAAATTAGAAGATAGATTGAAAATTACATCAAAAGAAGGCGTTTCTAGCTATGATTATGTTATTTACAGCAATCACCCTAACCAAGTCTTGAAAATTGGAAATAATTTGGATAACGAGCAAAGAAAGGCAATGGATAGTATCAAATACTCTAAAAACGCTGTAATACTTCACTCAGATTGCTCAGTAATGCCAAAAAATAAGAAATATTGGGCTAGCTGGATATATAAAAAAACTAATAAAAGCCTCCCTATTCTCACATATTGGATGAATTCACTTCAAAATATTGACAAAAAATATCCTATCTTTGTTTCACTTAATCCAGGCGACAAGATTAACAAGTCCAAAATCTATGATATACATGAATTAGACCATCCGATCTTTAATTCAGAGGCTTTAGTAGCACAAGAGAGAATTCCAGATTTACAAGGGAGAAATCTAACCTTCTTTTGTGGTGCTTATCATAAGTATGGATTCCATGAGGATGGAGTGTTATCTTCAATAGAGGCGGTAAGTAAACTTAAAGAAATAGACAATTAGATGAAATTAATAAAAGCCTTAGTATTCCACAAAAGAATTTGGCCAAAAGCTAATAGCTTTAGATATAGCTGTAATTACATAAGTATTAAATTTCCTTTTAAAGCAAACAAAAAGACTAAGTTTTTTGGCTTAAATAAATTTAATATTTTTTCAGTATATGAGAAAGACTACGCCAATGGGAGTAATAACCTACTTGAATGGTGCGCCAAGGTAATCAAAGAAAAAAACTCAGATTACAAAATTAACAATATAGAGTTAATAACAATGCCTAGAGTTTTAGGGTATGCATTCAATCCAGTCTCTTTTATTTTTTGCAATGAAGACAAGAATCACATTTGCACCATATTGAAAGTAAATAATACTTTTTCAGAAAATCATTATTATATTAAATTCGTCGATCATGAGTTTCATAAATCTGAACAAAACTATTACATAGAGAAATTATTTCATGTATCCCCTTTTCTACCAAGGGAAGGATATTATAAAATTAAGTTTGATAATCAGTTAGAATACATTAGATTTGATATTGATTATTTTGATAGCGACGAAAAGAATATTTTAGTTACATCGATTAACGGAGAGAAATTAGAAATTAATAATAGTTTATGGGTGCTTAGTAACTTTTTTAAATCATCTTTTTTAATATTTCGAGTAATCCTTCTTATTCATTTTCAAGCTATTAGATTATTTTTCAAAAAAGTTAAATTTTATAAAAAGCCAAAACAAAGAATTGATAGAATTACCTAATTATGAAAGCAATCAATAATTTAAAAGTTAAGATTTTTTTATCTTTATTAAAAAAGTGTAAAAAAGGAAATCTCACTATTACAACACCAGATAATGAGATCATTGAGATTAAAAAAACTCAAGATGTTTTTGCAGACATTAATATAAAAAATTGGGAAATAGTAGGCAATATGATGAAGTATGGAGATGTGGGTTTTGCTTCTGACTATAAAAAAGGTAATTGGTCGTCATCTAATCTTAAAGATTTATTCACTTTTGTTTTAATTAATGACGAAGACCTAAAGAAACTTTTATTTGGTGAATCTTTAGTACGTTTTTGTTCAAATTTAAAATACGTTTTTAACAAAAACACATTATCAGGAAGCAAGAAAAATATAGAAACCCACTATGATCTTGGTAATGACTTTTATAAAATATGGCTTGATAAATCATTAACTTATTCATCAGCTTTATTTGAAAACGATAATCAAGATTTATACTCTGCGCAAATTAATAAATATAGTAGGATAAATAATATTTTAAACTCAGGAAATAATAGAGACCTTCTTGAAATTGGAACTGGTTGGGGAGGATTTTTAAATTTTGCAAAAAATAGTTATGAAAAATTGGACAGCATAACAATATCAAAAAGGCAGTTTGAGTTTGCAAAAAATATGCATAAGGATAACGGAAATATTCAAATAATCTATGATGATTATAGAAATGTAAGCAAGAAATACGAATCCATTGTCTCAATAGAAATGTTTGAAGCTGTTGGCTCTGAATATTGGAATACTTTTTTTCAAAAAATTAATTCTTTACTTATCAATAAAGGAAAAGCTGTAATCCAAACCATTACTATAGATGACAAGTTATTTGATTCTTATAAAAAAGGTACTGATGCAATAAGAACATTTATTTTTCCTGGTGGCATGCTCCCCTCTCAGGAAATTTTTATAAAATATGCAAAAAATAATGGTTTTAAGGTAGTTGATAAATTCTCATTTGGTGACTCGTATTCTAAAACTTTAGATATATGGCATAAAAACTTTAAATCAAACATTGAGACCATATCGAGGTTAGGTTTTGATGAAAAGTTTTTAAGATTGTGGGAATATTATTTAGCTTCGTGTTCTTCTGGATTTATAAATAATCGAACAAACGTTTATCAATTTGTTCTTCAAAAAACCTAATTATGGATAAATACTGGATCATTGGGTCAAGCTCTGGCATAGGTAAATCATTAGCTAAAAAACTTGATAATAAAGGTTACAAGCTAATACTTTCCTCAAGAAATGAGAGTAAATTACATGAGTTGAATAGTTTGCTTAATAACGATCATGAGGTTTTACCATTAGATCTATCAAACAAGGATCAATGTCTAAGCATTTCGAGAAAAATAGTCGAATCAAATCCAGATTCTTTAAATATAATTTTTATGTCGGCTGCATATAGCCCTGATGATTATTCTGATTATGAGAACATCATTAATGTGAATATTATGGGGTTCATGCATATTTTAAATGTCACAAGAAGCTTTATGATTAAATCTACTAATAAATCTAAGCTGGTAATATGTTCTAGCCTTGTTGCGTATAAAGGTCTTCCTTATAGTCAACCCTACTCTATGACAAAAGCCGCATTATATAATTTAGCATCATCTCTTCACATTGAATTAAAAAACAAGATAGATGTAAAAGTAATAACACCAGGTTTTGTTAAAACGCCTTTAACTGATAAAAATAAGTTTCCTATGCCATTCATTATTAGTTCTAATAAGGCGGCCGATATTATAGAAAGAGGAATTTTCTCAAAAAAATTTGAAATATCATTTCCTTTGCCGATGCATATAACAATGAAATTTCTCCAAATTTTACCAAATACACTAAGTAATTTTATATGCGCATTATTAAAAAAAAGCACCGATTCTAATCAGTAGTTTTTTTGCCAATAATAACGGGTACTCCTGAAGACTCTTCATATGTTTTAAATACATCTTTCCAATTTATTGAAAAATTTGGGTTATTTTCTAGAAAATCCATTACTGCAACAACTGGCTTATAAATATTTTCAGTGGTTAATAGATTTTGAACATTATTAGAATACACCTCTTCGTTGTTATAAGCGTGAACTTCCATATATAAAAAATCGTTATGTTCACCTAATTTTATTGGGGCATTTATAATTTTTACCTTAGTGCCGATAAAAGAATTATAGAAAACTGTTTCAATATCCTTATTTCTCAGTCTTACACAACCATGAGAAACCATCATCCCTATTCCATGTTTTTTATTTGTACCATGAAGTAAGTAACCTCCATCGATATTAAGTTTAAGAGCGTAATAACCCAGTGGGTTGTTTGGCCCTGACTCTACTTGGCGAGGCAATACTTCTCCTCTCTCCTCATGTTCTAAGATAATTGATTTTGGGGGATACCAAGTTGGATTTTTAACCTTGCTTTTTATAAAAGTTTCGCCTAAAGGTGTTTTCCAATCTAACCTTCCAATACCTACAGGTAAAGTAATAACTTTTGTATTTTCATATAAATCAGTTCCTGGAATATAAAAATATAAACGAAGTTCAGCAAGGTTTAATATAATACCGTTATAATCTTTTTCTGGAAGCACATACATGGATGGTATTATATATTCTGAATTAGCCGTTGGAGCCCAGTGATGGGAATTTTGATTTGCAATCAAAAGATCTTGAAATCCTGATTCATATCTATTTGTCATATCGGCGACAGTTTCAGATTCTGCAACGCGAACTTTTCTTATGTCGCCAATAACCATAGAATTCTTCTCAATATAGAAAATCTCTGTGCTATAAGAAATAGAGCACGTAAAAAATAAAAGCAGAAAAAAACTAAGCTGAATTAGCAGTTTTTTTAAAAAGAATACAAATTGAAAATAAAATTGTTTCATTATTCTGAATTATATTGATATTTTTCTTTATACTTATTAGCTTATCATAAATGAATTCTAATTTTTTTGAACTATAATTTTTTAAAAAATTTTCATTATCATCATAAAATCTCGAACTATCCTTTAATAAAAAAGATTTCTGAAAATTAATTATCGTGAATAGTAAAATATTTATTAATTGCTCAATATTATAAGCTGAGTATTTGCTTGAGATGTTTATTATATTATCTTCTGAATTTATATAATTATCAATTTCAGAAAAAAAGTCATTTATTATTAAGAATTTTTCCGAATAGAATTTTTTATTAACATATTTGCTATTTAAGTTTGACAAGACATAATAATTATCAAGAGCTACTTCCTCAATACTTTCTAAGTATCCATTTATATCATCTGTTGTAGGATTATTGCATTTAACTATTGCGCTCCTACTTTTGATAGTCGGAATAATAGATTGTATTTTATTTGTAGTAATTATGAATTTTGTTCCTTTTGGAGGTTCTTCAATAATTTTCAAAAGAGCATTTGATCCATTAATGTTCAGCTTATCTCCATCTTTAATATAAATTAATCTTTTATTTGTCTGTAGGTAAACATATTCAAATATATCTCTTATTTGATCTATTTTGATAATTTTTGACCCCTCTTCACAAGAAATATATTTAAAGTTTTGATTGTTCAGAAGCTCTTGTTCTTTAATTTCAAGATAATAACTAGCAATAGCTTTTGCTAGATAATCTTTACCTATTGATTTATTTCCGGTAATTATTAAACAATTTGGTAAATTATCATTATTAATGAGATCTTTTAAATAATTATAATTATTTAATAACCATGAATGCATAGTAGTTATCCTGCTATATTCAAATCTTCTTTTTTTTCACTGTTTCTCGAAAGATTCTTAAAGTAACTTAGGATTTCACTTGGCCCATTTTTTTGGAATTCTTCAAGAGAACAACCTTCAAATTCACAAAAGGATGTTTCTGTCTCAAATATTTTAATTTTACTCAAGCTTGGTAAATACTCTATTAAAATTTCCCAGATAACTATAGCTAAAAATTCTGTGCTTGACCTCCAAGCAAGTTCTGAGCATGTTAAGTTAAGAGTTTTATGATCGAATTTGTTAATTACTAAATTTTTGGTAATATTTTTTATAAGTGAATAATCAATCACAAATCCTGTTAACGGATCAATTCTGTCTTTGATTGAGATCTCAATATTATATCTTCCACCATGCATGTTTTTACATTTACCATCATGATCTGTGATAAAGTGAGCAGAATCAAAAACAAGTTTCTTTGTTACGCACGAGATTACGCTTTTTGAAAAGAATTTTTCGTCTAAAGTTGGGATTTCTGCAAGGTATTTGGATATTAAAATCTTTAATTTGTTGCAATCTTTTAGCGTATTGAATCTGTATAGTGAGAGATCCTGATTAATTGAAAGTTTTTTTAAATCTATATTAAAATTTAAAAGTTCTTTTGATATATTTTCATAAAGTAATTTATCGATATTTTGAATGTATATAAATTCTTTTGAGATATGGGCTTTATTTAATAGAATTATAGCTATATATAGCGGGAAATTCGAAATATTTAAACTCTTTATGTCTAAAAGATTTATATTTTTTTTTGGCGTTGAAATATAATTTTTTGTAATAATTTTATGTGAATCTTCACTATACAAATTTTCTTCAGTAAATTGAAAATCTAAAGCTTTGAGTTTATCTTTAAGCCAAAATAGATAATTAAGTTTTCGGACTTCTTCATATATTTGAATTTCTTTTTCATTTGACACTAATAGTCCTAAGTCATGATAAGCTTTCAAAATTGTTGATTGATCGTCATCAAGAGCTCTTTTACTATGTTGCTTAAGATTTTTATTTAGCTTTTTTTTTGAATTTGAGACTACTGATTCTATTGGAATAGAGTATTTGAATGAAAATTCTAGATTTGTTAAACCTTCTTTTTCAATTTTATTATCGTCTGAGGACATATATTAACTTAGCTTATACCCACTCTATTGATTAAAATTTTTATAAAACTGCGCCAACTCTAGAAGTTGGCGCAAATAATACAAGATTGCTTAGAATCCTTGGAAAGGATGGTCTGTAGCATCTTTTTTAGCCAACATGTCATCAACTGAAGGAAAGCTTTTAACGGCAGCTTCAATAGCGCCTTTTGTAGCTTTGTAGTTGTTTTCATATATAGCCTCATCACTATTAGCTTCCCAGTGAATAAATACACCGACACAAACGTATAAATCGTCTGCTTCACCTTTAGGAATAACTCCAGCTTCAACGCTGTCAGCAACAGCCATAGCTACAGCTTTCTGAGCAGGACCAAACATTTGAACTGCTTGTTTAGCACCTTTAATTGTAACTTTGTTAAACATCATTGTATTTGGTTTACAAACCAAGTTTGGACCAACCACCGCTAAAAGAGATGTAAATCCATCCTTGTTGTTACAAAGACCATTACAAAATGCTGTTTCTACTGCTGAGCCTCTTGGACCGATTAATAAATCGATGTGAGCAATCTCTGCCATAGTTCCTGTTGGGTCATTGTCATTTACTAGACATTCCCCTACTAAAACTTTATTTATTGCCATGATAAAACTCCTATTATTATAATAATTTAAGTAAAATAGTTAATTCTTACTATAAAGATTGTAAATAACTAACTATAGTATTATAAACCCAAGCGGTTAAGAAAGATACTTGCCACTACAACGTCGGCCGTTGTTCCAGGGTTTAACCCTTGTATCTTAAGCTCTGAATCCAGTAATAACAACTTATTATTTAATTTATTTGGATTTTCTGACTCATTGTACTCTTTCGAAAGATCGACAAACCTATCTGAAACCTCAATAGCCTTATCAACACCATGTTTTCTTGCTATTAGGCTATCTGGATTATTAGAGATAAATTCCATAAATAATGCCGTGGTTGCATTTTCGTCGCTATTCATTTTTTTAAAGTATTTTCTCCAACATGGTGCTAAATTATTAATAATATTGTCAAAATAGGTAGAATATTGGAAAGCAATGTAATCGTAAGAGCTTGCATATTTCATCGCTTCAAAAAATGTAAAATTTATTTTTTTTGATTTTTTTAGGTCAAATTCACTTTTTTCTCCCATGCCGCCAGCAGAAGCTATGTTTATAGCTTTATATATCTTTTGTGTTTGTTTTGCGTCAATGTTATCAATCACTTTTTTAAGGTTATCCTGCTCAAAAGTATGATCTTTATTTAAATATATTGCCTCAACAATTGGAACACACAGAAGGATTATGCCAAGATTAGTATTACATCCAACCACATCCATGGATGAGCTTACGCTTTGATATATTTTTTCACCAATATCTAGATTGGGTTCACATATTGTGTCGGAACAAGCCATTGAACCTTGCAGAAAGTCTTTATGTGTCATGCCGTAAGCTGGGTGATTTAATAAAACGTTACCTGGCTTTATTGAAAATACATCTAATTTACAAGCATACTCGAAAGCCATCTTTACCTGATTTTCACTTAGCATTTTTTTCCTCACATATTTTAAGAAAATTACCGATCATCATTTCTGCGATATTTATATTTTCGGATACAGATTGAATGCCCTTCCATGCAGGAATACTATTAACTTCTGTAACCATGTATCCATCTTTTCCAAGCATAATATCAACACCAGCATAATTCATGCCTAAAGCATTTGACGAGTCAATAGCAAGTTTTATCATTTCTTGAGAAGGCTTAAAGGGTTTACATATTGCTCCACTAGCAACATTATTTATCCAAGAACTTCCCTCTCTAGACATGGAGGCAATAACTTCGTTTTCTATCACAAATAATCTCCAATCTACATAAATTTCATCAGGGTGTTCAATAAATTCTTGAAGATAATAAACATTATTTAACATTTCATAATCTGGATGGTAATTTTTTTTATTAAGTATTTCAAGGCCCTTTCCTTGTGATCCAAATATAGGCTTGCAAACAAGATCATTTTTAAGAAATTGATTTTGAAAATTTTTCAAATGTTTAATATTTGTTGTAATGAATGTGTTTGGGGTAGGTATCCCAGCTGATGTTAAAATGCATGAAGTCCTGACCTTATCAACACTTTTTTCGATACAGAGCGTGTTATTATAGACAGTAACATTTTCAAGCTCTAAGTAATGTAATATATCTAAATGAAAGCAGATTTCTTCTAAGGTACCACCAGGAATACCTCTCACAAAAGCGCCTTTAACCTTGTCAAATGAAATTTCAAAATCTTGGTATTTTAGTTTTGGATTTTCGTCTATTGCTATAGAAGTTTCATTTATTTTTATTATATTTAATTCTTTATTATTCTTTTTAAATACTTCTGCAATTTGATTAGTATGCCAACCATCATCTTCAGTAAAAAGTAAATACATGCTAATTAGATCCCAAAAGATTTTTTCATTAATTTATTATCAATTTCTCCATTAATAAAAGTATTTCCAGTTTCTGCATTTGAAATAATTACTTTACTTGGGCTAAATAAATTTGCATCAATTTTAAAAAAATCATACTCATAATCTTTAAAAATTTCAGCAAATGGTTTTCCGTAGTCACTTGATTTTGAGCTTGGCATATTTGAACATAATTCTTTTGCCTCTTTATCAGACGAACGAACTACAAGTTGTGTTATTCCAGCAAATATAATTGCATCATTCGTTCTTCCCATGGCAGTAAGAAAATCTGGAGAAGTTGGTGGGATCGGCGCACTGCCAAAACCCTCAATAATATTTTCCATTGGAAATTTTAGCTCATGCGCCTTGTGTAACGCTACCTCAAGGACTCTCGATACTACTTGTATATTTCCAACAATGCTTGATGTGGGCGTGATAATAATTGTTAAGTTATTAGTAGATACGCCAGTATCTTTTGAAATTTTTTCAATTACGTCGTCTGGTGGAAAAGAATCAACTTCTAGAACAATGCATGTTTTATCATATTTGTCAGAATACTTAATATCTTTAAACAATGGCTCTTTTAAAGCTAACGCTCTTCCAGGACCCGAACCAAGAGCATTAAACTTATTTTCTTTATTTTGGGAGGAAAGGCTCCATCCAGCGTACTGAGAACCTAAGCACGCAATTACTGGGTCATTCGTATTGACTTGAATTGTTAAAGGCCAATGCTCACTTTGTAAGGAATTTAAAATATGCACTCTCCCAAGACCACCGAGACATATTTCACTTACTATTCGCCCTGCCTCCATGTTACCGTCATTTTTTACACCAGCATCAATAATTGTGCAGTTTTTATATCCTTTTATTACCTCTACTCGATAATAATCAGAATTATCGATTAAATCAGTAATTAAATGCTGTGATCTTTGATTTACACTTATCATCTATATAATCTCTACGTTTTTAAGTTTATTCTTAACTAATTGTAATCTTTCTGACATTACAGATTTCAGGCTTTCATTTGTATTAGATTTACTACATATTGTACATATAGGATAACCAACTTCAATAAAAGTATTTTGTTTCGGGATATTAATAAGAAAATTTAATTCTTGAGTGTCAATGTTAAAATTAAAAGAAGAATTAGCAAATATTGTCTCAAAAGCAAAATAGCTTTTATCATCATTAATTTCAATTTTTTTGTTATTTTGACTACAAGCCTCAATATGTGCATTTAGAAAACCATCGGAAAAATTATCTTCATACATGAAGCATGTTTGTGTAATTCTTGGATTTATTTCAAGGAAATAAACATCATCAGATAAAATAAAATCTATCCCGTTTAAGCCTACAAGGTTGTAATTTTTTACAAAGAAATTAATTATTCTTTTTAACGAATCTATGACTTCTTTCTTTAAATCTAAATTTGAGTAGGCGCCTGAAAATGTAAATTCAGAAAATTTTGTTTTCTTTGAAAAAATTTTATTAATACCAACAATAGAGAATTCTTTATTTTTACATATAAATATTACCGAATAAGAATCTCCATCAATAAAAGTCTGGTAAAACTCATCTTTATTTAAATCTTCAGAAAATTCATTTTTTTTTAAATTCAAACCGCCTGATGAATGAAAACTCTTTTTTATATAATCTTTATTGTTTAGTTCACTATTTGAAAGTTTTTCAGGAAATTTAATATTTTGTTTTTTTAATTTTTTAAAAATTTTTCTGTGATCATAAATATCGTAAATGTTTGATTGACTATTTCCAAGTGGAGTCCCATATTTCTTAAGCTCGGTAAAATAATCAATATCATTTTCATATTCGGATGAAATAATAATTAAAGTATCTTTTTTCTCAAGATTTAAATTTTTTATAATTAAGATTACGTCTTTGTTTACTCTTCCTTGTGGGTCTGGATTAAGATAGTTTTCTCCTACAAGATCTTTATCATTAAAAGAATCAATATTTATTACTCTTTTTTTTAAATTTCTCAGAGATTTGCTTTGGCTTACTAACGCGTTTCCTATTAGAACTATATTATTTTGAGGAAACATACTCTCTAGCTAATTCTAAAGCATCATTAAAATCAAGAAATACTGGTTTTTCTGAATTTGCCATTTTCTTTAAGAGCTTGCTTTGTGCTTGGTACTTAACCTGACCTATAGCTAATGCTCCTATACCTACTGCTCCTGAGCTTGAGCCATTAAGTTCCTTGCTATCCTGCATTGCATCAAGACCAGAGACACCCGATGGAGGGACTGCGTTAACATCAGCAGCAACTTTTAATTTTTTTGCCTCTTTGAGATCATTTTCAGAAACCAACTGTATTCCAGCAGCTCCGCTCGCAAGCACAACATCGACTTCTGACACAAAATTTTTAAAATCATCATTCGAAGCGCCTACCAAAGTGCATCCTTGGCTTAAATATTTTTCAAGACAATAATTTGCAAGTTCGTCGCACTTTTCTTTTTTTCTGCCAAGAATTTTTACATTTGCTCCAGATGATGCTGCTAGAACTGCAGCTATACAGCCTACTGGCCCAGTGCCGCCAAAAACAACAACAGATAAATCTTTAAAATTTTTATCAAAATGTTTTTTCAAAGACTCTTCAACTTTTGCAATCATTCCAGCCGCAGTTGTGAAAGCACCGCTAGGGTCAGCAAAACCAGAAATTGTAAACGGAGGAACTTGAGATTTTTTACAAATATTTAGCATCTCTATAGCTTCATGTGGATCTCTTCCTCCAACAAAAATTCCAGTCTTGTTTAAACCAGGAGGCCTTGAAAAGATTGCGTCTTGCACAATTCCTTCTACCTCTTTTGTTTCTATTGAAGTATAAGGCACACATTTATCCCAGCCGGCATCATAAGCCATATTTACATCGAATGGACTTAAATTCTTTGCTGTTGTTATCATATGCATAATTAGTGGTTTACTCATAATTTATTCCTTTTTTAAATTTTGTTTTTTGCTATTAGTATGAATATCGGAATCGATTTTTTTAAAAACAGATCCATTATTTCTTCCTTGAATAATTTCAATTTGTAAATCTTTACAGAAAAAATTCTTTCTTATATCTTTAACAAGTTTATGTGCTGAAGTATCACTATCCGTTAGTATAAAACCAGTTGGCCCCCATGAACTCTGACCGACTCCATTAAAACCTTGTTTTTCGACAAATGACATAATGTTTGCAATGTCAGGATTCGAATATACACCACCCTGTATTGGTGAAAAGTGAGTACCAACAATTTTTTGTAACTCACCGATACCATTAGAAAAATCATAAAAATTTTTTTCAATTAAGCTAGGAAGAATAATCATGTTAACCAAACGACAAAGTTTTTCTGCTTGATTTTTAGGAAAAGGCTTCAAAGTTTTAAATGCATTGAATTCTTTCTTTCCATGTAATCCTTTTTCTCTACTATTAATTAGTAATATTATTTTCCAGTTGCTTGGAAAATCATGCCGAACAGTTATAGGGGGAAGATCTTCTGATTTGCCTTTTCCTCCATCTATTAAAAAACCACCATGTTCAAAGGCTCCTATGCCAATTCCAGATCTATTGCCTCTATCCAAAATTCTTCCTATATCCATCAAACTTAGTTTAAGATTGAACAGATTAGATATAGCTGAGCCAACAGCTAAAGCAAGTTGGGTTCCAGAACCTAATCCCGCATGTTCTGGAATGCTTTTATGAATTTCAATATCTACAGACTCATCAAGCTCATATGCTTTCAGAATTAATTTTGCGTATTCATATGCTCTTTTTATATTATCTGCAATATGCGTATTATTAACCAAAGGCTTCTTTGACACTGTTACTGAGGTCTCAATGCTGTCAATAGCAATACCAACACTGCCAAATTTTCTGCCAAGAGAACCGTTCAAATCCATAAAACCCAGATGAAGCCTGGCTGGTGCAGTTATAGATATTTTTGAAGGAGTACTCATAGATAGATACTATATTATTTTTATTTTAGATGCATTCTAGCATTATAAAAAAATTTCAACCATGGAGAAGTTTTACCTTTATTATTAAGTGGAAATTGGCAAATATTTGATAATCTTTCAGGATGGGGCATCATTAGCGTAACGTTTCCGTTCAATGAAGAAACCCCCGCGATAGCTTTAAAGGAACCATTCGGATTCAATGGATATTTATCAGTTGAATTTCCATCATCATCGATATAAGACATAATAATCTGATTGTTTTTCCTTAAGCTTTCATAGCCTTTGATATCTATGTTTGCTCTACCTTCCCCGTGAGATATTACGATAGGAATTTTAGAGCCTTCCATGTCTGTTGTGAAAATTGAATTTGATTTCTCAATGTTTACCATTACTATTCTTGATTCAAATCGTTCACTCATATTTTGTAAAAAAAATGGCCAGTTATCGGATCCTGGAATAATTGAGTATAAATTTGATAAAGTTTGACATCCATTGCAAACACCTAACGCAAATTTATCCGAATTATCAAAGTACATTGAAAATTCGTCAAATAATTTTTTATTATGTAAAATTTTATTTGCCCAGCCTCTTCCGGCACCAAGAACATCTCCGTAAGAAAATCCTCCACAAAAAACAATTCCATTAAAAGAGCTCAAAGCGTTTTGATTTTCAATTAATGAATTCATTGTTACATCTACAGATTCAAAACCAACTATGTTAAAACTGTTTGCCATTTCATAATGACCATTAACACCTTGTTCTCTTAAGATTCCAATTCTTGGTTTATTTTTTTGTATATTAAATAAATTATCAGATTTTTTAATATCATTATATTTTTTTGAAATATACAAACCTTGGTTTTCTCTTAAACCGATAGAATTATATTCTTCTTCTGATGTTGCTTTATTATCTCTGATTCTCTGAATCTCATAACTTGTTCTGTGCCAAATTTTATGGAGATTTTCAATTGAGTCTTTAAAAAATAATTCTTTATTGTTAACTATCTTAAGTTCATATGATTTATTTAATTTACCAATTATATTTGACTCAATTTGTTTATTTGAAAACCTACCAATTACTTCTTTTAAAAGTTCATTTTTTACTTGTATTACTGCACCGAGCTCTTCATTAAACATGTAGTTATTCATTTTTTCCAAATCTTGGTTAAGTTCAATATCAATGCCTACATGTCCTGAAAAACATTGTTCGCAGATAGTTGTAATTAGACCGCCATCCGAACGATCGTGATACGCTAGGATTTTTTCCTCTTTAATTAATTCTTGAATAATATCAAAAAAATCTTTAAAACTTGCAATGCTTTCAACTTTTGGACATTCCGTATCATTAGTTTTAAGAACTTGCGATAATGCAGAACCTCCCATTCTCATTTTAGCATTTGATAAATCAACTAAGATAATAGAACTCTCTAAATCATTAACAAACATCGGTTTTAAATAATTATCAAGGCTATTTACACTGGAAAAAGCACTAACAACCAATGTGTTTGGGGATTTAACGTTTATAATTTTGTCGTCTTCTAACCATGATGTTTTCATAGATAGTGAATCCTTTCCAACCGGTATAGTTATAGATAGTTCTTTACAAATATTTTTTGTAATTGATTCAGCCATTTTATATAAATAATACTTATCAAAGTCATTTTCAAAACTAGACATCCAATTTGCAGATAAAGAAATCTTTTGTAAATCCCCAATCTCTGCTCCACAAATATTTAGTAACGCTTCACACACTGCCATTTCCGCTGAGGCTACAGGGTTGTAAGGTGCAATCGACGCTTTTTCACCCATAGACATGGCTTCTCCACAATTAAAAGAAAAATCATTTGCTGTAATAGCGCAGTCAGCTACGGGAACTTGCCATGGGCCGATAAATTGGTCTTGTACAGTGAGTCCACCAACAGATCTATCACCAATCGTTATTAAAAATTGTTTTGATGCAACTGCTGGCAAGGAAAGTACTTTTTTTAAACAATCATAAAAATCAAAACTGCTGTAATTAATTTTACTCTCATTAATTTCAGAGGATGCTACAGAAATAATTTGCTCTTCTTTTTCTCCAAAAAGTAAATTCATTGGTATGTTGATATGTAATTTTTCATCTTCTTTTAAGATAAAATTATAGTCATTTGTGGCGAACCCTATGACTGAGAAAGGACAATTTTCTTTCTCACATATTGTTTGAAATAGTCGCTGCGACTCTTTTTTAATACATAGTACATATCTCTCTTGAGATTCATTACACCATAATTCCATCGGATTCATGCTCTTGTCGGCTTTTGGAATTTTATTTAAATCAATAATTGCACCCTTTTTGCTGTCATTAACTATTTCTGGAACAGCATTTGATAAACCACCAGCTCCTACATCGTGAATGGAAACTATTATATTTTTTTCAAAATTTGAACATCTATCGATAACTTCCTGGCACCTTCTTTCCATTTCTGCATTCTCTCTTTGAACTGATGCGAAGTCTAAATCTTCATTTTCAGAAGATGAATGTTTAGATGATGCAGCACCACCGCCAAGACCAATAAGCATTGATGGGCCTCCCAGTACGATTATTAAATCTGAATCTTCAATATCTTTTTTCTTATAGTTAGAGCTATCTATTGCTCCAATACCTCCAGCAATCATTATTGGCTTGTGAAATCCATAAGCAGAATTTTTGTCGATTCTCTTTTCAAAAGTTCTAAAGTAGCCTGTAAGGCATGGCCTTCCAAATTCATTATTGTAGGCAGCTGATCCAAGTGGTCCATCTATCATAATCTCTAATGCGCTAGCAATTCTTTTTGGGTACGGAAGGCTTTCGTTCTCTTCCCATGATTGAATAAAATCTGGAATGTTTAAATTTGATACATGAAAACCACAAAGGCCGGCTTTTGTTTTTGAACCTCTTCCTGTTGCTGCCTCATCCCTAATTTCCCCACCTGAGCCAGTTGCTGCACCTGAAAATGGAGAAATCGCAGTCGGATGATTGTGTGTCTCTACTTTAATGAGTGAATGAGTGTCTGTATCTTTATATTCATAGTCGTTGGCTTTATTTATAAACAATTTATTTGTTCTAAATGAACTAATTACAGCCGAATTATCAGAATATGCTTTAATTACATATTGAGAATTCTCGGGTTCTGTAGATTTGATGTGTTGGAATAAGGATTTTTCTTTTTTTTCACCGTCTATCAACCAAGTCGAGTTAAAAATCTTATGTCTGCAATGTTCAGAGTTTACTTGGGCAAACATCATTAATTCAACCTCCGTTGGCCTTCTATTTAAGCTACAAAAACTCTTGTTCAAATACTGAATTTCACCATTAGATAAGGCTAAACCCATGTCTAGATTACTTTTTTCAATATATGACAATATATCTCCGTCTAAAAAAGTAACTTCATCTCGATTTGACGGTGAAAAGTTATAATCCTTTAAGCTAAAAAAAATTGTTTCAGTCATTTTGTCGAAAAATTCTGAATAAAAAAGTGGGTTTAATAAGAGATCTTCATGAATTTCATCATTAAATATGTAAAGCTTTGTCTGCTCAATTCTTTGAAGCTTTGTTAATCCACAAGCATAAAAAATATCTTTAGCTTTTGAGCCCCATGATGACTCAACCCCTTGTCTTGGGCTAACAAGAAGATATTTCGATTCATTAATTTCACCATTATGAATACTTGATTTTAATAATTCTTTTGCAATTAAAATTTCATGCTTATCTAAATCTGAAGTTAATTCTAAAAAATAAACATAATACATTGAAAAAACAATGTTTTTTTGAAAGTTTTTTGAGACTTTTGCATAAATCTTCTGATTTAATTGGGAGCTTGAAATTTCATTTTCGCAAAATATAAGCATATTTATGTATTGGACTTCATAAAGAATTAATGGGCTTAACTATAGCATTTAATCAAAATAATTTATATTTTTAGGGTGTATTATAATATATTCATTCTAAACGTTAAGAGGTCTTACATGGGTGATATAAATTTATTAATAGTTGGTTTAGTATCTGGTGCGATTATAGCTTTGGTAATATTACTTCTAATAAATAAATCTAAACCCGATGCCTCAAATGATGAATCGAAAGCCACTGATACAGTTATAAAAGAATTAGGTGATCTTAAAGGTGAAATAAGAACCATAATGGATGGTTTTGGAGGAAAAATAAAAGAAGAAAATGAAAGATCAAATGCTAATTTAACGAATACGCTTGAGAAAATCACATCAATAGAACGAACTTTAACTGGAACAAAATCAAGAGGCATTGCTGGTGAGGCCCTACTAGAAAGATACTTGGAGACAGCAATAAAAACTGGCGAGGTTAAAAAAAATTTAAATATAGGCTCAAAAAATGTTGAGTTCGCGTGGAAGATAAACGAAGGAAAATATATACCGATTGATGCAAAGTTACCAGATATCTTCTCATTAGTTGAGGAATATGATAGCTCTGACGATCCTGAATTACAAAAAAACTTATCAAAGAAAGTAAAAGATAAAGTAGCAAAAGAAATAACAAATATTCAAAAATACCAAAATCAACCAAATACCATAAATAATTGTATCTTGGCAGTTCCTTCGTCAATTCTAGATATGTCACCAGAGTTATTAGGAATTGGTAAAGAGAGAAATGTTTATTTAAGCTCTTATGAAAATGTAGAAATTATTGCTCACCTTCTGTCAGAACAATATCATCGCTTCACGGCTGAAGGTGATATCGGTACAGAAAAAATGAAGGTTGAGCAATTAATCTCTATTCTCGAGAAAATCTTTAATAAAACCGACACGATCGATAAAGCCCTTAGGCAAATTTCTAATGCGAATAATGAAATTAAGGATGAGGCCTCAAAAAGCAGGAGAATATAAGCGCGTAATTATTTGTTTATATGTAAATTTGCTGTTTATTCTCTCCTAATTTATAATCGCCCCCTATTTATACAAT
>CAJWEM010000013.1 GCA_913031205.1 uncultured Gammaproteobacteria bacterium | reverse complement strand
GCCATTCTACCAGAAATCTTATACTTATCATTTATAATCATCGCAGGGACACTATCTATTTGATAGGTCTCAAGCATATAATTCGCTTCCTGAACCTTTTTAGAAACCAGCTCGGAAGAAAAATTTTTCTCAACATTTTCTTTGTCTGCTCCTTGGCTAACTAAAAAGTTAACAACTGATTCTTTTGATGCAAATGTTCTTTGTTGTTCGTGATAGGCATAAAAAAATTTTTTATGAAAATCTTTAAAATTATCTAGCTCTTTCATTGTATAAAATGCCCTTGCGTGAAGAAGCCAAGTTTTATTAAAAACGACAGGCATATTTATAAATTTTATATCACCTTGTTTGCGTGTTTCCCATTTTTCAAGATAATCCTCAAAAACATAACAATGCGGGCAGCCATACCAAAAAGCTTCTATAATTTTAATTTTATTGTTTTTCTTTGAAACATATAAGCTTGGATCATCATTTATTAATTCATAATCAATTCCTTCAACAAAATTTTCTTCGGCTTGAAGAGTTGAACTAAAAAGAAAGAGTATAAAAAGTATTTGTTTCATAGAAAGCGTATTAAATTTAATTTTTAATATAAGCCCTGCAAGTACTCAGAAAGAGCTTTCATTTCTAAATTTGATAATCTGAAAGATATGCTGCTCATAATTGCGTAATTTTTACTAACCGAATCTTTAAGATCATATCCATCTTTATAATTTTTTAATCTGTTTAAAGTATAGATTGAATGTTGTCCAGAAACTTTAGGATATCCAGTTCTATCAATTCCTAAGCCTTTTGGGCCATGACAGGAAATACATGCTGGGACTCCTCTATCATATATTCCGCCTCTATATATTTGTTGGCCAAGCGTAATAATTTCTTCGTCTGCTTTTAATTTACCTTTTTCTGACGGAATACTATTATAGTATGCTGCAAGATCCTGTATGTCCTGGTCAGACAAACCCATTGCTTGCGAGCTCATTAGTGCGTTTTTTCTAATGCCATCTCTAAAAGCATGAAGTTGATCAACTAGATATTTCTTACTTTGTTGGGATAAATTTGGCCACTCAGGGTTAACGCTTTTTTCAACGCCATGGCAAGCAGTACATATCATAGCTTTTTGTTCGCCAGATTTTATTGATTCCTCGTTAGCGAAAACTAGAACCGGTAATATAAGTATAGCAAGGCATAGATATTTTGCCTTGCTAAAGAATTTGTAACGCATGTATTCTCCCTAAAAAATATCAACTATCCCTAACAATCATTGTATACTATTTTACATTGAACGAGTATACAAAAACAAAAAATAATGCCTTTGAACATAAAAAAATCAGATTTTGTGAAAAGTGCTTCAAAACCTTCGCAATATCCACCTACAAGTCATCCTGAGTTCTTCTTTGCAGGAAAATCTAATTCGGGTAAATCAAGTATGCTTAATGCAATATGCAATAGAAAAAAACTTGCAATAACCAGTAAAACTCCGGGAAGAACGCAACTTATAAATTTTTTTCTGATTAATGATTGTATTAGCTTTGTTGATATACCAGGTTATGGATATGCTAATACCTCCAAAAAAGTTTCAAATGCATGGAATGATATGATACTTAATTATTTGGCAAGCAATAGAAATATAGTATCCATGTTTATGGCGGTTGATATACGAAGAGGCATAGAAGAACTTGATACAAAAATGATTAACTTAACTTCAAGTTATAACATAGATATCAATATTATTATTACAAAAGCGGATAAAGTTAGCAAAGCCAAAAAATTTGAAATGAAAAGAAAAATAGAAAACGAACTTCTAAATTACAAAAACGTAAAAAATATTAACATTTTTTCTTCAAAAAGTGGGGAGGGCGTAAGAGATATACTAGAAATTATTGAAAAAATTTCTCTTTAATTTTAATGCGCGTCCCCCCAATTATTGTCTATCCCGAAATTAACATCCAAAGGTAAACTCAATTTGACGCAGTTTCTCATTATATTTATTATATTTTTTGTATCTTTTTCTAAATCTTTCTCAGAAACTTCAAAAACTAATTCGTCATGAACCTGCATAATCATTTTTGTTTGAGACTTATTTTTTGATAACCATTGATCAATTTGAATCATTGCAATTTTAATAATATCAGCAGCGCTTCCTTGCATAGGAGCATTGATTGCAGTTCTTTCAGCATATTTTCTGCGTTGTACATTTTTAGAATTAATTTCAGGTAAATATAATTTTCTCCCGAATATCGTTTCAACGTAACCATTATTTTTCGCAAAAACTTTTGTTGTATTCATATAAGACTGGATATCTGGGTACCTTTTAAAGTAAACATCCATATAGTCTTTTGCTTCTGAAATTGGAATACCAAGTTGTTTTGCAAGCCCAAATGAAGACATACCATAAATTAAACCGAAATTAATAGCTTTCGCTGCTCTTCTATCTTCAGAAGAAACTTTTTCAAATTCAATTGAAAAAATTTCCGAAGCTGTAAATGAATGGATATCAACTTCATCTTTAAAAGCCTTAAGCAAATTTTTATCCTTAGATAAATGCGCCATTATTCTTAGCTCAATTTGCGAATAATCAGCCGCAAAAATTTTTTTGCCCTCCTCAGCAATAAAAGCTTTTCTAATTTTTTTTCCTTTTGAGGTCTTTATTGGAATATTTTGTAAGTTTGGCTCGGTTGAAGAGAGTCTTCCAGTCGAGGTTATTGCTTGTTGGTAAGATGTATGTACTCTTCCAGTTTTACTTGATACCTGTAAAGGGAGCTTGTCTGTATATCCTGTCTTCAATTTATTTAATGACCTAAATTCTAGAATTAATTTCGGAATTTCGTTGGTTTGCGCTAAAAATTGTAGTGTATCTTCATCTGTAGATGGTTTCCCAGTTGGTGTTTTTTTTGAAATAGGAATTTTCAAATCATTATATAAAATTTCTTGAAGTTGCTTGGGAGAATTAAGATTAAATTCTTTTTTTGTAATATTAAAACACTTAGACTGAATTTCGTTTAACTCTTTTTCGAGCTCATTACTTAATTTTTTCAATTCTGTAGAGTTTATAAAAACCCCATTTGTTTCAATCTTCGATAAGATCGGAATTAATGGAATCTCTATATCCTGATATACTTTTACAATATCTTTATCTTTTGAAACTTTTGACCATAAAAAATCGTATAGTCTATAGCTTATTTCAGCATCTTCACAAGCATACTCTGCAGCAACGTCAATATCTATATCTGCAAAGGGTATTTGTTTAACACCCTTGCCCGCAATATCTTCGTAATGGATTGTCTTATGAGATAAGTATTTTTCTGATGCATTGTCGAGCCCATGACGTATTGCCGTAGAATCATAAACATAAGATAAAAGCATTGAATCATGTTCAATGCCATTAAGGGTGATTCCATAATTTAGTAAAACATTTCTATCATATTTTAAGTTATGTCCGATTTTCTTTAAATCTTGAGACTCAATTATGTCTTTAAATATATCTAAAACAAATTTCTCGGATAACTGTTTATATTTTTTACTTTTATTATGTGCTATTGGGATATAGTAACTTTTAGCATTAAATGCGATTGAAAATCCTACTATTTTTGCATCAATATAATTTAAGCTTGATGTTTCAAGATCAAATGCAAAGAATTTTTCCTTCTTTATCTCCTCAACGATTTTTAATAATTCTTTTTTTTCGGTAACAATATTAAAATTTTTAATATTTATTTTTTTTTCTGATACATCATCTACTTTCTCAAGCTTATCTGTTTCTCTTTTATCTTTTAATAAAGAATTTAATTCAAGTCTTTGATATATTTTAAGAAGTTCTTTTCTATTTTCGTCTCTCTTAACAAGATTTTCTAAACTAATATCTAGATTAACATCCTGCTTAATTGTTGCTAATATTTTTGATAACTTTAATTGATCAATATTCTGTCTTATTGCGTCTCCGACTTTACCACTAATTAGATCTTTCGAACTTATTATTTTTTCAATATTCCCAAACTGATTAATCAATCTAGAAGCCGTTTTTGCCCCAACGCCAGGAATACCAGGTATATTATCTGATTTGTCTCCAACTAAAGCTAAATAATCAATAATATTTTTTGCTTCGATATCAAATTTCTTCTTCACAGCTCCTTCGTCCATAATATCTAAAGAGACTGGATTTATGATAACTACATTAGAATCGACTAGTTGGGCAAAATCTTTATCACCGGAGAAAATCTTTATATTTTTATTTTTTTTGTATTTATTTGACAAAGTTCCAATTACATCATCTGCTTCAACGCCTTCAACTATTATTGGAGGAAAGCCTAAAAGATCTAATATTTCATAAAGTTTTGGTATTTGTTCAGATAACTCGTCTGGCATTTTCGACCGATTCGCTTTGTATTCGCTGTATATCTTATGTCGGAAGTTTTTTCCCTTTGCGTCAAAAACTATTCCGATATGCTCGGGGCTAAAGTCTTCTAGGATTTTATTGAGTGCCTTTAAAAAGCCGTGAATTGCTCCTGTATTTTCTCCTTTTTTATTAGTCAATGGTGGCAAAGCATGAAATGCTCTATATAAATAAGCTGTTCCATCGAGTAAAATCAAATAATTGTCTTTTTGTTTAGTACTCATTGGTTCAAATTGTTATAATCATTGCAAAAAAATATTATATATAATCCTATGTCTGTTTATACACGACTTACAAAAGAAGAACTAGAGTATTTACTAAATGAATATGATATTGGTGATCTAACCGATATTGAAGGCATAAATGAAGGTATCACAAACTCAAACTTTTATCTTCAAACGACAAATTCAAGATATATTTTAACAATTTTTGAGGAGCCAAATCTAAATTTAGATTATGCTATTAAGCTCATGGAGCATCTTTCGCATCACCAAATACCTTGCCCGAGACCATTTAAATCAAAAGATAATGAAAATATTAAAAAAATTCAGAATAAGCCTGTTGCTATTTTTTCTTTATTACCTGGAAAAACACTTTCAGATACAACACCTTCTTTAAATATGTGCGAACAAATTGGAGAAGTTTTAGCAAAAATACATGTTAATGCGAGTAATTTTAATGAAAATTATTCAGGATCAAGAGACTTTATCTGGTTTAATAAAACCTATGAGAAATTAAAGTCAAAGCTAAACACAGAAGAAGAAATAATTATTAAGGATGAATTAATAAGTCTATCAAATAAAGATTTTAACAGATTACCTTTGGGCGTTATTCACGCAGACCTATTTAGAGATAATACTTTATTTATCAATGATAAATTAACTGGTGTTATTGATTTTTATTATGCATGTAATGGGTATTTATTATATGATTTAGCAATTGTTATAAATGATTGGTGTCTTAATGAAGATAAAACTATAAATATTGAAAGGAAAGAAAGTATAATTCAATCTTATAATAAAATCAGAAAAATAGAACAAATAGAAAAAGACTACTGGCCCGAAGTTCTGAAACATGCAGCATTAAGATTTTGGTTGTCAAGACTACACGACAAATACTTCCCTACCGATGGAGAAATAACGCATATTTTAGATCCAGATGAATTTAAATTAATTTTTTTAGATAGAATGAATAATAATTATAGTTTAATTTTTTAATGACACGAAAAATAGCACAAGTAATTGATTTAATTAGTGAAAAAATTGGTATTTTTACAGCTTATTTAATATTGCCAATGATTATTATAACTTTTCTTGTAGCTTTTATGAGGTATGTGCTAGATGTAGGCAGCATCGCTATCCAAGAAATAATTATATATTTACATGCTTTGGTCTTCTCAGTAGGAGCCGCTTTTACCTTAAAAAATGATATGCATGTTCGTATAGATATTTTTTACAGTAATTATAAAAGAGATTTTAAAAAAATAATAAATATTCTAGGCGCATCACTTTTTCTTATCCCAACGTGCATTTTAATATTTATTACTAGTTGGGATTATGTAATTTCTTCAATATTATTACTAGAGTCTTCGAAAGAGGCTGGAGGTCTTCCTATTCTTTATATATTAAAATCCTACATATTACTTTTATGTATAACTTTATTTTTCCAAGCTATTTCGGAAATATTTAAAAATCTTAATAGAGAAAAATTTTAATGCTTCCAATTTTATTATTTTTATTGGTAATTTTTACTCTAATGTTCGGATACCCAGTCGCTTTTACTCTTTCTGGTGTTTCTATAATTTTTGCTATTATATGTAGTTTTTTTAATTACTTTGATCTTTCAATTTTGTTTGCCTTACCTAGTAGAATTTTTGGAATCTTAACAAACGAAACTTTAGTCGCGATACCAATTTTTATATTCATGGGTATAACTTTAGAAAAATCAAAAATTGCTGAAAACCTACTATATAACATGTCTATGTTATTTATAAATTTTAAAGGTGGATTAGGCATATCAGTGATCATTGTTGGTGCTCTCCTTGCAGCAAGCACTGGGATTGTAGGAGCGACTGTCGTGACTATGGGGTTACTATCGCTTCCCTCCATGTTAAAACAAAATTATGATGTAAAAGTTGCTACTGGAACTATTTTAGCTTCGGGTACTTTGGGGCAAATCATCCCCCCATCCATTGTTCTAATACTTTTGGGAGACGTTATATCCTCTTCGTATCAAGAAGCACAAAACATGCAAGGAATATTTTCTCAGGAAAGTGTATCGGTTGGCGATCTATTTGCTGGTGCAATTATACCAGGCTTCCTT
The DNA here is from genome assembly GCA_913031205.1 of uncultured Gammaproteobacteria bacterium. GTDB lineage: Bacteria > Pseudomonadota > Gammaproteobacteria > Poriferisulfidales. The sequence goes on along the minus strand of CAJWEM010000013.1, from coordinate 21,464 downwards.
CTTGTTATTTTTTACATTATCTACATAGTTTATTTATCGTACTTTAGAAAAGACTTAATTCCTGATAATGATTCGAAAACAAAATTTGAGTTTAGAGATATATTTTTATCACTCTTTGCGCCATTAATGTTAATTTTTATCGTTCTCGGAACAATTATTTTTGGAGTTGCAACGCCGACTGAAGCATCCTCCTTTGGTGCGCTCGGCGCAGTTTTCTTATCTTTTGTTAATAAAAAATTTAACATCAATATACTTAAAGAATCTCTTATAAAAACTTCGAAAATTACAAGTATGATATTTATACTCCTAATTGGAGCAACAATTTTTTCACTTGTATTTAGAGGTCTTGAGGGGGATGTATATGTAAATAATTTTTTGACAGGATTACCTGGTGATATTTACTTAAAACTTTTCATTGTTATGAGTACAATTTTTTTGCTTGGATTTATTCTTGATTTTATCGAAATCACATATGTTGTAATACCTGTTGTTGCACCAGTACTTCTTTCAATGGGAATTGATCCAATATGGCTTGGAATTTTGATTGCTATAAATTTACAAACATCATTTCTAACACCGCCATTTGGGTTTGCGATTTTTTACCTTAAAAGTGTTTTACCAAAAAATATAAATACAATTGATATATATAAAGGAGTTATCCCGTTCATCATTATTCAAATAATCACTATAATTATAATTGTTTTGCAACCAGAGATAACGACTTGGCTTCCAAATAAAATTTTTAACTAAAATTTTAAATTAGTTTGATAATTCGTCTTGTTGTTCAGTAATACCACCTTCCCATCCTTCAGAAACATCAGTATAGGCAGTTTCTCTAACTAACTGGTAAGTATCAAATGCGTTTAAACACACAACAGTAAAAACTAGAGCTATACCTAGATAAGAAAGTCGTTTTTGAAGTCTTTGCATCTTACCCATTTTCAATTGGTAAACAATGGTTCCAACTCCTGAGTATATACAGATTGTGAAAAACATAATAGCCGGCATGTAGCGCATACCAAATTCTAGAATGCCGGTAAAAACAGTATAAGATCCGATTAGCGCCATCACCATGGCGCCATATGTAAGTAAATTAGGAATTTTTAATTTCTTAAATAATGAAGCAAATATATATAAGCCAATTACTGAGTTAATAAATAACCAAAATACGACAATTTGAGGATTTACAATGAATCCTGGTGCTTTAAATATTCCTCCACAAGAAATAGCATATGCTGCGCCAAGAGTAAAAACAGCAACTCTTAAGATTTTTGAATTTGAGATATTTATAGCGAACCACAAAATTTGACCTGCCACTACAGCATTTAGAAATAATACAATGTACATAAGCCATTGATTTAAAAGTAATTCATGCATTTTTTTCCCCGATATTTTTTTATTTTTTTAACTTTATATTTATATATTATCTTAATATCTGACCTACGTACAGATTTTCTATTTTTAAATATTTAAATAAGATTTTATAGATATCTCGTTCCAATTATTTGTTTTTTGTTGGAAAGAACTATAGGAATTATAGACTTCTTTCGCAAAATCATCTTTTAAAGATAATTCTTTAACAACATCTTTTGATATTTTATATAACTCTTTTAATACTTCATCCGGATATTGTCTGATATCCACATTATGCTTTTTTTGTAAAATTTCTAGCGCATCATTATTTTTTGAGATGAATTCACATAACATATCCATATTAGCAATTTTTGCAGCGCCCATAACAATTTGTTTAAGATCGTCAGGTAATTCTGAAAACTTATTTGCATTAACAAAACACTCCAAGGTTGTTCCAGGCTCATGCCAGCCAGGGTAATAATAGTATTTTGCTGCCTTATGAAATCCAAATGCTAAATCATTGTAAGGACTAACCCATTCTGTTGCATCAATTGTTCCGGTTTTAAGGGCCGTAAATAGCTCACCTCCGGGGAGATTTACTGGTGTGCCACCAGCTCTTTTTAAAACCTCTCCACCTAAACCAGGAATTCTCATTTTTAAACCTTTTAAATCATTTACAGAGCTAATTTCTTTATTAAACCAACCACCCATCTGAACTCCAGTGTTGCCAGCCGCCATTGGAATTAAGTTAAAGTCTGCATATGCTTTTTCCCATAATTTCATCCCGCCGCCTTTGTATAACCATGCATTCATTTCGTTGAAAGACATGCCAAAAGGTACTGTCGAAAAAAATTGAAAAGTATCATTTTTCCCCTTCCAATAATATGCTGAACCGTGGCCAAGTTCTGCAACGCCGTTTGAGACAGCATCAAAGATTTCAAATGCAGGAACAAGCTCGCCGGCGCCATACACTGAGACTTTGATTCTCCCACCAGAAAGTTTTTGTATTGTGTTTGCAAGAAACTGTGCTCCTGTACCTAAACCAGGAAAATTCTTTGGCCATGTTGTAACCATTTTCCAATTAAATTCCGGTTTTTCAGCTTTTGAAAGTTTTGGTAATGTGCTTAGAATTGCCGCACTACTGAAATATTTGAAAAAATCTCTTCTTTTCATACTTAATTAATCCTAAAAATCAAATTTGCTCTAAGTTTGAGATAGCTAAAATCAACCATTTTGTTCCAACTTCATCAAATGAAACTTGAACTCTAGTATTCGAATCTCTACCTTCTACTGATACAACTATACCCTCTCCGAATTTTTTATGTACCACTCTTTTACCCATAATTGATTCTTCTTTATAACTTTGGCTACCATTATGATCTCCGCTTCTCTTAAAATACATTTTTGACTTATGCCCAATTTCCTCGACTACATTTTGTGGTATTTCATTTAAAAATCTCGAGGGCAAGCAATAGTTATCATTACCGTATTGTCTCCTCATTTGAGCATGTGAGATAAATAGTTTTTTTCTAGCGCGAGTAATACCAACATAGCATAATCGCCTTTCTTCTTCTAAATTATCCTCTTCAATCGACATTCTACTTGGAAATAAATTTTCTTCTAAACCAACTAAAAATACTATAGGGAATTCTAGGCCTTTTGAAGAATGTAGGGTCATGAGTTGAACACATTCGTCCCATTCATCTCCTTGCCCCTCACCAGATTCTAAAGAAGTATGTGTTAAAAAAGCGTCTATTATTGTTTCACCCTCATCCAGATCAATATTAGTAAATTCACTCGCAGCAGAAACTAATTCATCTAAATTTTCTAATTTTGACCTTGCTTGTTCAGTTTTGTTTTTCTCATAAACGGATTTAATTCCAGTAATATTAATTATCTCGTTTATTTGATGGGGCAGTTCTTCTTCTTTTAAAATACTCTGAATATTTTTTATTATATTTTGAAATTCTTTTAAAGATTGGCAAGCTTTTTTAGTAAGTAATGATTCTTCTATTATGTTTTCAATAGAATTAAACAAAGAGATACCTTTATCTTTTGAATATTCTCTTAGCGTTTGTTTTGTTTTTTCACCTATGCCTCTTGGGGGGTTGTTAATAATTCTTTCAAATGAATTATTATCATTATTTGAAACTGCTAACCTCATATAAGCAATTACATCCTTTATCTCTGCACGTTCGAAAAACCTAAAACCTCCATATATTCTGTATGGGATTCCATTTGCAATTAACTTTTCTTCGAAGATTCGAGATTGTGCATTTGATCTATAAAGTATTGCTATTTCATTTCTACCAAAATCATCTGATATGAAATTTTGTATTGTCTCTATAACAAAATTCGCTTCTTCAGTTTCATCAGATGCTGAAAATATTTTTATAAGTTCACCGCTTTTATCCTCAGTCCACAAATTTTTACCCATTCTTGAATCATTATTTAAAATTATATTGTTAGCCGCTTCAAGAATATTTCCAGAGGATCTATAGTTTTGTTCAAGCCGATGTATCTCAATATCTTTAAAGTCTTTTTGAAGTTTTTTAATATTCTCTACCTTAGCGCCTCTCCATCCGTAAATTGACTGATCATCATCACCAACAGCAAAGATAGATGGGTTTCCCCCTGCCATGGTCTTAATTAACTGGTATTGAATTGTATTTGTATCCTGAAATTCGTCAATCAAGATTGATTTGAAAATATTATTATAATAATTTTTCTTTTCTTTATTTTGCTTTAAAAGCTCTAAGGTTCTAAGTATGATCTCTCCAAAATCAACAAGGCCACTGGCATTACAATATTCTTCATACAACTTATAAATTTTATTATTTTGAATACTTATGAAATCGTCGTCTTTTGTTTTATTACTTCTAATGCTTTGATCTTTTTTTTTATTGATATACCAAGCGACCTGTTTTGGAATAATTTGAGAATTCTCAATGTCGTTATCTTTCATTATTCTTTTAATAATTCGAATCTGATCATCAGAGTCAATAATTTGGAAATTTTTCGGTAAATTAACTTCTCTATAATTAGTTCTGAGAATTCTGTAACATATTCCATGAAAGGTTCCTACCCACATGCTATCGATATTTGTATTAAGGCTTTCAGTAAGACGGGTTTTAATTTCCCTTGCTGCTTTATTTGTGAACGTGACAGCTAAAATTGAGTATGGAGAAAAATTATTATTTTCAATTAACCATAGTATTCTTTGAATTAGAACTCTAGTTTTACCACTACCTGCCCCAGCTATAACCAAGCTGTTTGATGATTGACTACAAACTGCGTTTCTTTGCGCTTCATTTAGATTATCAATGGTATAAGTGATTCCCATATCATTTATTGATTAATTTCAAACAATATCATTATAAATATTATTAATAATAATATTGTATTTTTAAATTTCGAGTTTTTTATTTCAGATCTTAGGTCACTAATTTCTTCTTGAAGTTCGTCCTGATTAAGTTTTTTTCTTAACATTGTTAATGTTTCTGGTAACTCACTTATTTCGTTAATAAATTTTGGACTACTTTTTGATATCTTCTTTAAAATCGCACTAATGCTTGTATTGTCTTTAGCCCATTTTTCAAAAAACGGTTTGGCTGTTACCCATAGATCTAAGTCAGGATATAAATCTCGACCTAGACCCTCAATATTTAAAAGCGTTTTTTGTAAAAGAACTAACTGAGGCTGAACTGTCATATCGTATTGTCTTGCTACCGAAAATAGCCTCAGTAATAAATTTCCAAAAGAGATTTCTTTTAGTGGTTTTTCGAAAATTGGTTCACAGACACTCCTAATTGAATTCTCAAATTCATCCACTCTAGTATTCTCTCCAACCCAGCCTGAGTCCACATGGAGCTCAGCAACTTTTTTATAATCACGTTGGAAAAAAGCCTGAAAATTTAAAGCTAGATATTTCTGATCACTTTCTGAGAGTGATCCCATTATCCCGAAATCAACTGCACAATACTTTGGATCTTCTGGATTATCATAAGATACAAATATATTTCCTGGGTGCATATCAGCATGGAAAAAATTATGCTGGAAAACTTGTGTAAAGAAAATTTCTACTCCTTTCTCAGCCAATCTTTTTATATTAATATTATTTTTCTTTAACTTATCTGTATCACTAATTTGAATTCCAAAAATTCTTTCCATTACGAGAACATTTTCCCTAGTATAATCCCAATAAATATCTGGAACATAAAGATACGTTGATTCAGCGTGATTTCTCTTTAGTAAATTAGCATTCGATGCCTCTTTTACTAAATCAAGTTCGCCAAAGATTACTTTTTCATACTCTGCAACAATTTCTATCGGCCTTAATCTTTTAGACTCTTCCCAAAAGTTATCAATAGTTTTTGCAATAAAATACATAAGATTTATATCTTTTCTTATCAGCTTTTCAATATTTGGTCTTAAAACTTTAATTATCACATCCTGACCATGAAGTTTAGCAGGGTGAACTTGCGCAACTGACGCTGAAGCGAGACAGTTAATATCAAAGTCTTCAAATATGTTTTCTACTTTATCCCCTAATGCAGCTTCAATTACTTTTTTGGCTTCTTCACCAGAAAAAGGCTTTACTTTATCTTGTAATTTTACAAGCTCCTCTGCGATATCAGCTGGCAATAGATCTTTTCTTGTAGAAATAGTTTGACCTAACTTTACGAAAATAGGTCCTAGTTCTTCAAATGTATTCTTTATTCTCTCACCTCTTGATAAAGAGGTACTTCTAAGCCATAAAGTGGGGAAAAATATCCTAAAAAACCTTAGTAGCCATAGATATCTAAAATTGAATAAATCTTTATCTAACGAATTATTCATTATCACGATATATATTTTAATTAATCTAAAAAATTTCTTCATTTTGATTTAATTCTTTGAAATTTTGCCTCAAGTAAATCTAATTTCTTTCTTATTTTGTCAACATCTTGGACATAGTTATTTACAGATTTTTTTGATGGAATTATATCTGTCTCATCTTTAAAGTATTCTTTTAAATTTCTTTCTAAGCTTTTTTTGATTTCATTTTTTCTAGAATTCATAGATTGGAAAATTTTTGATGAGTAAAAAGCAACTTCATCGTTGGTATATTCTGAAATCATGCCTTCCCAGTCAATATTGATCTTCTCTGCCAAATTTGAAAAACTCTCCGCTAAAGAAGCTTTGCCAGTGATTTTTATATTATGATCGTCGCCTAAATTATTAATATAATTGAAAAAACCAATTGGGCTACCTTCCAAAACTAAATTAGGCTCGGACTCTACTTTTTCGATAATAAAAACCAAATCACTCTCTACCTTTAAATAGATTTGAGTAGAGGTGTTTTGTAAATCGATTAAAATTAATTTTCCATCGAGTGGTTTAAAGTCCTTTTCCTCAAGATTACTATTTTCTATTGCTTTTGATATCAGATTGTTTATTTTACTAATGACCATTTATATTTTGTAACCTCTGTGGATAGATGCAACACCAAATAATAGATTATTGTAAACATTATTAACAAAACCAGAAGTTTCCATTTGTTTTATTATTTCTCTTTGAGGTGGATGCATTTTTATAGACTCTGCTAAATATTTATAACTATCTTTATCATTAGCAACCAACTTACCAAGTGATGGTATAAATTTTTCAAGAAAGATACTATAAGGTTTTTGAATGATTTTTTCTGGTTTGGAAAATTCAAGTATTTGAATAGATCCACCCGGCTTGATCACTCTATGTATAGATTTTAGTGCTCTACTAATATTGGCTGTATTTCTTAGGCCAAAAGCCATTGTAACGTGGTCAAAATCATTATCTTTAAAAGGTAATTCTAGAGCATCAGATTGTATATAACTAACATTTTTAATAATGCCTTTATCTATGAGATTATCTCTCCCAAATGACAACATTTCATAATTTATATCGCATGAAATAACTTGGCCATTTTCGCCTACAATTTTATGCAGTAGTTTTGTAATATCTCCTGTTCCAGATGCTAAATCTAAAACCTTATCCCCATTTTTTATATTTGAGCAGTGTAAAAAATAACCTTTCCAAGCCCTATGTAAACCAAAAGACATTAAATCATTCATCAAATCATAGTTTTTTGTGACTGATGAGAAAACATTATTAACAAGTGAAACTTTTTCTTTTTCTGAAACTTTTTTAAAACCAAAATTAGTTAGTTTATCTTTATTGTTTAACTCTTTCATAACCAGCTTCCTTTAGTTTTTGCAAGTACGAGTTCCATTTTTTAGCATAATCACTTCCAAGTTCATATAAATATTCCCAAGAGTAAATACCAGTATCGTGCCCATCATCATAGACTATTTGAATTGCATAGTTACCGACGGGAACGATATTTTGAATAGAAACATTTTCTTTTCCCACTTGTAATTTCTCTTGGCCTGGGCCGTGGCCCATTACTTCAGCAGATGGAGAGTAAACTCGAAGATATTCTGCTGCCAAATCAAAACTTTCATTTTCATACTTAAGAGTTAAATATGATGATTGCTGATGCAAATTAATTTCAACAGGTACATTTTCGGCCATTTTTATTCCTCTTCTAGTATCTTTTTAGACCTAGGATGTACTTTATCATAAACAGTCATTAGATACTGATTATCTAGATGTGTGTATATTTGAGTTGTACTTATATTTTCGTGCCCAAGAAATTCTTGAACTGCTCTAATATTACCTGACGATTCGAGAAGATGAGTTGCTACTGTATGTCTTAACTTGTGGGGATATAAATTTTGATCAATCCCAGACGCTTTGGCTAATGTATTCATTCTTAGCTGAATACTTCTTGGGGTTAGCTTATCTCCAGTTATACCGATAAAAATATGTTTTACTTTTTTTTTGTCAAATTTTTTTCGTGCTTCAATCCAAGATTTTATTGCTAAAATTGCTTTAGAACCCAAAGGAATAAGACGAGTTTTTTGTCCTTTACCAACTATTCTTATAATTGATTCTTCAAAATTTATATTCTCAAATTTAACATTCGCCAATTCGCTTAACCGTAAACCTGAAGAATAGAACAATTCAAATATAGCTAAATCCCTTAATAGCAGATCTTTATTTTTATATGTCCCTTCCTTTTTTCTATTTTGACTTGCTAAAAGATCAATATCTTTGTGTTGTAAAACTTCAGGCAAATGTTTCTCAGCTTTTGGAGATTTAGTGTTTTCTGCAAAGTTTCTGACTATTATTTTCTTTCTTAGCAAGAAATTGAAGAAACCTCTAAGGCTAGATAGATGTCTCTTTATTGATTTCGGACTAATTCCATTTCGATGTAAGTAGGATACAAATTCTCTTATTATTTTATCATCTAGTAGAGAAATCTTTTCCAGATCTATTTTTCTACAGAACTCAATGAAAACGTTTAAATCTCTTCCGTACGATCTTACTGTGTTTGAGGAATAGTTTAAAACTTTTTCAATATGGAAAATATAGTCATCTTTTAAAGAAATTATATTTTCTTGATTCATTTTTTATTAATAAATTGACTAAGTGAAAATGAAACCGTTTGCGCAAGTGACGATAGTAGATCAAATTGATGGTTTCTCTCAATCATTGAGCTATTGTAATTAATAAAGATTATTCCAAAAGGGAAATCTATACCTAGAGGACATAATACTACGGAACATTTCTCTTTTTCATATTTTACTAGGGAATATTTACCAATTATCTTTTTGTTTAAGAGTACAGGTTGTTTCTTTATGAAAATATCGTTAATTAAATCTGGACTAAATCCTGTAAATTTTTTATTCAATTTGTCAAATCCTTTTATATCTAGTAAACCAATTTCTATTTCAAATGATGAAAATTCTTTATTTATAAAAGTTGTTATAAAATTTAGTAACTCATTAATATCTTTTTTAGATATCAATTCATTAGAAAATCTTTGTAATTTTATTTGTATTACTTCATTTGATTTTGCATTGTTTAATATTTCTTGGATTCTTTCTTTAAGTAAAGTATTTTCGTTAATTAGGGACTTAATCCTAATATCCTCAAAAGAAATAACATTCTCTTTATTTTTGTTCAAAGAGAACATTTCGTTAAACAAGTCAACATTTTCATTAATAAAATTAGGATTTTCTACTAAAAACTCAAGAACGTCTTCGTTTGATAAATCTTTAACTTCTGGATTATTTTTTTTTCTAAGGGCCATTTTATAATATATATTCACCATTAAATGTATATTCAGCTTTACCAATCAAAAAGACTGAATCATCAATATCACCATTCCATTTTACAAGAGCTTTCCCTCCTTGCATATGTACATAATTACTAATCTTGAAGGGTCCCTCTAGAGACTTAGAGCCTACAGCTATAGCACAAGCAGCTGAACCGCAAGATTTTGTTACTCCTGATCCTCTCTCATAAATATTTGCTTTCCACCCGCCATCACTGATTTTTTCAACTAAGCTAATATTAACTCCTTTTTTAAAAAAATCTTTTTTTAGAAATTTATTCGAAAAATCCTTAATATCAAATTTAGCTAATTTTTTGACAAAGAAAATAGCATGGGGATTACCTAGCTCTAATGTATGAAAAAAATATCTATTATTATTATAGTTAAAATGTTTTTTGTCCGAACGAAAATCCTTTATTTTAAAGTTAGGCTTACCCATATCAACCATAAAAGAATTATTACCTAAATCAGTTAATTTAATATTTCTTGTTATAGTTTCTGCAATTACTGAACCCTTTTTACTCTTATAATTTTCAAAAAAGTACTTTGCAACACATTTTCCGCCATTTCCACACTGACCCGATTCTGATCCATCTTTATTAAATATTTGATATATAAATGCAATATCTTTTTTTCGAGATTTATTCAGTATTAAAACTTGATCACAACCTATTCCGTAATTTCTATCACATAATTTTGTAATATCCTTTTTTGTAGGTTTAAAGTTTTGAGATTTTAGATTATCTATAATAACAAAATCATTCCCGAGACTTTGCATTTTAGTAAATTTTATTTTTTTCATAATATTATTTCTCTAGAGAAAAGATCTTCTATTTTCTCTTTTTTTCTTATTTCAAATGCTTTGCCATTTTTTATAATAATTTCAGGAGGCCTTAATCTTGAATTATAATTACTTTCCATCGAAGATGCGTATGCACCACATGAAGATATAATTAAAAGATCTCCTTGATTTACAGATAACAATCTGTCTTTGCCAAGGAAATCCGTACATTCGCAAACAGGGCCAACTACATCATATAGGATTTCCTTTTCTTTACTTCTTATTACAGGTTGAATATCATGCCAAGCACCATAAAGAGCAGGTCTTATTAGATTGTCCATTCCGGCATCCACAATGACGAAATTTTTTTCGCTATCTGTTTTAATATATTCTGCTTTTGTAACTATGAATCCTGAATTTCCAACAATACTTCTTCCAAGCTCAATAATAATATTATAACTTGACAAATCATTGTCGCTTATTGTTTTGTTTATAATGCTTCCAAACTGTTTTAATGTTGGCGTTTTATTATTTTTATAATTAATACCTAAACCTCCACCCATATCAATTAAATCAATTTTTATCCCACTTTTTTTTAATTCATTAATTATTTTTTTTACTGATATTATTGCTTCCTGAAATGGTTCCAAACTTTCGATTTGTGAACCTATGTGATAATCAATACCTATGAGATTTAAAAATGTTTGTTCATTTGCAAATGAAAAAGCTTTAACCATATTTTTCAAATTAATTCCAAATTTTGTAGACTCTAGTCCTGTAGAAATAAATTCATGTGAGCCTGGATCAATGTTTGGATTTACTCTTATAGAAACTGGAGTGATTTTTCCCAGTTTCTCAGAGATTTTGGCAATTCTTTGCAATTCAGAAAATGATTCCACATTTAGACAATATATACCGTATTCAATAGAACGAATAATTTCCTCTTCCGACTTTCCGACGCCAGAATAAATTATTTTTTCTGGGCTCACTCCAATTTTAATTACTCTTTCCAACTCCCCTATTGAAACAATATCAAATCCTGCGCCCATGTCGGCAAGAAGCTTCAAAATGGATAAATTTGGATTAGCTTTTACAGAGTAAAAAACTTTTCTTTTTTCATTTGAAAATGACTCATTAATTTCATTGAAGTTTTTATATATTTCATTGCTAGAATATATAAAACATGGAGTCCCGTAATCTTTGGCAATTTTTTGCACTGGAACACCATCAATAAAACATTCATTATTATTATACTCAATACTCATTCTTAGTTTTACTACTATACTCGTCTTCAGGCAAATACAAATCGCCTGTTTGCCCGCAACCTTTAATCACAATCAAACATAATAAAATTAAAAAAGCACCTGAAACGTTAATAAATTTTTTCATTTTTCGTTTATCAATTTTTTTGCCTTCGCAATTTGTTTCTTTACTTCTGACGCTGATGTCCCGCCAAGAGTTTTTTTACTATTTACTGATCCTTTTATACTTAAAACTTCAAAGATATCTTTTTTGATTACCGGTGAAAAGTTTTTCAAATTCTCTAATGGTATTTCATCTAAGTCTAGATTATTTTTAATCGCGAATGCTACAGCTTTACCTACAATCTCATGAGCATCCCTGAAAGGCACATTCTTGTTTACGAGATAATCTGCGAAATCTGTCGCTGTTGCATAACCTTTTTTTGCAGCTTCTTTTGTAATATCTTCATTTAGATAAATGCTGTCAATACAAATGCTCATAGCACTCAAGCTATTTAGCGTAGTGTCACCACAATCAAAAAGAGCTTTCTTATCCTCTTGATTATCTCTATTGTAAGCGAAAGGTTGGGCTTTCACTATTGTAAGAATATTCATTAATTGGCCATACACTGTCCCAGTTTTCCCTCTAATTAATTCAAGAACATCTGGATTTTTTTTCTGGGGCATAATTGATGAACCAGTGCATACTTCGTCATCAAGTTCTATAAAGTTATACATAGTAGAGCACCAAATAATAATTTCTTCAGAAAATCTTGATAAATGCGACATTAAAATGGAAGAGTTACTTATAAAATCTATAACAAAATCTCTATCACTTACGCTATCAAGAGAATTATCAGTTATTCCATCGAAACCTAAAAATTTTGCTACATATTTTCTGTTAAGTTTATGAGACGAACCTGAAAGTGCTGCTGCACCCAGAGGACATACATTCACTCTTCCAAAACTAAATGTAAATCTCTCTTTGTCTCTTTCTAACATGAAAAACCAAGCCATTAAAACAAACCCAAAAGTTACTGGTTGTGCAACTTGCAAATGAGTAAAACCTGGCATAATGCTGTTTTGATATTTTTCGGCTAAACTAATTATTTTTTTTTGGAGAATTATAATGCTTTCAACAATATCTATAATTTCATCCCTAAGGTATAGTCTCATATCTGTTGCAATCTGATCATTTCTAGATCTGCCAGTGTGAACTTTTTTAGCTGTATCACCGATTAGACTTATTAATTCACTTTCTATATGCATATGGATATCTTCCAAGGAATCATTCCACTTCATTTTTCCATCTTGTATTTTTTTTTCTACTTTTTTAAGGGCCGCAAGAATCTTTTTTAGTTCAGCATTTGTTAATATGCCAACTTCGTTTAACATTTTCACATGTGCTTCAGTTCCCCAAATATCATACGACGCAAGCCTATTGTCGATATGTATTGAAGAGGTGAATTTCTCAACAAATTGGTGAGTATTTTTTGAAAATCTGCCCTGCCAAGGTTTTTTTGTTTTCTTTGCCATTCTGAAATACTATCTAATATAATCAAATATAAGTATAACATTAAGTTGATGATATGAACGAAAGTTTAATTCCAAAAATTATAAGAATAGCAACCAGAAAAAGCCCATTAGCATTATGGCAAGCCGAGATGGTTGGGAAGCTGTTGAAAAATATAGACCAGAGCATAAATATAGAGTTAGTCAAAATAACTACATCCGGAGATAAAATTTTAGATAAACCTTTATACGACATTGGAGGGAAATCACTGTTCTTGAAAGAGCTTGAAATAGCTCTTTTAAAAAAAGAATGTGATATTGCTGTTCATTCAATGAAGGATATGCCATCTGAAATTCAAGAGAATCTTGAAATTGGTGCGATTCTTCAAAGAGAAGATTGTAGGGATGTTTTAATTTCAAAAAAGTATAAGTCTTTAGCAAATTTTGAACCAGGTTCATCAATTGGAACTTCAAGTATTCGTAGAATTTGTAATTTAAAACATGACTATGAAAATCTTGAAATTAAAAATATAAGAGGAAATATTGATACAAGAATAAACAAGGTTGCTGATAATGAAGTTGATGGAATAATTATTGCAGCTGCAGGTGTAAAGAGATTAGGATTAGAAAAACATATTACTGAATATATGGATGAGAAAGTTTGGGTTCCAGCTATTGGTCAGGGTGCTATTGGAATTGAATTAAGAAAGGACGATGCCCCTATGAAAAATTTTATAAAAAAATTAAATGATAGTGATTCATATATTTGTGTAAATTTAGAAAGAGAAGTTAGTAAATATTTTCAAGCAAGTTGCTCTACACCCTTAGCAGCACTTGCGTCAATTCATGATAGTAAAATTAATTTAGTTTCAATGATTGGTTCCATTGATGGAAAAAGAAAAATTTACCATGAGGAAAATAGTTTACTGAGTGATGCTAATGGCTTAGGAACAAAGGTTGCGCTTAGCCTAGAAAAAAAAGGGGCAAGAGACTTAATTTAAAATGTTAGTATTAATAACAAGACAAAAAGAAAAAGCACAAGAGTTTGCAAAAATTTTAAATAATGAGAATATAATGAGTATTTCTTTTCCTGTTATAGATATAGAAACATTAGCACCAACTGATGCAAATCTTGATGACTTAAATAAATCAACTTTTTTAATATTTACAAGTCAAAATTCTGTAACAGCATTTATGGATCTCTTTTCAAAAGCTGATCTAATTGGAAAGAAAGTGGCCTCAATTGGTACCGCGACGAAAAAATCCCTAGAAAATTTTCAGATTAAAGTTGATATATCTCCACAAGAGGATTTCACAAGTGAAAAGCTTTTAGAAGAAATAGCAAAGTTTGAATTAAAAAATGATTTAATTGTTATCGTAAAGGGTAAAGAAGGAAGAAGCTTCTTGCGAGATGAATTATCTAAAAAGTATAATGTTCTTAATGACATCAATATTTACGAGAGGAAAATTCCTAAGAACATCTATCCAACTGATGTTTCTTCTTTAAACAAAGTTTCACATATTTGTATTACTAGCGTAGATGTTTTAAAAAACTTTTCAGATATTTACACCTCATTAGGATTAAAAGTCAAGAAAGAAGTTTTTTTTATTGCGGGTAATAAAAGAATAGAGGAAGAAATAAAAAAAAATTTTTCAGATAATAGAACTATAACTGCAGAAAACCCTTCAAATGAAGCAATGCTTGATATTATCTTGCAGCATTCTGATTAGATTTTCCCAATTTCTACATTCTCATTAACCCATCTTTTAACAAGTTTTTCAGATAATTTATCAGAAATTATCTCGGAACATTCTTTTGTATCATTTATAAACATATAGTCTCTACTAACATTCGCTATTTTAAAATTGATATCACCCTTTTGTCTTTTTCCCAGTATTTCTCCAGGTCCTCTAATATCAAGATCTTCTTTTGCAATATCAAAACCATTCTTATTTTTTCTTAAAATGTCTATTCTATTTCTTGCAATTTCATTAAGGCCAGACTTATATATTAAAATACATGTGCTTTTTTTACTCCCTCGTCCAACTCTACCTCTTAACTGGTGAAGTTGTGAAAGACCCATTCTCTCTGAGTTTTCTATTACAATTACTGTTGCATTGGGAACATCTAATCCAACTTCTATAATTGTTGTAGAAACTAGAAGATCAATTTTTTTTGATCTAAAATCATTCATAATTTTTTCTTTTTCTTGCATTTTCATTCTTCCGTGAATTAAGCTAACGTTAATTTCCTTTAATTTTTTTCTAATCTCGTCGTAAGTATTTGTTGCGGCTTTACACTCAAGAACCTCGGATTCATCAATTATTGGGCAAACCCAAAAAACTTGGTTTCCTTCATGACATTGTTTTGTTATTTTTTCAAAAATTTCACTTCGTCTACTTTCAGATAAAGCAATTGTCTCAATTTCCATTCTTCCTTTAGGCATCTCATCAATAATTGAATAATCTAAATTACCATATAGTGTCATAGCTAGTGTTCTCGGTATAGGTGTTGCCGTTAAGATTAACTGATGAGGAAAGGTTTCATAATTTCTTCCTTTTGATGTAAGCGTCATTCTCTGATGAACTCCAAATTTATGCTGCTCATCAATTATTATTAAAGCAAGGTTCTTAAATTTTACTTGGTTTTGAATCAACGCATGGGTTCCAATGATTAAATCAGTGTTCCCTAGTTTTATATCTTCTGTGACCGTTTCCTTCTCCTTTAATTTCATGCCTCCATATAGTAAAGATATTTTAATATCAAAATCTTTTAACATTAACTTAATGCTTTGATAATGCTGCTCAGACAATATTTCTGTAGGTGCCATAAAAGCTACCTGAAACCCATTGCTAATAGCATGTAATGCTCCGAATAGTGCAACCAATGTTTTGCCAGAACCAACATCACCTTGAACAAGTCTTGTCATTGGAATACTTTTTTGCATGTCATGTGTTATCTGTTTCATTACTTCTATTTGAGAATTTGTTGGTGAAAAAGGAAGCTTTGAAATTAATTCTTCTATGGGCTTAATATTATTATCCAAAGGGAAAGAAGACAGTTTTTTATTAAATGCTCTGATCTGTTTAAATACAAGCTGATGTGCTAATAACTCCTCAAAAACAAGCCTTTTTTTATTTTGATTTCTTGAATCTATTAGTTCTTCGTGTGATATATTTTTTCTAGGATTATGAATATTTGATATCGCTGTACTTATATCAACTAAATTATATTTTTTTAAAACTTTATCCGGTAATAATTCTGGAAGTACAATTTTACCGGATTTTAAAAATGACAAAGATTGTTTTATAAAATTTCTGAGGCTATATTGATGGAGACCTTCTGTTAAAGGATAAACTGGTGTTAAAAATTCATCTAATGGAGGTTTTTCTTTATCAAAAAATAAACACTCTGGGTGAACAACTTCCTTTGTATTACTTGCAACTCTTAATTCTCCAAAACATCTTACATTTCTACCAATACTAAAATTTGATATTTGACTCTTATTAAAATAAAAAAATCTCAATTGAACTGAGCCTGTCTCATCAGAGATTCTAACAACAAACATTCTTTTTTTGAAAAAAATAACGTTCGCCTTCTCAATCCTACCCTCAAAAAGAAGTTTTTTACCTGGCTCCAAATCAGAAATTTTGAATAATTTTGTTTTGTCGTTGTATCTAATCGGAAGATGAAACAGCAAATCTTCTATAGAATTTATACCAATTTTATTTAATTTTATGAGTCCTTTTTGACCTATACCTTTTAAGTCTAATAAACTGGCTTGATCCATTATAATTATTTTGTCGTGGCAATTGCGTCAATTTCAATTAAAGCATCTTTTGGAAGTTTATTTATTCCAATAGCTGCTCTTGCTGGATAAGGCTTTTCAAAAATACTTTCCATATGTTTATTAACCAAGGGGAAATGAGACAAATCTGTTAAATAAACATTAAGCTTAAGAATTTTGTTTAAGGATGAACCTGAAGCATTTAATACATGGCCGAGATTAATAAAAACTTGCTTTATTTGAATCTCAATTTCCTCAGAAACAATTTCCATTTTTTCGGGTACGAGCGGTATTTGTCCTGACAAATATATTATATTATCTAGTTTAACTGCTTGTGAGTATGCACCGATAGCAGATGGGGCTTTATCGGTCTGTATATATTCAATAGTCATTATCCAACTGTCCTCATTACTTTATTTATGTTTTTTAGTTTTTTAAGGTCTTTAATCACGTTTGCCAAGTGCTTTCTATTTCGAACATCGATGGTAAATACAAATGATGCATAAGGATTTTGAACCTCATCAAATTTTACATTTTCGATATTACAGGAAAGTCGTGAAATAACGCCAGCGACGTTTGCGAGAACTCCCCTTTGTTTTTCTGAGTATACTCGAATTTGTGTTTGGTATTCACCAAAAATATCGTCTGCCCATTCGATGAAAATTTTATTTGATCTTGATTTTTTTATGTTATGACAAACTGATCTATGAACAACAAAACCATTTCCCGAGGATGTTTGACCGATAATCTCATCTCCCGGAATTGGTCTACAGCATTTAGCGTAATTTAATACTAACCCTTCAGTTCCCTTTATAGATATGTTTTCATTTTTCTTTGAGCCAAGTACTTTTGAAACTAAATCGTGATATTTTTGCTTAACAATACTTTTTTTCATCGAAATATTTTGAGCAGCCAAGTGAGGCACAATATTCCCAAGTCCTATTTCAATAAATAAATCATTTGCGTCCTTTAAATTGTACTCGGCGAGTAATCTACTTATTGAGTGGTATGGCGTATCAGCGTAAGAAGTTCCATAGTCATTTAATGCTTTGTCTAAAATTTTCAAACCTAAGTCGGCTGCTTGTTCTGACTGCATATTTTTTAAATAGTTTTTTATATTTGTTCTTGCCTTTACAGTTACCACAAATTCGAGCCAAGATGGATCCGGTTTGCCATGAGGTGTTGTAATTATTTCTACGGTTTGACCAGACGATAATGTTGTGCTCACTGGAACATCTACATCATTTACTCTGGCAGAAACACAATTTTCACCAACTGCTGAATGGATAGAATAAGCGAAATCTACCACACTACTTCTGTATGGTAATTCTTTAATATCGCCTTTAGGAGTGAAAACATATATTTCGTCAGGGAAAAGATCTATTTTAATATTTTCCAGAAGATCGACGGAATTTGACGTATTTTGCTTCATTTCAATGATTTTTTGGAGCCAATCTCTCGCATAAGCTTGTGCAGAGGAGTGCCCGCCAGTTTTATACTGCCAATGTGAAGCGATGCCAGATTCAGCAAACTGATCCATTTCTTTCGTCCTTATCTGAACTTCTATTGGTATAGCATTTGGGCCGAAAAGCACAGTATGTAATGCTTGATAACCATTTGACTTGGGTATCGCAATATAGTCCTTAAATTTTCCCGGCACAGGTTTGAAAAGATTATGGGTTGCTCCAAAAATTCTATAACAATCGTCAATTTTTTTTGTTACAAGCCTTAATCCATAAATATCAAATACAGCATTGAAACTAATTTTCTTTTTTTTCATCTTTTTGTAGATGCTATATGGATTTTTCTGTCTGGTATAAATCTCTGCTTTAATATTTAGATCTTTCAATCTTTCATCAATTTTATTTTTTATCTCTTCCAAAAATTTTGATTTATTTCCCTTATGATTTTCAACTGCTTGTACAATAATTTTATTTCGCAAAGGAAAAAGGGTTCTAAAAGATATTTCTTCAAGCTCAAGTCTAAGTTTATTCATGCCAAGTCTTAAAGCTATTGGAACATATATTTCTAACGTCTCTTTGGCAACTCTAGTTTTTTTTTCCTTAGAAAGACAATCTAAAGTTCTCATATTGTGAAGTCTGTCGGCTAACTTAACTAAAATAACTCTTAGATCATCAGACATTGCAAGCATCATTTTACTGAAATTCTCTGCTTGAGCTTCATCTCTAGACAGAAACTTAATATTATCGATTTTGCTCACGCCGTCGACTAATTTGGCTATCTCTGGTCCAAACTTTTCCTCAATATCACTCATTCCTGCTGGCGTATCCTCTACAACATCATGGAGAATCGCTGCCGCAATACTTACCCCATCCATTTTCATTTCAACTAAAATGGATGCTACAGACAGTGGATGGTTGATGTAAGGCTCTCCGCTTTCTCTGAGTTGGCCCTTATGACTTTTATAGCTAAAATTATATGCTTTTTTTAAAAGATCGATTTGATTTTTATTTAAATATAATTTTGCTTTTTTTAAAAGATTATCAAGCGCGGGGTTTGAGGAGCTTTGCTGACTCAAATTAGTTTTTTTTAAATTTGAAGTTTCAGCCATACAATATCGTTATTAGTTAAATTGATTCTTCTTCAGGCTCTTCCCTGTCAGCGTCTGCACTGTTCTCTTCAAGAGAATCTGGTGCAAGACTTTCCTCTTCGGATGATGCGTTTAATGGATTGTCACCTTCAGAATTTCCTTCGCCCTCACTTAGCAAATTTCCAATTTCTTCATCTATTTCCGATTGGTCAAAAACAGCTTCATCATCATTTACAACTGGCTTTTCATCAAGCATTTCTTCCGTGATATTTCCTGCGGCAATCTCACGAAGAGCTAGTACAGTAGCCTTATCATTATCCCAATTAAGAGTTGGTTCTTTGCCATTCATTATTTGACGAGCACGTTTACTTGCAACTCGAACAAGGTGAAATCTATTCTCGACTTGTTCTAAACAATCTTCCACGGTAATTCTTGCCATAATTAAAACCCATATAAATTAATACGATATAATAGATATTACTTTAAAAGTCGAAATGTATCAAAGGTTCTTTACGTATTTTCTCTTGAATTGCTAGTTCCGTATCAAGAGAATATGAAAGTAACTGCTTTTCGGCGGAACTAAAATCGTCATTCATCAAAATGTAGTCGTATTTTTTTGCTTTAGTTAGTTCAATTTTCGCATTTTCAAGTCTTTCAATGATCACTTCCTCTGTATCTGTGCCTCTTTCTCTTAAACGTTTCTCGAGTATTTGCATAGATGGAGGTAATATAAAAATATTTCTAGATAAAGGAAATTTCTTTTTGATTATTTCGGCACCCTGAAAATCAATTTCTAATATAACAACTATGTCTTGCTCAAGAAGATTTACAATAGAGTCTATTGGCGTGCCATAAAAATTACCATGCACCATGGCATGCTCTAGATATTGTTCTTTTTTTATCTTTGTCTGAAATTCATCTTGAGAAATAAATTTATAATCTATTCCATCTATTTCTCCTTTTCTTGGTTCTCTGGAGGTATCAGATATACAAACTGAAATTTTGTTATTACTTGATATCTTTTTGATTAAGCTTGTCTTACCTGCCCCAGAAGGCGCAGATACTATGCAAAGTTTTTTGAATATATTATTATCAAACTCATTCATTTTATAATTATATATTTTACAGAAGATAATTTCCCAAAAAAAACCTACTATCAAAAATAGTAGGCTTAATCATATTAGGAGATAATAAATTAAAATGCGTATTGAGCTCTTAGCTGAACACTGTCTAAATCCTCAGTGGTGCCACCAGGATTTGCTTGATTATCCATGCTTACGCTTGAGTAATTTGCCATAAATTTAACTGTTTTAGTAACATACCAGTTCAGTCCAATAACTGTTCTGTCAACATCAACTTCACTTGCGGCAACCGTTCCTTCGTCAGCATCATCAATTGAGATGTCCTCATAACGAAGTACAAATTCAACAGCGCCCATTTTTCCTTTTGGTTTTATCTTGTCAAATATCGCACCTTTCCATTTGTAACCTCTTGTTTCACCAGTTACCACATAAGAAAGCTGACCATAAAAGCCATCCCATTCATAACCTTTTGAGCCATTAACTAGCTCTGTATCATTATCAAAGTACTCTGCTTGTACAGAAAATGGTCCGCTTACATAAGCAGCTTCAACACCCCATGTTGTTATATCCCCTGCGGCAGCATCTGCTAACATAGTTTTATCACCTTGGTGAATACCAATTTGAAGTTCAGCATTAGCAGCTTCTCCTTTATAGTCAGCTACACCATAAGACACACCAAAATGAGCAAAGTCATTACCTATTTTTGGTGAATAATTTAATCTAGCCGTGGTGTGCCAGATCATATCATTGTCGTCGTCAGTGTCATTTTTATAAGCATCGTATACTGACAAAGCGCCGGATAAACGATTTTCTTTATTATAAAAACCTAATTTGATACCAGCGCCATCTCCAGGTTTACCAACTAAGTAGTTAACTTTTTCATTCATTGCATTTAAAAGACCTCTTTCAATTGTTGAGATCCATTTTGATGAAGTTCTTTGTTCAAGCATCATGTC
>CAJWEM010000012.1 GCA_913031205.1 uncultured Gammaproteobacteria bacterium | reverse complement strand
CTCTTTCAATTGTTGAGATCCATTTTGATGAAGTTCTTTGTTCAAGCATCATGTCAGCTTTGGTTTTACCAAAAGTAACGTAAAATCCTTTTGTGGTATCATATTTTAAATAACCTTCATCGAGATTTGCACTATCTCCTTCAGAAAGAAAATCCCATGTAGCCTTATAAGACCAGTGTTTATTTACAGAACCTTTAATATTGACTCTGGTTCTTCGCCATTCCATATCTGAAAAAGATTTATTTTCAGTTTGGTGACCTGAGTCCATATTATCGTAATCCATCATCAAACGACCGCCGATAGCGAATTTTTGATCTCCGGATTTTATTTTAATACCACCTCCAGATGTATTAATGGATAATTTATCTGCTTTTGTGATGACATTACTTTTACTATTAGATAAATTTTGCTTTTGCAATTGCTCTAAAGCATTAATCTTAATTAAGGCGTTTTGTAGTAATTCCTTCATTTCATTAAATTCCTGCTCAGAAACTGAATACGAGGGATTTACTATTAAAATAAAAAGTATTACTGGGGCTAACAATTTAAGCTTCATTTTTTTCTCCTGATTCCATAAATTTACTAATGCCTCGAATATTAGAACTTTTTTATTACGCGAATCTTAATCTTTTATGAAAGTTTTATTACAATTACTATATTTAATAAATCTGTCATATTTTTATGAGATATTTCATATCGCACGAATAATTTATTACGGAGACTTAAAATGTTAAATAAAATATTGGGTTTAGTGATAATCATCACTTTGATGTCAACAGCACAGGCTAGAGATCAGATAAATATTGTGGGCTCATCTACAGTTTATCCATTTGCTATTGTTGTGGCCGAAAAATTTGGAAAAACTACAGATTTTAAAACACCAAAAATTGAGTCAACGGGTTCTGGTGGCGGACTAAAATTATTTTGTGCTGGAGTTGGAGCTCAACATCCAGACTTTACAAACAGTTCAAGGGCAATAAAAAAAAATGAAATCAAAAGATGTAGAGAAAATAATGTTGGAGAAATAACAGAGGTTAAAGTTGGTTACGATGGTATTGTAATGGCGAACTCGAAAGATGCTAGCCCCTTTTCGATCTCAACAATGGACATATATCTTGCTCTTGCGGCTGAAATTCCGAATCCAGATGGTTCGGAAACATTTATAAAAAATCCTCATGTAACTTGGCACGATGTAAATTCAAAGCTCCCAAAAACAAAAATTGAAGTATTGGGCCCTCCCCCTACATCTGGGACAAGAGATGCCTTTGCTGAATTAGCTCTTGAAAAAGGCGGTTGTGAGAAAATTAAATGGTTAAAAACCTTGAAGAAAAAAGATAAAAAAACCTATAAGGCAAAATGTCACACTGTAAGGGAGGATGGACCATTTATAGAGGCGGGAGAAAACGATAATTTAATGGTTCAAAAGCTTGTATCCAACCCGAATGCTCTTGCTATTTTTGGTTTTAGTTTCCTCGATCAAAATGCAGACAAGATTCAAGGAACAATAATTGACAATATTTTTCCAGAATTTGAGAATATATCATCAGGAGATTATCCAATCTCAAGGCCATTATTTTTTTATGCCAAAAATGCACATCTTAAGATAATTCCTGGAATGAAAGAATACGTTGAAATGTTTTTGAGTGACGCAGCTTCTGGGGAAGAAGGTTATTTATTAGATAAGGGCTTAATTCCAATGCCCGATTATGAACGTGCAAAAATAAATCCCCAGGTAGTTGAGTTTAAATATATTGTAGGCGATATATCCCCTTCAAAAATTAATAAAAATTAGATTGTAAATGATGATACTATTAGCGTATTTTTAAAATACAATTTGAAATAGGAATTTTAATGGAACTTATTAAAAAGACAGATAATTACACAATTTATAAAAAGAAGTCTGGTAGATACGCTGTAAAAGATAAAGATAAAAAATATATATCAGAAAAAGATAAGGAAAAAATATTATTAGAAGAAAAACTAATAAAGCTGTCTCCTAGGAAAAAACCTGCTGAGGAAAAGGCTGAGGCTCCTGCTGAGGCTCCTGCTGAGGCTCCTGCTGAGGCTCCTGCTGAGGAAAAGGCTGAGGAAGAACCCAAAGAGTAATTACCTTTTTCTTTTTATCGAGAAGTCTGCAAGAAAAGTTAGAAGCTTTACAACTTCATTATTGTCTATTACTTTTAAATTTTCTTTTGCTAGTTTTATATACTCAATCGCTTTGTTTTTAGTCATTTCAAGAGAATTTGTCTCATAAATTATATTCTTTAAAATTAAAAAATCTTCAATTTTTCTTTTCTGAATAATCTCTTTTAAGCTTTGTTTTTGTGAATCCGAGCAATTTTGAAAAGCATAAATAAAAGGAAGTGTGATTTTGCCGCCACTTAAATCATCTCCAATATTTTTACCAATTTGTTCGTTTGACTCAGCGGCATAATCTAAAACATCATCAGAAATTTGAAAAGCTAAACCAATATTTCTTCCATACATTGCCAAGTTTTTCCTCGTATTTTGATCACAACCTGCCAATACAGCAGTACATTCACATAGAGCCTCGAACAGAGTTGCTGTCTTATACTGAATTACTCTTAAATATTCATCAACATTGGTTTCTACTTGGTCAACACAAGTTAACTGCAATACTTCTCCCTTTGCAATCGTGTTCGTAGCATGCGCTAAAATTTTCATAACTTCCATATCATCCAATTCAACCATTATTTCAAATGATCTAGAATATAAAAAATCCCCAACGAGAACGCTGGCTTCATTGCCCCACACCTTATTGACTGTATCTTTACCTCGTCTTTTACCGGATAGATCTACAACATCATCATGTAGAAGTGTTGCTGTATGTATAAATTCAATAATCACGGCTAATTTATAGGACTTCTCTTTATCTAAATTTAGAGCTTTGCCAATTATCGAGACTAAAATTGGTCTAATTTTTTTTGAGGGCGCATCTATAATGTATTTCGACACTTTTTCAATCAATTCAATATCGGACTCTAAGTATTTCTCGATACGTGCCTTAATATCTGAAATTTCTTCTTGCATACTATTATTGATAGTATTGTAATCCATGCATCATCCTCGATAATTTCAATTTTGCCTTAGATTATGAATTATATAGTAAAATATGGCTAGATTCTTAACTATACGTTGACCTCAATTTACCAAATATGTAAAATACTCGGCCTAACTTAGAATTAAAAAGAGATAATTATGTACGCTGTAATAAGCACCGGTGGAAAGCAATATAGAGTTTCAAAAGGTGACACAATACAAATTGAAAAATTAAACAAAAAAGAAGGTGATAAAGTTCTTTTTGAAAAAATTCTTTTAATTTCAGATAAAGGTAAAGTTAGTATTGGAAAGCCTTTTTTAGAAAAAGGCAAGATTGAAGGTGTCGTTAAATCTCAAGGTCGCGACGATAAAATCAGCATTATAAAGTTTAATAGAAGAAAACATTTTAGAAAACAAGCTGGTCATCGACAAAGTTACACAAAAGTTGAAATCACTAAAATTGCAGAGGATAAATAATGGCTCACAAGAAAGCTGGTGGAAGCACAAGAAATGGCAGGGACTCAGAATCAAAAAGATTAGGAGTTAAGAAATACGGTGGCGAACTCGTGAAAGCTGGTAACATTTTAGTTAGACAGCGCGGAACAAAAATTCATCCAGGCGATAATGTTGGATGCGGTAAAGATCACACACTTTTTGCAAAATCTGATGGGCATGTAAAATTTTCAATAAAAGGCCCGAAAAATAAGAAATTTGTAAGCATAATTTCTTTATAAAATTTTAGTCTTTCTTAAAAATCTTATATAAAATCTTACTATATTAATTTTCATTCTTTATGGATGGGGTAAATCCGTGAAATTTGTTGACGAAGTTGAAATTGAGGTAAAAGCTGGTAAAGGCGGAAACGGAATTGCTAGTTTTCGAAGAGAAAAGTATATCGAATTTGGTGGCCCCGACGGGGGAGACGGGGGAGACGGGGGGAATGTTTTCTTGAAAGGAACAAGAGGTCTTAATACTCTTGCTGATTTCCGTACCAAGAAAAAATTCGATGCTCAAAATGGTGAAAACGGAATGAGCAGAAATAAGACTGGCAAAAATGGTAGAGATCTTGATATTTTGGTTCCACTAGGAACTATTGTGCGAAATGCAGAAAGCGGAGTTAAAATTAGTGAATTGATCAAAGATGAACAAAGGCTTCTGGTTGCAAAAGGCGGAAAACATGGATTTGGTAACTTACGTTTTAAATCCTCAACAAACAGGGCTCCAAGGAAATTTACTAAAGGTGATTATGGAGATGAGCTTAGTTTAAAATTAGAACTAAGGTTATTAGCTGATGCAGGATTTTTAGGGAAACCGAACGCCGGTAAATCATCATTAATGAGGGCAATGACTAAAGCAAAACCAAAAGTAGCGAATTACCCATTTACAACATTAAATCCCTCTCTTGGGGTAGTAGATATTGGATATGGAGAAAGCTTTGTAATTGCAGATATCCCTGGACTAATCGAAGGAGCAGCAGAAGGAGTCGGGCTTGGTACACAATTTTTAAAACACTTATCAAGATCAAACATTCTTTTACATGTGATAGATATTGAAAGTTTTATTGAAAACGTAAATATTAACGATCTGACTAGTATAAATAAAGAATTACAAAAGTTTGATGATAAATTAGCCAATAAGAAACAATATCTAATTTTTAACAAAATAGACCTTCTTGATAATAAAAAATTTGAAAAGAAGAAGGAAATTATTTTAGAACTATATAAAGAAAAAGACGTGTTCTTTACATCGGCTGTTGGTAATATAGGTATTGAGGATTTAAAAAAGAAGTTGTTTTATGAGATAAAAAACCATAACGATAAATTATAAAGTTTTTGGATTAAAGTGTAAAAAATATTATGAATCTTCAAAAAGAAAAAGCCAAAGATATAGAAAAAGCTATTGAAAAATTAAATATCAAAGTTTCATCTGTTAATAAAAAAATTAAAAATCATTATCAAGTGAACGTAGACAAAAATAAATTTAAAAAAATTCTATTAAATAAAGATTCAGGTAATAAAAATGAAGACAGAATAGACATTTTAATAAAAGACGATCTAATACAAAAAATTATTTGGCTAGAGAATAAAAATAAAAAAATGACTACCTATATTTCTCTTCTAATTTTATTCTTTATATTGTTAGTTGTTATTTTTATTGACTTAAATATTCTTGGTGCAACATCATGAAAGAGACCTGGGTTATAAAAATTGGAAGTTCATTAATAACAAAGAAGGAAACTGGGCTTAATGTTTTAAATATAAAAAATTGGGCTAAGCAAATTACTGAACTTGTAAAAAATAAAATAAACGTAGTAATTGTATCCTCAGGAGCTATAGCTGAAGGAATGAATAGACTAAATCTAAGTAAAAGACCAACATCTTCTAGCGAGCTGCAAGCCCTTGCATCAATTGGACAAATGGGCCTAGTGCAGGCGTACGAAGCAGCGTTTAAAAAATACAATATTCTAACTGCTCAAATGCTACTAACCCATGAAGATTTAAGCAACAGGGAGAGATATTTAAATGCAAAAAATACACTAAATAATTTAATTAATTTGAACGTCATACCGATAATAAATGAAAATGACTCAGTATCAACTGATGAGATTAAATTTGGTGATAACGATACACTTGCTGCTTTAGTTGCGAATCTTAGTGGTGCAAATTTATTAATAATGTTAACAGATCAAGACGGATTATTTGATAAAGATCCAAAGAAAAACAATAAAGTAAAATTAATTGAATCAATTTCTGTATCAGATAAAAATTTAACAAAATATGCAGGGCCAAGCAGTAATGAATTAGGCCGAGGTGGAATGATAACTAAGGTATTAGCGGCAAAAAAAGCAGCAAAATCTAATACTCAAACGATTATTGCCAATGGAAGGAAGAAAAATATTCTAATAAAAATTCATGGAAATGAAAAAAATATTGGAACAAAAGTATTTAATAAAAGTTTAGGGGTCAAATCTAAGAAACAATGGATAGCAAATTCTCTTAAAGTGAAAGGAAAATTAATAGTTGATCAAGGTGCAAAAAAAGTTATTAAAAATTCTGGAAAAAGCTTACTTCCAGTTGGCATCAAATCTACTTTTGGTATTTTTAAAAAAGGCGATATGGTTTCAATTTGTGATATGAAAAAAATAGAAATCGCAAGAGGTTTGACGAACTATGATTCTGAGTATTTAAATAAAATAATTGGTAAATCAACAAAAGAAATAAAAAAAGAACAAGAAATATTTGATAATGAAGAAGTTGTCCATAGGGACAATATGATTTTATCTTAGCTCATTTTGAGGATCTGCTTATTTAACCTACTCTTATACCTTGCTGCTTTATTCTTATGAATAATCCCTTTGGAAACACTTGCGTCAATAACTGGCACAGCTTTTTTGTAATTTTCAGATGCTACTGATTTGTCTTCTGAATCTATAGCTTTAACAACATTTTTAACAAATGTTCTAAGTTTTGATTTCAAGGCCATGTTTCTTTCTCTTCTAGCTACGGATTGCCTTGCTCTTTTTCTTGCTTGTGCTGTATTTGCCATTTAATTATTCACTAAATTATAAAGACGACAATATGAGGTTTTATTGCTAATTTGTCAATAAGAAAGTAAAAATTAGTGAAAAATTATATATAATTGCAAAATGTCCTTATCTATTAGAGAACGGTTTCTAAAAAATACTGCTGTAGTCTCAGTTTTTACTATGCTCTCACGTGTATTTGGCTATATTAGAGACGCCTTAATGTTTATATTTATAAGTAATGCCTCAGGAGCATTAGATGCTTTTTTTGTAGCATTTAGAATACCAAATTTTTTTAGAAGGATTTTTGGCGAGGGCGCTTTATCGACAGCATATATACCGGTTCTTAGTGATTATAAAACAAAAGAAGAAAAGTCCGAAGTAAAAGAGTTTATAGATTCATCAATTACCACAATTTCTTTAATACTTTTGATAGTCTCTGTAATTGGAGTATTAATTGCACCGATTTTAATTTACTTGATTGCACCCGGGTTTATAAATTCCGACACTGGACAATATGATTTATCGGTAAGCTTGTTGAAAATCACTTTTCCCTACATGCTTTTTATATGTTTGACAGCTATCGCGGGAAGTATACTAAATACATATGATAATTTCGCCTACCCAGCTGTAACCCCAGTTATTTTAAATCTTACTTTAATAATAAGCGTCTTATTTTTTGTGCCTTATTTTGATGAACCAGTTTTTGCTCTAGCTTGGGGTCTATTAATTGGCGGTGTTATTCAACTTATATTCCAAGTTTATCCCATTATAAAGCTTGGCTTATTCCCAAAAATTAAATTTAATTCAAAACATCCAGGTATAAAAAAAATAAAAGAAATAATGCTGCCAATGATATTTGGTTCTTCGGTGACCCAAATAAATATGATTTTTGATACAGTAATAGCTTCTTTCCTTATAACTGGAAGTATAGGCTGGCTATACATGTCGGATAGATTTGTTGAACTACCACTAGCACTATTTGGTATATCTATAGCAACAGTTTTATTGCCAAAATTATCAGAATACTATAATGAATCTGATGATGATTCTTACAACAAAACACTTAATTGGGGCTTTAAGCTTGCAATACTAATATCATTTCCAACAATGCTTGGCTTGATACTCTTGTCTGATCCAATCCTAATTACTCTTTTAAACTATAAAGAATTTTCCTCTAATGATGTTTATATGACATCCATTGCACTAATAGCTTTTTCACTTGGACTCCCCGGTATGATAGGTGCGAAAATACTAATTACAAACTATTATTCAAGAAAAGATACTCGTTATCCAGTAAATGCTGCTCTTAAAGCTGTCATTTGTAATTTCATTTTGAATATTACTTTTGTAGTTATTCTTGTTAATACAAATTTTAATGGTGCTCATATTGGATTAGCTTTAGCAACTTCGATATCGGCGTACGTTAATTTTTTCTTTTTACTAAGAACAGCAGTAAAAACTAAAATTTTTAGTATTGATAAAAACACTATTATAATACTTTTGAAATCAATGACAGCAACATTTGTAATGTCAATATTTATTTTGTTTTTCGATCTTTCAAAAAAAACATGGATGAATTATTCATTAACAGACAGGGTTGGGAATTTATTTCTACTTATTATATCTGCTTCAATAATCTACTTTGCCATGCTTTATTTATTTAATACAAAACTACAAAAAATAAAAAAGTCATCATGAAAATAATTAGAGATTTAAAAAAATTTGCTATGAAAGATAAAATCACCGCAACAATTGGAGGATATGACGGTATACATTTAGGTCATCAGAAAATAATTTCTAAAGTTGTGCAAAAGGCAAAAAATAATAATACAAAAAGCGCTCTAATTACTTTCAAACCTTTGCCTAAAATTTATTTTGCAAAGAAAAATTTTGAATTACTCACTATTTATAAAAAAATGCAGATTTTAAGAGGATCAGAAATTGACTATATGATACTACTTAGATTCAGTGACCCACTAATTTCAATGAGCTCTAAAGATTTTATTGAAAGCATACTCATAAAAAAATTAAATATTTCGTCATTGACCGTTGGCCACGATTTTAAATTTGGATATCGACAAACTGGAGACGTGGATTATCTGAGAAATTATGCTGAACAGGGATTTTTTTCATTACACATCGAAGAAAAACATACCTTAGATGACGAGAGAATATCAAGTTCATTAATCAGAGACTCAATTCTGCAAAATAATTTTGATAAAGCTTCAAAAATGCTTGGAAGACCATACTCTGTATCTGGTAAGATAGCTCATGGAGATAAAAGGGGTTCGACCATTGGATTTCCTACAGCAAATATTAAATTAGAACCCAATGTTTTGTTAAGTGGCGTATATGCTGTATCAACCTATATTAACGAAAAAAAGTATTTTGCTGTTGCAAATATTGGGTACAGGCCAACTTTTGATGGTGAAAAATATCTATTTGAAGCTCATATACTTGATTTTTCTTCTAATTTATATGGTGAAAGAATGGAATTTGATATTATTTCAAAGATAAGAGAAACAAGAAAATTTAGCGGCATTGAAGAATTAAAGAAATACATTAATAAGGATATAAAGTCCGCAAAAGAAATTTGTAAATTAAAATGAGCGATTATAAAGATACACTGAACTTACCAAAAACCGAATTCCCAATGAAGGGTAATTTACCAAATAAAGAACCTGTAATTCAAAAAAAATGGGATGATGAAGACTTATATAAGCAACTGCTAAACGAAAGTAAAAATAATGAGAAATTCATACTACATGACGGACCTCCTTATGCAAATGGGGATATTCACATAGGTCACGCGGTTAATAAGATTTTAAAAGACATAATTATAAGATCTAAGATAATTGATGGATACAATGCGCCATTCATTCCAGGATGGGATTGCCACGGACTTCCAATCGAAATTGAGGTAGAGAAGAAAATAAAAAAAGATCAGAATATCTCTGATAAAGATTTTAGAAAACTATGTAGAGAGTACGCATTAAATCAAGTTGAGAGACAAAAAAAAGACTTTAAAAGACTCGGTATATTAGGTGACTGGGAAAATCCGTATTTGACTTCAAATAAAGAATTTGAGGCATCAACTTTAAAAGCATTAGAAAAAATTTATAATAATGGTCACCTTCAAAAGGGTTTTAAACCAGTTCATTGGTGTGTAAAAATTCAATCAGCCCTTGCAGAGGCAGAAGTCGAATATCAAGAAAAAGAATCAATAGCTATAGATGTAAAGTTTGAAGTAACATCATTAGATCATGTAAAGAAAATTTTTAATTTGAAAAATATCAACGAAAAGGTTTTTATCGTTATTTGGACAACAACGCCATGGACACTTCCATCAAATAAGTCCATAGCAATAAAAAGTGATTTAAATTATGTCTTAGTATCAAGTAAGAAAGAAAGTTATATTGTAGCTGAAAATCTTTTTGAAAAATTCAGGGAACGAACAGGATTAGATTTATCAATTACGGCTAAATGTACCGGAGAAAAACTAGTTAATTTAGGTGCTCAGCATCCTTTTCTTGATAACAAACTAAGCCTAATATCAGGTGAACATGTGACTGATGACTCTGGAACAGGTTGTGTTCACATTGCCCCTGCTCATGGCGTGGAAGATTTTGAGTTAGGTAAAAAAAATAATCTTGAAGTCCTTAATCCTATTCAAAGTGACGGTATATTCTCTGGACTGCCTGAAGAGCTGAATGGAATTCATGTTTATAAACTTGACGAACATATTATTGAAATACTGGCAAGAGAAAAAAAATTGTTGAGTAGTAATAAATTCAAACATTCTTACCCCCACTGTTGGAGAACCAAAACACCTTTAATATACAGAGCCACTCCACAATGGTTTATTTCAATGCAAAAAAATAGTTTGCTTGAAAAAACCTTAAAAAAAATACCTGAGGTTCATTGGATTCCAGCTTGGGGAGAAGCAAGAATAGAAGGAATGATTAGTCAAAGGCCAGACTGGTGCATTTCAAGACAAAGAAAATGGGGAGTGCCAATAACTCTTTTAATAAATAAGAAAACAGGTGAGCCGCATTCAAATTCTTCAATAATTTTCACAAGAATATGTAAACTTGTTGAGGAACATGGCATAGAAAAATGGTTCGACATTGATATAGAGGATTTAATAGATAATCCAGAGGATTATGAAAAAGTTCAGGATACATTAGATGTATGGTTTGACTCTGGGTCATCCCACGCAGCTGTCCTTGAAAAAACTGCCAACTTAAAATTTCCAGCTGATTTATATCTTGAAGGGTCTGATCAACACAGAGGTTGGTTTCAATCATCACTTCTAACATCTATAGCAGTAAGTAATTCGATTCCTTATAAATCAGCAATGACTCACGGATTTACTGTTGATGGTAGAGGAAATAAAATGTCAAAATCTAAAGGCAATGTTATATCTCCTCAAAAAATAATTGATAGATTAGGCTCTGATATATTACGACTATGGGTCGCGTCAACAGATTCATCAACAGAGATGACTGTTTCCGACGAGATTCTTAACAGAACTTCAGATAAATATAGAAAGATAAGAAACACTATAAGATTTTTACTATCAAACTTAGCCGACTATGATCCGAAACAATTCTCAATTAAAAATATTTCCATCGAGCTTGACAAATGGGTAGTTATAAAAGCAATTGATTTACAAAAAGATATTAAAAGACATTATAAAGAATTTAATTTTCATATTTTAACCCAACTAATCCATAGTTTTTGCGTAAACGAATTAGGTTCGTTTTACTTGGATGTAATTAAAGATAGACAATATACTTGCAAAAAAGATTCCTTAGAGCGGCAATCTGCGCAACACTCTATGTTTATTGTTTTGAAAATGTTACTAACTTGGATTGCGCCAATATGTCCTCATACTGCCGAAGAAGCTTGGGCACATACTCCCAAAAGTACCAATAAATCAGTTTTTTTCAATAGGTGGATTGATTTAGAAAAAGATGAATTTTCAAATACAAAGATAAATTTAGAAAATTGGAATAATATAATTGAAATAAAAAAACTTGTATCAAAAGAATTAGAAAATTTAAGAGAAAAGGATATTATTGGATCTTCTTTAGATGCAGATGTAAATATATATTGCAGCGATAAATTATTTAATCTAATGTCAGAATTTGATAAAGAGTTGAAATTTTTATTCATTACTTCTTCTGCTAATTTATTGAAGTTTGATAGATCAAAGAAAGAAGATTATCAAGAAATTTTTAACGAAAAGATAAAAATTGAAATCATAAATTCCAAAAATAAAAAATGTGAGAGATGTTGGCATAAGTCTGAGAGCGTCGGTTTAAATGGAGAGCATCCGACTATTTGTAATAGATGTATTTCAAATATTCACGGAGATGGGGAAAATAGGAAAAATGTTTAATAAAAGTTTTTTTACTTTTTTAATTGTCCTATTTATCTTCATTATCGATATTTTAACTAAAACTTATGCTCTAAATAATCTTTTACCATATAATCCAGAAGCAGTAACAAGTTTTTTAAATTTTACTTTAGCTTTTAATCATGGAGCAGCATTTAGCTTATTAAGTGAGGCTGGAGGCTGGCAAAGATGGTTCTTTATTGCATTCAGTATTGTGGTAATTATTATCATTATCTATATTTTGAAAAAGGAAAATTTCTCTGAATATATTCCATTTAGTTTTGTGTTAGCAGGAGCAATAGGAAATTTATACGATAGAATATATTATGGATACGTGATTGATTTTATTGAGTTTTATTATAAAGATTTTTTTTGGCCGATTTTCAATGTAGCTGATATTGCAATCTCGGTAGGTATTATATTATTGTTATATAATATGTTTTCGAAAGATATAAAAAAATGAATATTATTTTAGCAAATCCAAGAGGTTTCTGCGCAGGAGTTGATAGGGCAATCGAAATAACAAATCGAGCCTTAGAAATGTTTGGAGCTCCAATTTATGTCAAGCATCAGATAGTGCATAATAAATATGTTGTTGATGAGTTAAGAGAAAAAGGGGTTGTTTTTATAGAAGATATTGATACTGTTCCTGAGCATTCTATTTTAATCTACAGTGCACATGGTGTTTCGGAGGAAATAATTAATCAGTCAAATGAAAAAAATCTGCAAGTTTTTAATGCTACCTGCCCCCTTGTAACAAAAGTTCATATGGAGGTTGCAAGATTATCAAAAAAAAATATTAATACAATTCTTATAGGACATCGAGGACATCCTGAAGTTGAAGGAACAATAGGAAGGTATATTACAGAATCGGATTCAAAAATCGTGTTGATTGAAGATGAAAAAGATGTCGAAGGATTGAATTTTGATCAAACAAAAGATGTTGCATACGTCACTCAAACTACTTTATCAATTGATGATACCGCAAATATAATACAGGCAATTAAAAAAAAATATAATAATGTTATTGAGCCTGCTAGAGGAGATATTTGTTACGCAACAACAAATAGACAAGGAGCAGTGAAAGAACTTACAAAGAAATGCGATATAATTTTTGTTGTTGGTTCTGAAAATAGCTCAAACTCAAATAGACTAAAAGAAATATCAACAAGGGCTGGGGTCCCGTCGTATTTACTTGATAGTGCCAACGATTTAGATGTAAGCTGGTTGAAAAATAAAAAAAATATTGGGCTTACTGCGGGTGCATCAGCTCCTGAAGTTTTAGTTCAATCTATAATTAACAAATTGAAAAGCTGCGGCGCTATGAATGTTATAAATTCTGATGGAGTTGAGGAAAATATAACATTTAAAATTCCAAAAGAATTAATTATAAAAAACTAGACTACTCCAATACCTGCTAAAGCAAAATAAACTGTTAATACACAAATTATAATACCTAACGAAAGTGCTACTATTCTGAAAATATCCATAAGATCTCCTTTTTGTTGTGCATTTTGACATAAAAGAATAAGTTTTTAAATTAGTTTTTGAGCCTGTGGTCAGAGTTGAACTGACGACCTTTTCATTACGAGTGAAATGCTCTACCAACTGAGCTACACAGGCAAAACTATAAAATCATTTTTTCAACAATTTTTGCTGAAGGTATAGCAGTTAAAATACCATATCTATAATGACCGAAATTATATATAAGTCTTTCATGTCTGATATCTTTACAAATATAGGGTTCTCTATCTGCATATGGACGAAATCCAAAGAAGTATTTTTTATCGTAAAAAGTATTGTGATTCGTGAATAATTTTGACAGGGTTGTATTAAAAACAGTCTTTGCTTCTTCAGTAGTTTTCTCATCAAAACCAACATCTTCCAAGGTAGAGCCAACTAAAAAATTATTATTCCCCCGAGGAATTATATAATAATCGTCAAACATTAATGTATTTGATAACAAATTATCCTTTGCTTTGAATGTCATCGTTTGGCCTTTAATCGGTTTTATTTTTATGCTTTTATCTTTAATGATATTACTTGTCCAAGCGCCTGATGAAATTATTATGTAATCATATTTAAAATTATCAGACTTATGCAAAAACTCATCTATATTTCCAAATTCTTTATTAGTAATACAAGTTCCATTTTTTTCTAACTTTTTTTTATAAAAATTTAATAGTTTTTTTGGTTCTAAAATATTTATACCTTTTATTAAAATAAATTCGTTTATAGAATTATTTATACTTCTTTCTACGCTTTGAATTTTTAATTTTTTAAATTCTGATTTTACTTCTTTATTATCTAAAAGCCATTTTTTTGAAGCATCTATATTGCTTCCGATAACAAGTAAATTACTTTTCTTTAAATTAATCTCATTACGCTCACTTTCGCTAAGCTTATTGAAGAATTTATTATATTCGTTATGCCCTGAAAGACATAAATCCTGCATTTTTGAATTGTCATTCCATGGACTCAAGGGAAACATTATCCCTCCAGCATTATTTGAAGCCTGACCAATCTTATTGCAATCAAAAATGGTTACATTGTGGTTTTTTTCAACAAGTTTTAAGGCTGTTGTTAGTCCAACTATGCCTGCTCCAATAACGAGACATTTAGCCATTTTTTACAAGCGTTCCTATTCCTTCGTTTGTGAAAATTTCAAGAAGCACAGAATGCTGGATTCTACCATCTATTATATGTGCTGTTTTTACATCATTATTTATAGCTTCTAATGATGCGCTAATTTTTGGCAACATTCCTCCGCTTATAATACCTGAATCAATGTATTTTTTTATCTCTTTTGGGTTTAAAGTTGAAAGTAGGGTCTTATTATCATCTAAAACACCTGGAGTATCTGTTAAAAAAATTATTTTCTCTGCTGATAAATAAGATGCAATTTTGCTTGCCGCAATATCTGCATTAATGTTATAAATTTGACCATTTCCATCATAACCAAGCGGAGCAATAACTGGAATGTAATTTGAATTCATTAAATCGAATAAATAATTAGTATTCACATCGACAATATTACCTACATAACCAAAGTCTGTTTTCTTAGATTCAAATTTTTCAGCTATAATTATATCTTTTCTCTCTGTTGAAATACCTAAAGAATTTCCCCCATTTTTGCCAATTAAATCAACAATTTCTTTATTTACAATTTTATCAAGTGTCTCAGAAACAATTCTTATTGTTTCTTTGTTTGTCACTCTGATTCCATCTACAAAATTTCTTTTTATATTTGACTTTTTTAACTCTTCGTCTATTTGTGGCCCGCCTCCATGAACCACAATGACGTTTATTCCAACTTGTTTCATTAAAGTTATATCTCTTGCAAAGCTATTTTTTAGATCGTCTTTGACCATGGCTGAGCCGCCATACTTGACAATACAAATCTTTTTTGAAAATCTTTGTATATATGGTAGTGCTTCATTTAGAATTTTTACTACCTGTTGGGCCTCATTTTTCTTCATTTGGTATCTCAATTTTTGGATCGATTTTTTTTATCTGTTGAAAAAATTTATCTTTTATTTCTAATAATCTTCTTTTTGATTCAGCCTCTACCCTCATTACAAGGCAGCTTGTGGTATTTGAAGCTCTTAGTAAGCCCCACCCATCTTTAAACTCTGCTCTTAGACCGTCTATAGTAATTATTTTCGCATCTTCAAATCTTGCTGTATTTATAAATTTTTTCATAAAATCATGCTGAATACCATCTTTATTAACTTCAATGTTTATTTCAGGCGTGACAAAAGATTTAGGAAAACTATCAAATATTTCATGGCTTGGATTATTATTTTTTGATATTATCTCCAAAATTCTTGCGCCACTATATATCCCATCATCAAATCCGTACCACTTATCGTTAAAGAAAATATGTCCTGACATTTCTCCAGCTAAGATTGCATTTGTTTCACTAATTTTTTTTTTGATAAAAGAGTGACCTGTTCTTGACATTATCGGTATACCACCGTTATCTCTAATAACTTTTGGTAAATGTGCTGAAGACTTAACATCAAAAATTATTTTACAATTTTTATTTTTGGATAGAATCTCACTTGAAAAAAGCATCATTTGTTTATCCGGCCAAATAATATTTCCTAGATTATCTAAAATTAAACACCTATCACCATCTCCATCAAAAGCAATACCGAGGTCACAATTTCCATTTTTAACAGTGTCCGCTAAGTCTTCTAAATTTTTTGGATCGCTTGGGTTCGGGTGGTGATTTGGAAAATCTCCGTCAATATCGCAATATAAGTCTACAACATCAAATCCAAGCTTCTTATATGTTTCAATTGCAATTGGCCCAGCGACTCCATTTCCAGCATCTACAGCGATTTTCTTTTTGTTTATTATGCTAATGTTTTTTATTATTTGGCTTATATATTCATTTTTTAAGTTTATTTCTTTGTAAGTAGTTTTTGCGAATTGTAGTTTGCTATAACTATCTCTAAGAATAAAATCATATATTTCTTTTATCTCACCACCAGATAGTGTATGGCCATCCATAAAAATCTTAAGACCATTGTAATTTTTGGGGTTATGGCTTCCAGTTACCATAATACAAGAATTTAAATTCAAGTAATTTCTAGCAAAATAAACTAAAGGTGTTGGAACTTCGCCAACGTTAATTATATTCTTTCCATTTTCTAAAAAAGACTCAATTAATGTTTCTGAAATTTTTGAGCTGGAATTTCTTCCATCTCTACCTACAATAATCGTATCGTTATTCTCAAGGAATAAATGTGACAGTGATTTCGCAATTAGCTTAATTGCATTAATGGATAGTTCTTCTTCGTAAATGCCTCTAATATCATAAGCTTTAAATATATTTTTTGCTAACATCATAATTAACTTTTGCCACTATGACCAAAACCACCAGAAGACCTTTCTGTTTTCTCAAAGCTTTCAACAAATTCAAAATCTATTGTCACGATAGGTATTAACATAAATTGCGCTACTCTGTCTCCAGGATTAATTTGGAAGTCTTTATCGCTATTGTTAAAAAGAGATATCATTAACTCCCCTTGATAATCAGAGTCAATTAACCCTACAGAGTTACCCAGTATTATCCCGTGTTTATGCCCCAGTCCCGAGCGTGGTAAAATAATTCCACCATAGTCCCTATCAGAAATAAAAAAAGCTAGCCCTGTGGGTATTAGATGGGTTTTTCTTGGAGCAAGGTTTATTGATTCGTCAATACAAGCTCGCAAATCCATTGCGGCTGAACCAGCTGTTGCATAAGTCGGAAGAAATCTATCTTTTGCAAATTTTTTGTTAAGTATTTTGACTTGTATTTTTTTTTTCATAAATTTTCTAATTATAAATATTAGAGATTTCTTCTACAAACTCAATAGCCAAATCTTTCTTATTTTTTAAATCTAAAGTTTTTTCTTGGCCTTCGCCCCAATATAAAGTTATTGAGTTATCCTCGTTATCTATACCTTCAGTAAAACTAACCTTATTAGCGGCTACAACAGACAAATTTTTTTCTTTGAGTTTTTTTAGAGCATTTGTCTTTAATTCGTTTGTCTCTGCAGCAAATCCTATTGAAAAGACTTTATAGTTTTTTGAAATTGTTTTTAATATATCAATATTTTTTTTTAATTTTAATTCTGGAATATTTTTACTTTTTAATTTTTCAGAAGACAAATCTTTAACAACGAAGTCTGAAACAGCGGCAACCGAAACAAAAATGTCACAATTCTTTATATTTTTCTCAACTGAATCTAACATTTCATTTGCGCTTTTAACGTCAATTGATTGAATTTCTTCATTCTGATTATAATTACAGGGCCCTTTTACAAGTATTACATTTGCACCTTGGTTGTGAAATGCATTTGCAATCTCACAGCCCATCATGCCCGAACTTCTATTAGAAATATATCTTACTGGATCAATAGCCTCCTCTGTAGGTCCTGCTGTCACTACAACTTTTTTGTTTTCAAAAAGATTTTTTGATTTTTCGCATAAAGATTTTATATCCTTAACTATATCTATAGGTTCTCTCATTCTTCCTGAGCCAATATCACCGCATGCTTGGTCGCCATGTTCTGGGCCAGAAAATATAATCCCTCTTTTTTTTAGTAAAACACAATTATCCTGTGTGGCACTATTTTCCCACATATTTTTATTCATGCTTGGGGCAACAATAACTTTTTTATTACATGCGAGCACTGTTGTTGAAAGCAAGTCATCGGCTCTCCCATGGAGAATCTTTGATAAAAATTCTGCAGTGGTTGGTGCTATTAGAATTATGTCTGCCCATTTAGCAAGATCTATATGCAACATTGGCTTGTCTTTTTCTATAGAATTAAATTTATAAACCTTTTTGCTTGTAAGCGTTTCAAATGTTAATGAAGTAATAAAGTCTTCAGCTGTCCTAGTCATTATGACTTGAACATCATAGTCTTGTTTTACAAGTAATCTCGCAATCTCTGCAGATTTATATGCAGCAATACCACCAGTAATTCCAAGAATTATTTTTGATTTTTTTCTCATTGTTTTATTGTACAAGATTTCTGGAAAGCTTATCCAAGATATTTAAAAGGTAACTAATATCCTTTTCACTATGATCCACGGTTAAGGAAATCCTTAGCCTTGATTTACCTTCTTCAACGGTAGGGGGTCTTATTGCAGGTATATAAATTCCCGCCTTCATAAGTTCGTTACTAATAAATAAGGCATCTTTGCTACTTCCAACCATTAGGGCTTGTATTTGTGAATCACTATTAATAACTGATAAGTTTAAATTCTTGATATTACTTTTAAAGTAATTAATTAAACTAAATAGTTTTTCTCTTCTCCAATCTTCTTTTTTTATAATTTTTAAAGATTTTCTTGTTGCTTCAACTGTATTAATTGGTAAGGAAGTTGAATATATATAACCTCTTGAATTTTGCATTACAAAATCTACAACATCTTTTTTTCCTGAAAAAAAAGCACCAAACGTGCCTATAGATTTTCCAAATGTGCCCGTAAGAAAGATATCATCTTTATTATTTAAAGCTGATTCAACTAACAACCCGCTCCCGCCCTTTCCAAAAATACCTAATGAATGAGCTTCATCTATTAACATTGTTGCTTTATGTTTATTGAGCTTAGATTTTAATTTTTTTAAGTTCGCAAAATCACCATCCATACTAAATAAAGAATCACTAATTATTAATTTATTTTCTAAACTTTTCGTTTTTTCTAAAAGCTCCTCTAAATTATCAATATCTTTATGTTTATATCTTTTAAAATTAGCGCGAGATAAAATTGAACCATCAATCAGAGAGGCATGGTTAAGATTGTCGGCAAAAATATAGCCTCCCCTATTTACTAAAGATTTAATTACACCTAAATTCGCTTGATAACCTGTCGAAAATAATAGTGTTTTTTCTTGGCCGAGAAAACTTGAAAGTTCTTCCTCTAAAGCGAAATGAGACTTCGAATAACCTGAGATTAATGCCGAAGAGCTTGTACTATATCCATGTTTGTCTAGTGCTTTTTTAGCACTACTAATAATTCTCTTATCATTCGCAAGCGATAGATAATCATTACTGGCAAATGACAAATACTCTTTTTTTTTGTAAACAAAGATATGGGAGTTTCCAGAATCTTTTGCTCGTCTTACCCTATATTTGTTCGATAGCTTAAGCTCATTAATTTTTTTTTTAATAATCTTCTTCAATTTAAATTTAATTTATTAGTTTTAAATTATAAATATTTTGCTTTTTTTCAATGTCTGGATTTTTTCTTTTATTAATCTCTTCTATTTGGTCTTCGTCCCCTTCAATACGCATTCCAAGTTTGTAAAATAACTCTCTATCCTTTTCAACAGTTACGTTTGGTGCTGTTAATAATTCCTCCCCGTAGAAAACTGAGTTTGCTCCGGCGTAAAAACATAAGGCCTGCATCGAATCTGCCATAGACTCTCTTCCTGCTGATAACCTTACATAAGTTTTCGGCATTAATATTCTTGATATTGCAATTGTCCTTACAAATTCAAGCTCATCTACCTTTTCGTTTTTATACAGTCTTGTGCCCTCCATATGGACAAGCATATTAATAGGGACAGATTCTGGATGTTGTTCTAAATTGGCTAATTCAATTAGGAGCTTAGCTCTGTCTTCTCTTGACTCCCCGAGTCCTAAAATTCCCCCTGAGCAAACTTTTATACCTGATTCTCTCACGTACTTAAGAGTATTGAGTCTATCCTGATAATTTCGAGTACTTATCACTTTTGAATAATGTTCTCTTGACGTATCAAGATTGTGATTATAATAATTAAGCCCTGACTTCGATAACCTAATGGCTTGATCCTCTGATAGCATTCCTAGAGTAACACAGCTTTCCATTCCGAGTTCGTGAACAACATCGATCATCTTTATAACTCGATCTATATTTTTATTACTAGGCCGTCTCCATGCTGCGCCCATGCAAAATCTTGTTGACCCTTGATCTCTTGCTACAGTAGCTTTTTCTCGGACTTCTTCTAGAGACATCAAGGGGGTAGCTTCGATTGGTTCATCACTATGTATACTTTGAGAACAATAACCACAATCTTCAGGACAGCCACCAGTTTTAACTGATAATAAAGTACAAACTTGAACCATATCTTTTTTATGATTATCTATATGAATATCGTGAGCTTGTGAAAGAATTTCATTAAAAGGCTTTTCAAAAAGCTGAAGAACTTCTTCCAATTTCCAATTGTTTCTTATTTTACTCATAACATTTGCTCCGCATAGATGCCTAAAAAAATCAATAATCCTATATATTGATTATTTTTGAAAGCCAAAATACAATTTGCAGGCTCTCTTTTACTAATTATCATTTGATTATACACGCCTAAGAGAAAAGCTGTAATAAGAAAGATATAAAAAATTCTATTGAAATTTTCTAATATTCCAAAGTAGAAAAAAATACCAAAAAAAATAACTTGGAGAACTCCGATTATCAATTTATCTTTATTACCAAAAAAAATAGGCGTTGATTTGATACCAATTTTTCTATCGTCATCTCTATCAGCTAAGGCATAAATAGTGTCAAACATTGTTACCCATACAACAGTTGCAAAAAAGAATATCCAAGTTGTTTCAACTGGATACGTGTTTGTAAATGCTGTATGTGCCATTAAAGTTGAAATTGCAAATGTTAGACCAAGAAAAAACTGTGGCGCAACAAAAAATCTTTTTGTCAGCGGATAAATTAAAATAAAAGGTATTGAGATTGCGGCGATAATAAGTGTCTTTACATTTAAAAAAAATAATAGTCCTAAATTCAATATTGAGAGTATTAGAAATATAAATATAACCTCTTTTCTACTTATCAAGCCAGCAGCGTAAGGTCTGTCTTTTGTTCTTGAAACGCTCTTGTCATAATTTTTATCGAAAAAATCATTCACAACGCAGCCAATTGTTCTTGTAAATATAACTCCTAGTAAAAAAATCAGACTAAGAAAACTATAAATATTATCGTTGCTTAAAAAAACTATTACCCAAAATGGTGGCCAAATCAGCAGGAATATACCAACTGGCTTGTTTAGTCTCATAAGATTTGAATATAAACAAAGTTTATTTTTAAACATGAACAAAATAATTTAATATATGTAATTATTAAAAACTATACTACATAAAAGGATGGCAATAAGAAAATTTAAAAATTTCAGTCCGGATATTCATAAAAATGCGTATATTGATGATAGCGCTATTGTTATAGGGAATGTCACAATAGATGAGGAGTCCTCTGTTTGGCCGAAAACAGTCATTAGGGGTGATGTTCAACAAGTAAGGATAGGGGCAAGGACAAATATCCAAGATGGATCTATTTTACATGTAACAAGTGATAATGAATTTACGCCAGGTGGAGTACCCCTAGAAATTGGGAATGATGTGACCATTGGTCACGGAGCCATACTGCATGCATGTGAGATTGAAGATCTATGTTTGATTGGAACCGGTACAATAATACTTGATGGAGCAACTATAAGAACAAATTCAATGTTAGCAGCGGGAAGTTTAGTTGGTCCAAATAAAATTATTGAATCGGGTATTTTATATAAAGGATCTCCGGCAAAGCCCATAAGGGACCTGACGGATCAAGAGATGAAGTATATTTCTTTCTCATCTAAGCATTATGTTCGAGTAATGAAGGATCATAAAGACATATGAATATAATTTTAAATGGTGAGAAATTTTCAATTGATAAAAAAACAAGTATAAAAGATATACTTATTCAAAATAATATTGGAGAGAAAAATATTGTAGTTGAAGTAAATAAAGAAATTATCTCAAAAACATTTTGGGATCAAATTACATTTGAAGAAAACGATCAAATTGAGATTATTACAGCAGTGGGTGGTGGATAAAATTATGCCATTAATTATTGATAAAAAAACTTATAAGTCTAGATTAATAATAGGAAGCGGAAAGTATAAAAATTTTGAGGAAACAAAAAAGGCTTTAGAGGCAAGTGGTGCTGAAATGATTACAGTGGCATTAAAAAGGACAAATTTAGGACAAAATGATAAACA
Organism: uncultured Gammaproteobacteria bacterium; assembly: GCA_913031205.1. Classification (GTDB taxonomy): domain Bacteria; phylum Pseudomonadota; class Gammaproteobacteria; order Poriferisulfidales. The sequence continues at coordinate 7,791 of CAJWEM010000012.1, read as the reverse complement.
AAAAAACCTATTAGACTATATTGACCCAAATACTTACAAAATATTACCAAATACTGCTGGGTGTTTTTCTTCAGAAGATGCAATAAGAGTATGCCTTATTGCTCGTGAGTTATTGAATGATAATCTTGTAAAACTTGAAGTACTTGCTGATAAAGAAACACTTTTACCTAATGAAGAAGAAACATTGGCTGCCGCAAAAGAACTAGTCCAGCTTGGTTTTTCTGTTATGGTTTATACAACTGATAATGTTGAATTAGCGATTGAATTAGAGAGAGTTGGTTGTGTTTCTGTAATGCCGCTCGCCTCGCCAATTGGAACTGGACAAGGGATTAAAAATTCAAATAATTTAAAAAATATTATCAAAAATGCAAATATTCCAATTATTGTTGATGCTGGTATTGGTACTGCGAGTGATGCAACAATAGCAATGGAGCTTGGATGCGATGCGGTTCTATTAAACTCTGCCATTGCAATGTCAGATAACCCAGTCCAAATGGCAGAGGCAATGAAGCATGCTGTTATAGCAGGAAGAAAAGCATTTAATGCAAAAAGAATGAAAATTAGTAATATTGCTATACCATCAAGTAAAAAGACCGATGCTTTATCATGAAAACTAACAGCCATATTAAAAGTTTCGTAAAAAGAAGTGGGCGGATTACGAATATACAAAAATATTTTTTAAATAATAGAGAAGCAAATAATAGTTTTTATACGCCAAGATCATTAATAGATATTTCAAAACTATTTAATAATGATAACCCTTGTATTCTAGATGTAGGATTTGGGGATGGTAAATTATTAATTAATATTGCAAAAAAATACCCTGAATTCAATTTTATAGGTTTAGAGGTGTATGACTCAGGAATTGGTAATATTTTAAAACAAATTTCAAATAATGAGATTGAAAATATAAAGATTTTAAAAATAGATGCCATAGTATTTTTAGAAAAATTTATCCGAAATTCTTCCTTGTATGGCATATCCTTATTTTTTCCCGATCCTTGGCCTAAAAAGAAACACTACAAGAGAAGATTAATTAATGAAAATTTTTTAAATTTAATAAGTGATAAAGTTCAAAAAGGTGGTTTTGTGAAAATTGCTACAGACTGGCCTAGTTACAACGAATCGATTGTAGAATTATTTGAAAGAAACAAAAGATTTCATAAAACTAGTGATATTGTAATATATAATGAAAGAATTCTTACAAAATTTGAGAAAAGAGGAATTTTATTAGGGCATAAAATTTTTGATTTAACTTTTAAGGTTAATTAATTATTGCTTCTTAACTTTCATTCGTCTAATGCTCGCTTCATAAATTGATGATAATCCTGCAGTGCCCCTGTTAAGCGGGCATACATCACTTGTGCAAAATGGAGGTGATACATTTGTACAACCAAGATCAGACCATGCATACTCGATCGCATCGTCGATCGTTCTATGGAAGTGGTTTTTCCATTGACCAGTTGAATACCCGGTATCTGCAAAAATTTTTAGTATTGGCTTGTGAACTCTTGCGAAAAATAAATTTATATTTTGGTCGTAAAGCCTTGAAGACAAACTGTGAAGCATATCTTGACCTGTTGCATCTATTTCATTAATCGCAATCGCGTCAACTATAAAGTATCGAAGCTCAGGTTTTGTCGCTACTCTCTCAATAACTTCGTTTTCAAAATGACCAGCATTTGTAAAAATTAAAGGGCCATCGAAACGCATCACAGAGATTGAACAGCATTTTGGTATGTTGTTTGTATCAGAATTTCTAAAAACACCTTGAGTATTTTTTGATAAGCAAATAACTCTTGGTCTCATTGATCTGTAACAGTAACTCGCAAGTGAAAGTATAATTCCGACTATTATTCCAAGTTCAAGTTTTGGTGCCAATAGAAGGGTAACGAAAAAAGTAATAATTGATATAACTGCATCTTGTTTTTGGACTCTCCAGGCATATTTAATTGGTTTGAATTTTATTAAATTAATTACGGCGGTTATTATTACCGCGGCTAATGTTGCTTGAGGGATGTGATATAAAAGTGGAGTCAAGAATAATAAAGTTATACCAACGACTATTCCGGTTACTACTGAAGAAAATCCGGTTAAGGCTCCTGCAGATATATTAACTGCAGATCTTGAAAAAGATCCAGATACAGGGTAACCCTGAAAAAAACTTGAGACGATATTACTTAATCCCTGTCCAACAAGCTCTTGGTCAGCGTCTAATCTCTGTTTGGTCTGAGTAGCCATAGCTTTTGCGATTGATATAGCCTCCATAAATCCAATAAGACTTATAACTATTGCTACGGTTCCTAAGTTTATTAATTGTGATAAATCAATTTGTGGTATTTGTATTGATGGAAGTCCATCGGGCACAACTCCTATAACTTTGCCTCCATATTTGGTTTCGAAATCAATATACCATGATATAAATGTGGTTATTGCTACTGAAATTAAAACAGCGGGGTATTTCTTTGCAACTTTTCTAACAAATATAATAAGAAATATCGCAAGTATTCCCATTAATAAAGTTGGGTTATGCGTATTTACCAATGATTCTGATATTACATTCATTACTGTTTGGTAATGTTGTTCTTCAGAAGCAACAGTCACTCCAAACAACTTTGAAAGTTGAGATGTTCCAATTATTATTGCTGCGGCATTTGTAAATCCTGTAACGACAGGATGTGATAAAAAGTCTACAAGGACGCCCATTCTTAACAACCCTAAAGAAAGTTGAAAAACTCCAACCAAAAAAGCGAGCATTATTGCATAAGCAACATAACCAGAAGGATCATTACTTGCAATCGGCTCTAAAGCTGCTGCTGTTAATAAACTTACAACAGCTACTGGACCAGTTGCTAATTGTCTTGATGAGCCAAAAACAGATGCTATTGCAACTGGTAAAAAGGAAGCATATAAACCGTAGTATGGTGGAAGACCTGCTAATTGTGCGTAGGCCATTGATTGAGGAACTAAAACTAAAGCAACAGTTAAGCCAGCAACAACGTCAGCTTGGAGGATTTTTGGGTTTTTTAAATCAGAAATCCACTCCCTAAAAGGAAAAATCCTTTTTAGAATAAACTTATGTAAATAATCAACCATCATCATAATTCTACGGATTCAGAGTTGCGATATTTCCAATTTTATTATAAATATTATCTATTCTTGCTAATAAAGATAATCTATTTATTTTAATATCTTCCTCGTCTGCGTTTACTATTACCTCATCAAAAAAATTCGCAATATATTTATTTAAGATATTTAATTGATTAAGGTAATCTCCATAATTTCTCGCAGTCAAATACAAGTCCAATTGGCCTTGAATACCATTAATCTCATTATATAATATCTTTTCGCTAGATTCTCTCAGTAATTTTTCCTGAATATTTGAAGAAAAATCACCATTAGATTTCTTTAAAATGTTTGAAACTCTTTTAGCGTTTGAAAATAAGTCGGTAAAATTGTTACTGCCTAATACATTATCGACTGAACTAACTTTTTTCAACATTGTATAAGGATCTACAGTATTACTATACCATAAAACGGACTGAATTACACTATCATTAAACCGAAAATCATCTTTTAAAATGGAAAATAACTTTTCTTTAAAAAAATTTTTACAATCATTAACAGATTCTTTTTTATCTGTAAGATTTTTTTTATTTTTTAAAAACAAGCTTGACGATTTTTCGATAAGATTTTGAAGGTCAACATAAATTTCTCCATTGAGAAGAATTTTCAAAATACCATTAGTAGACCTTCTTATTCCAAGAGGGTCTCTTGTGCCTGAAGGTTTTTCGTTTGCAAGAAAAATTCCAACAACTGTATCAAGTTTGTCAGCTATTGAAACAATCTGAGAGTCTACATTTTTAGGAATTGGGTCATTAGTTTTTATAGGTAGGTAATGTTCTTTTATTCCATTTGCAATATTTTTATCAAAGCCTGACTCACTTGCATAATAACTCCCAATATGGCCCTGAAGCTTGGGAATCTCAACAACCATGCTTGATATCAAATCTAATTTACATATTTTTACCAAATCCTTATAGTTTTTTCCCTCGCTATAGAAACATTGGCTATTGATGTGGTCAGATAGAATTAAAAGTCGATTCACTTTATCATCTAAGCTTCCAAGCTTCTTATGAAAAATAACTTTTTTCAAATCATCATGTTTATTGAAAATGTTATTTGATAAATCTTTTGATATAAAAAATAATGCATCATCTAATCTTGGTTTTATTACCATCTCATTCCCATTTAAGATATTTTGATTTATTTCTAAGTTTGACAAACCTATAAATTTATTCGTTACTTTACCATTCTGATAAAGTAAAAAATGCTTTTGCGTGTCCTGAATTACGTACTCTAAAACTTCTTTTGGAAGCTCTAAATATTTTTCTGGAAAACTCCCAAGATAGAAATGTGGAGTTTCGGTCATTGCAGAAAGTTCTTCAAGTAATTCCTCATCGATTTTTTCGTCACATTCTTCTTCTGAAATTATTTTTTTTACGCTTTCGTAAATGAAGTCTTTACGTTTCACATTATCATATAAAATATTTTCGTTTTGTAAAAAATCAAAAAAATGCTTTTGGTTTTTGATTTTTATTTTTTTATTTGATAACCATCTATGACCATATGAAAAATTGTCTATCTTAATACCAAGAATTTCTGATTTAATTAATTCATCCCCGAATAGTAAAAGCATCCATCTTATTGGTCTTATAAAGAAAACATCGGCGTAACCCCATTTCATCTTTTTTTGCTCCTCCACTCCGATTAATGCCTTTTCTAAAATTTTTGGTAATATATTTTTAGTCTTAATTAATAGCTCTGGTTTTTCAAAAAACACATAATCTTCTCCATTAATTTTTTTAGTATTTAAATCTTTAAAGTCGATATTATATTTTTTTGCAAAACCCTCCCCTGTTTTAGATAAATTATTTTTTTCGTCGAAACATTTTTGTAAAGGAGGCCCTTTGATAAGTTTTTTTTCGTGGATTATCTCGTCGTTTATATCTTTTATTACAAAAATTAATCTTATATTAGTGAAATAAAATTTACATTCAGAAAAATTAATACTATTTTTATCTAAATGGAATTCTATATTGTTTTTTACTTTTTCTAAAAATGATTTTAAATTTTTTGATGGTAAATCCTCAACACCGATTTCGAAAAGTAAATTTTTATTCGCCATAATTAGTTATTCTTCATTAATGGAAAATCTATTTTTTTTCTACTTTCTAAGAATTTTTTTGCTATCAAGTTTGATAATTTTCTTAATCTTAAAATGTATGCCTGCCTTTCGGTCGAAGATATAGCTTGTTTTGAGTCGAGAAGATTAAGAGTATGGGAATTTTGTAATAGGAGATCATAAGCAGGAATTGCTAAATCATTTTCAATTAAATTAATACACTCCTTCTCCATGTTGTCAAAGCTCTTCGATAAAATTTTTGAATCCACTAATTCGAAATTATATTGAGAATTTTCTTTTTCATTTTGCATATATATTTCACCATAAGTAATATCTTCATTCCATCTTATATTGTAGAGATTATCTATTGACTGTAAGTGCATTGCTATTCTTTCGAGCCCATATGTTAGTTCTCCAGTTACAGGCTTACATTCAAGGCCTCCAACTTGCTGAAAATATGTAAATTGACTAATTTCCATGCCATTAAGCCAAACTTCCCAACCAACACCAGCAGCACCAAGTGAAGGAGATTCCCAGTTATCATCAACAAACTTAATGTCATTTTTCCCTTTATCGATGCCAATGCTTGCCAAAGAATCAAGATACATATCCTGAATATCATCTGGGGAGGGCTTTAATATTACTTGTAGTTGATAATAATGTTGCAGTCTATTTGGGTTTTCGCCATATCTTCCATCTGTAGGTCTTCTGCAAGGTTGTGGGTATACCGCCCTCCATGGTTCTGGGCCTATTGCCCTTAAAAATGTTGAAGGGTGAAAAGTTGCAGCTCCCATTGGAATATCATAAGGCTCTAATGAAATACACCCTTTGCTTGCCCAATAAGACTTTAATTTAAATATAATCTCTTGAAACGTCATAATTTAAAATACTTTGCTTAATATTTAGGTAGTATAAAGCAAAGTCCAAATTTTGAATTATTAATATACTACTTTCTAAATCTCATATATTATTGAATTGTACTAATTATTAATTTAACACAATTTTAGTCATTTTTTTATGTCTTCCTACAAATTGGCATATAATATGCATGACTAGAATAATAGTAATAAAAATAGGAGCGAACCATGTCAGATATAATGAAAACAATAAAGGAGAATGACGTCAAATTTGTAGATTTACGTTTTACAGATCCAAAGGGAAAAGAACAACATGTTACCTTGCCGACAGGCTCTATCGACGAATCATTATTTAGCGATGGAAAGATGTTTGACGGTTCATCGATTGCAGGCTGGAAGGCCATAAATGAGTCAGATATGATATTGATGCCCGATCAAGAAACCGCAATTATGGACCCATTTTTTAGTGACACTACCTTAACAATAAGATGTAATATTCTTGAGCCAAGCACTGGTGAAGGTTACGCTAGAGACCCTAGATCAATTGCAAACAGAGCGGAAAAATATCTGAAAGATTCTGGAATTGCAGATACAGCATATTTTGGTCCTGAGCCTGAATTTTTCATTTTTGATTCTGTAACTTATGGTAATGAAATAGGCGAATCATTTTATAGAGTTGAGTCAGAAGAGGGATGTTTCAGTTCAGGAGAACAATATGCAGATGGAAACACTGGTCATAGGCCTGGAATAAAAGGAGGTTATTTTCCAGTTCCTCCTGTTGACTCTTTACAGGATATTCGTTCAGCAATGTGTAATGTTCTTGAAGAAATGGGTGTTGTAACTGAAGTACATCATCACGAAGTTGCTACTGCAGGCCAGTGTGAGATTGCAACAAAATATAATACGCTTGTAAAAAGAGCTGACCAAAACCAAATCCTAAAATACGTTGTTCATAATGTCGCACATAATTATGGAAAAACTGCGACTTTTATGCCCAAGCCAATAATAAACGATAATGGTAATGGAATGCATGTTCACCAATCTCTTTTTAAGGAAGGTGAAAATCTATTTCATGGAAATGAATATGGAGGCCTATCACAAACAGCGCTGTACTATATTGGGGGTATTATTAAACATGCAAAAGCTGTTAATGCATTTTCTAATGCGGCAACAAACAGCTATAAAAGACTTGTTCCGGGATTTGAAGCACCCACAATACTTACATACTCTGCAAAAAATAGGTCAGCAAGCATAAGGATACCGTTCGTAGCAAATGATAAAGCTAGAAGAATTGAGGTTAGATTCCCAGACGCTTGTGGAAACCCATACTTAACTTTCACTGCATTGATGATGGCTGGATTAGATGGAATAAAAAACCAGATTGACCCAGGCCAGGCAATGGATATAGATTTGTTTGAAGATCTTAGCCCTGAAGAAGAAGCAAAAATTCCACATGTCTGCTCTTCCTTAGATGAAGCTTTAAAATCATTAGATGCTGATAGAGAATTTTTGAAAGCTGGAGGCGTATTTAGCGATGACACAATTGATGCATATATCGCATTGAAAATGGAAGAAGTGCAGGCCTTTCAGGCTAATACCCATCCTCTTGAATTCGAAATGTATTACAGTTTATAAATTAACGCCCTATAATAGGGCGTTTTTATATCTTTAATTTGCACAAATATAGTGCAATCTTCATTCATTTTATTTATAATGCTAAGACATAAAAATACTTAATTTTATAAATAA
>CAJWEM010000011.1 GCA_913031205.1 uncultured Gammaproteobacteria bacterium | reverse complement strand
GTTAATTTTGGTAATTTTTTAAAAACATACTGAATTCTAAGGGCTTTTATTCACAGATAAAATTTTTGTCAATATTTTTAGCGTTTTTTCTTAGTTTTTTTCTTAATAAGAATTTTTGAATTTTTTACTATTAAATTCAATCACTTATATTGTACAAAAAATGACCAAATTAATAGCGATGAAAGAATGTTTGAAGTTTATATAAAAAAATATGATTTTTACACAGACTTATCCACAATTTTTGTGGATATAATAAATACCTCAGTAAAACAGTGATTTATAGAAAATAACTAGAATATCTTTACAAAGATCACGCAAAGTTTTCTTCATTATATCTCTACATACTTTCAAATAATGATAATTATGCCAATTTTAATGCCGTTTTTAGGCTAATATGCTGATTTCCCCTTTTTTTACTTGTAGCTCTTAAAAGGTTTATGTATTATTCTCTCTCACTCGTTTAATTGACATAACGGAATTATGAAAAAAGACATTCACCCAGAATACCGAGAAGTTTTATTCCATGATGTTGGTGCGGACAAATATTTCCTTATTAAATCAACGTTAAAGACGGATCAAACTAAAAAATGGGAAGATGGAGAGACTTATCCCTACTATACCCTTGATATCTCCTCGGCTTCACACCCTTATTATACCGGCAAACAAAAAATGATTGATACCGCTGGGCAAGTTGATAAATTCAAAAAAAGATACAGCAAAACCTAAATTTAATCTAATTCCCCTTTATATTAACGAATTTTTTGTGCAATATTAAGGTTATGGATAGAAGATCATTCCTAAAAAAATCAGCTCTTTTGACAGTATCGGGTTCTCTTGCGTCTTGTGCAACAAATCCTGTTACAGGAGAGCAGGATTTAATTCTTTTGTCGGAAGATGAAGAAACTGAACTTGGCAGAAGCTCTCATAAACAAATTATGAAAGCATATAGCCCATATATTAATCCCCCTTTGCAAAATTACATTGTAGAATTGGGCGAAAAGCTTGCAGAAATAAGCCATAGAAATGATTTAATATATCATTTTACTTTATTAGATAGCCCGCAAGTAAATGCTTTTGCTTTGCCCGGAGGGTACATCTACATCACTAGAGGTATGCTAGCATATTTAAAAACTGAAGCAGAATTGGCAGGAGTTCTTGGTCATGAACTCGGACATATTACAGCTAAACATGGTGTAAAACAGTATTCAAAAAGCCAAGTTGCAAATATTTTCGGAACTATCTTTGGAATCGTAATCGGGGACAGAAATCTTGCTAACCTTGGGAGATTAGCATCAACTGCGATAATAAGAGGTTATGGCAGAGAAGCAGAACTTGAAGCAGATAGAGTAGGTGCAGAATATATTGCTAAAGTTGGTTATGACCCCGATGCTTTGCAAAACGTAATTGGGGTTTTAAAAAACCAAGAAGAATTTGACAAGGTTTTAGCAGAAGAAGAAAACAGAGATCCGTATGCTTACCATGGAGTTTTTGCAACCCATCCTGATAATGATAAAAGATTACAAGAAGTTATTAAGGCTGCAAAGGAAAATATTAGTGAAACCAAATTGGATGATAATGAAGAGAAATACTTAAGACTCATTGAAAGAATTCCTTTTGGCCCAGGCGAAGGCCAAGGCTCCGCAAGAGGATCTAGTTTCTATCATACTGATTTAGATTTTACCTTAAAATTTCCTGATGGTTGGAAAATAGAAAATCTTCCAACAGCTGTACTTGGAACAACGCCTGACAGAGAAGTTCTTATAGAGCTTACAATGAGAGATTTAAATAGAAAGATATCTGCTAAAGAACTTATGTCAAGGCTGTATGGAGACGACTTGCAACAAGGCAGGGAGATCAAGTCTTCAGAATATAAAGGTTATGCGGCAACTGTTAAAATGGATACAACATTCGGCAACGCTCATAAATGCAGAGTTGCAATTCTTTACAAGAATAAAAAAGAGGCTTTTCAGTTTATTGCAACTACAAAAAAAGGAAGTGATTATTTTAAAAATGTTTTAACTTTTGACGATACAATTCAATCCTTAAGAAAGTTGAAAGCTAACGAGAAAGCACTAGGCGAACCAAAAAGGATACACATACATAAAGTAAAAAAAGGAGAAACCTTTAAAAAGTTATCTAAAAAAACTGCATTTACAACTCATGCTGAAAACAGATTACGAGTTATTAACAACAAATTTCCTTCCGGAGAACCTTCAGCGGGAAGTTTGGTTAAATTGATATACTAATCATGCCAACTTTTAAGGTTTTCATAAGTTTTATCTTTTTTTTATTCATTTTCAATAATATCTCTTTTGCAGAGAGTAAATTTTCAAATGATAGTAATAATTCGTTCTTAAAAGTAGATGAAGCCTTTGTTGTTTTATTAAGAGAAAATTCTGCAAATGAAAAACAAGCAAAAACTCACATCATAAGTTTTAATATAGCGAAAGGATATTATCTTTATAAAGATAAAATAGAAGTATTTCTTAATGATAAACGAATAGATGATATTAATTTCCCAAAAACCAAAATAAAATTTGATGAATTTTTTGGAGAAAGTGAAATTTACGAAGAGAATTTCATTTTAAAAATTTACTCTGATGGGACAATTGATAGTTTGTCTGTTATATATCAAGGATGCGCAAATAAAGGTTTATGCTATCCGCCTATAAAGAAAACACTTTTTCCATACAATGATTCAAGCAAAAACTTTTCTCCAACAAAAGTTTCTGAACAGGAAATAATATACGGAAAACTAATTAGTAATAATATTTTTACAAATATATTATTGTTTGTTGGACTAGGATTGTTACTTTCTTTCACTCCATGCGTATTACCAATGATTCCAATCTTATCCGGAATTATTTTGAAATCTTCAAGTAATTCCAGAAGACCATTTTTACTATCGTTAAATTATGTTCTTGGAGTTTGTAGCATATACCTGCTGGTTGGAATTTTTATCGGATATTCATCTGACTTCTATAATATACAGAGCATTTTCCAAGATCCTATTTATCTAGTAATTTTTTCAACTATTTTAGTTTTTCTAGCATTATCAATGTTCGGTTTATATGATATAAAAGTTCCATCTTCATTCCAAAATTGGATAAATAGTCTCGGTAAAAATATCAATGGGAGACTAGGGAGTTCTTATATAATGGGATCTGTTTCAGCTTTAATAGTAGGCCCTTGTGTTGCTCCACCACTTGCAGGAATTTTTATATATATTACTTCTGAAAACCCTGGCCCAGTTGTTACAGGAATATTATTTTTAAGCTTAAGCATTGGTATGAGCATTCCTCTTTTAGCATATGGAACATTCATGGGGAAATTCATTCCAAAAACTGGAAAGTGGATGCTTTATATTAATTATTTTATTGGAGGATTGCTCTTAATTGTTGCATTATTATTCATTGATAGAATCACTCCAATATTTAGTTTTAATAGCGATAGGTCTCAAATTACTTTTTATGAAGCAAAAAATGTTGAAGATTTAAAATCTCAATTATCTTTATCTAATGGAAAAATAAAGCTTGTAGATGTTTATGCTGATTGGTGCGTAGAATGTAAACTAATGGAGCAGAAGACGTTTAAAGATGAGTCTGTCGAAAAGATTTTGAAAAAGTATCAATTGATAAAAATAGATGTTACCAATAATACAAAAAGCGATAAAGAACTGCTAAAATATTTAAATATTATTGGTCCACCAGCATACAAATTCTACAATAAAGAAGGAAAAAAGATACAAGGGTTCACCATTCAGGGTTATATGAATTCCAAAGATTTTAATAGCCATCTAATGGAACTCAATAATTATTGATATAATTTTGAATTAATGGTATTTTGTTGTATATCGACGAAAATAAGCGAAAATAGAAGAACTTATGAGCAGTATACTTGTTTTAAATGGTCCAAACCTTAATCTTTTAGGCGAAAGAGAGCCTGAAATCTATGGTTATGAGTCGTTGACAGACATTTCCTCAAGCTTGGATGCAGTTGCCTCAGAAATTAAAGTAAATCTTAGTCATCAGCAATTTAATTCAGAAGCTGAGTTAATTGACGAAATTCATAGGGCGAAAAGTGAAAAAATGGATTTTATTATATTTAATCCGGGAGCATTTACACATACAAGTATTGCACTTCGCGATGCATTATTAGGTGTATCAATTCCTTTTATTGAAATTCATATATCAAACGTATTTGCTAGAGAAGATTTTAGAAAAAAATCTTACCTTTCAGATATTGCTGTTGGAGTGATATCAGGACATGGAATTTTTGGTTATGAACTAGCTTTAATGTCAGCTTACAATATTTTGAAGCATGGGAAGTAAAAATGGATATTAGAAAAGTAAAAAAATTAATGGAAATGCTTGAAGAATCTTCTTTGTCTGAACTTGAGGTAATTGAAGGCGAAGAATCTATTAGATTGAGTAAATCGTCAAGTGTAATTACTGAAAATATTGCTCAACAAGCACCTCAAATACAAACTCAAGATCTGCCGCAAAGAATCTCTACTTCAAAAGAATCTCCTCCGACTGATAACAGTATTTCTGAGGTTTCTGGTCATGAAATAAAATCACCCATGGTAGGAACTTTTTATGAAGCACCTTCACCTGGATCAAAACCTTTTGTTAATGTCGGTGACGTAGTAAAAAAAGGAGATGTTCTCTGTATAATTGAAGCTATGAAGATGTTAAATCAAATTGAATCAGACAAATCAGGTGAGGTAAAAGCAATTCTTGTTGAAAACGCTCAACCAGTAGAATTCAATCAGGTTTTATTTGTAATTGAGTAAACTATGATTAAAAAATTACTTATAGCAAATAGAGGAGAAATTGCATTACGGATTTTAAGAGCATGTAAAGATCTTGGAATCAAAACCGTTGCTGTACATTCGGTTGTCGATAGAGATTTAATGCACGTAAGATTAGCTGATGAGTCAGTTTGTATTGGCCCAGCCGACTCCAAAGAAAGTTATTTATTACCTTCATCTATAATTAGCGCAGCTGAAATTACAGGAGCAGATGCCATCCATCCAGGGTTTGGGTTTTTATCGGAGAACGCAGATTTTGCCGAACAAGTTACAAAATCGGATTTTATATTTGTTGGCCCAAAGTCTGAAACTATAAAATTGATGGGAGATAAAATACTTGCAAAGAAAGCAATGTCGGATGTGGGTATTAATGGAATTCCTGGTTCAAAAGGTGAAGTATCATCTGATATGAAAGAGAACAAAAAAATAGCAAAAGAAGTTGGATACCCAGTTCTTGTAAAAGCTGCTCACGGCGGGGGCGGAAGAGGAATGAGAACAGTAGATAATGAAGCTGATCTCGAGGAAGCGATAAAGCTAACAAAAAGTGAAGCAAAACTAGCCTTTGGAAACGACACGGTATTCATTGAAAAATTTCTTCAAAATCCAAGACATATAGAATTTCAAGTTCTGTGCGATAACTTTGGAAACGCAATTTGCCTTGGGGAAAGAGATTGTTCAATGCAGAGAAAGCACCAGAAAGTAATTGAGGAAGCTCCAGCACCAGGCCTAAGCCAAGAACTTCGACAAAAAATGAGCGAACTAGTAACGGATGCCTGCAAGAAAATTAATTATATTGGAGCAGGAACATTCGAATTCTTATATGAGAATGAGAAATTTTATTTTATCGAAATGAATACTAGAATTCAGGTTGAACACCCTGTCACCGAAATGATAACAGGTATTGATATTGTAAGACAGCAACTACTAATAGCTTCAGGTGAGAAAGTCGGTTATACACAAGAGCAAGTTGAGTTAAGGGGGCATGCAATTGAATGCAGGATAAATGCAGAAAATTCAGATACCTTCATACCTTGTCCGGGGGTGATTTCACAGTTTCATGCCCCAGGTGGACCAGGTGTTAGAATGGACACTCACATTTACAATGGATACAAGGTCCCACCAAACTATGATTCTATGATAGGTAAATTAATTTCTTATGGTAACAATAGGGATGCCGCGATAAGAAGAATGAGTAATGCACTTAATGAGATTGTTATAGATGGTATTGAAACTAATATTGACTTACAAAAAAGATTAATTTTAGATAATGTGTTTCAGAAGGGGGGGTTTAGTATAAATTATCTTGAAAATAAAATTAAGAACTAAGATGGATAATAATAATTCAAGTAAATTACTAAAAGAATTCGTCAGTCAAACTATGAAGGATTATTTTGAAAAACTTGATGGACACCCAGTTGACAAGGTTTATGACTTAGTAATAGGGGAAGTTGAAAAACCATTGATCGAAGAAACTATAAAATATTGTAATGGAAATCAGTCTAAATCCGCTGAGTTGCTTGGAATTAGCAGAGGAACTTTGCGTAAAAAAATTAAACAATACAACATAACGTAGTTAGGAAAAAATTTTGAAGGATACAAAAAAAATCGCATTAATTAGTGTATCAGACAAATCGAAACTAGAAATTATTTCAAATTACTTAATTGAAAATAATTTTGAAATTATATCAACTGGCGGCTCGTTAAAAAAATTATTAGATCTTAATATTCCGGCCAAGTCTGTAGAAGATATAACAAATTTTCCAGAAATAATGGATGGAAGAGTGAAAACCCTTCATCCAAGTATTCATGCTGGCTTATTAGCAAGAAAAAATGATGATGATATTTTGAGAAAATTTAAATTAGAAAGAATTAATGTTCTTGTTGTTAACTTTTATCCTTTTGAGAAAGTAATTAAGTCTGAAGAATCTACTTTCAACGAAGCAATTGAAAACATTGATATTGGAGGGCCAGCGATGGTGAGAGCAGCAGCTAAAAATTATGAAAATTGCTGTGTCCTAACTAATCCAGAAAGCTATATTGACTTCACTAAAAACTTTAACCCAAACTTAAAATCAAATGAAACTTTTAATAAAATGATGTCATTAAAAGCTTTTGAATATGTAGCAAACTATGATATTTCAATTGCAAATTATCTCGGACAAAAAATTAATAATGAACCATTTAGAAAGTTTCATTCTTTTACAAAAATAAGTAATTTGAGATACGGAGAGAACCCACATCAAGAAGCTTCTTTATATCAAGATTCTAACAAAAGAAGATTAGGTATTATTAATTCAAAAATCTACCAAGGTAAAGAATTATCATATAATAATATCGTTGATGGCGATGCTGCTTTATTATGTGTAAGCAGTTTTATTGATCCAACTTGTGTAATTGTTAAGCACGCAAATCCTTGTGGAGTTGCATCAAGCGATAATTTATTAAACTCATATTCGAAAGCCTTTGAATCAGACCCAACGTCCGCATTTGGGGGAGTAATAGCTTTTAATAAAGAGGTTGATCAAAATATAGCAGAAAAGATTTTGAATAACCAATTTGTAGAAATGATTATTGCGCCTTCTTTTACAAGCGAGTCGCGTAACATTCTTTCCTCAAAAAAGAACATTAGAGTTATTCAGTATTCAAATTATGATGTTCCTCTTGATGAAAGGAATGAGCACATTAAATCAATATGCGATGGAATTTTAATCCAACATGCAGATGATGTTTTTTCTGATAATATAATTCATAAAATTGTTTCAAAAAAAGAGCCTTCTAAAAGCGAATTTATTGACCTAAAATTTTCTTGGCTTGTTTCCAAATATGTAAAATCAAATGCAATCGTTTTCTCAAAAAATATGCAAACGCTTGGAATTGGAGCTGGGCAAATGAGTAGAATCGATTCAACTTTTATTGCTGTGGAAAAAGCAAAATCGCAAGGTTTTGATTTATCAGGTTCTGTAATGGCTTCTGACGCCTTTTTCCCATTCTCAGATAACGTTGAAAAAGCTGCAGAAAATGGAATAACTGCAATAATTCAACCTGGTGGCTCACAAAATGATGAAGAAGTAATATCCAAAGTAGATGAACTTAACTTAAGTATGATTTTTACAGGGCAAAGGCACTTTAGGCATTAATTTATGAATATTTTAATTATTGGAAGTGGGGGAAGAGAACATGCGATAACATGGAAAGTCTCTCAATCAGAAAAAGTTAAAAATATATTTGTTATTCCTGGGAATCCTGGCATTGAAAAAGAAGATAAAGTTCAAGTTTTTGATATACAAGATCCTTCAATTCAAGATTACATAAATTTTGCTCAAGAACATAATATTGATTTAACAATTGTTGGACCAGAAGCACCACTTGTTGATGGAATAGTCGATGAATTTGAGAAAAATGGCTTACTTATTTTTGGGCCTACCAAAAATGCAGCTCAGCTCGAAGGTTCAAAAAATTTTTGCAAAGAGATACTAAACTCTGGCGGAGTTCTCACGGCAGAGCACCAATCTTTTACCGATTCAATTTCTGCGGTAAATTATATTAAGCAACATTCTTTGCCAATTGTTATTAAGGCTGATGGTCTTGCAGCTGGTAAGGGAGTATTTATTTTAGATAATAAAGAGGAAGCGTCAAAACTAGTTAATGATTTGTTTACAGGAAATGTTGACGGAGTTAATTGTTCTATTATTGTTATCGAAGATTTTTTAAAAGGTGAAGAAGCAAGCTTTATATGTCTTGTGTCAAATGATAGCGTTATTCCTTTGGCGTCCTCAAAAGATCATAAAAAATTAAATAATGGCGATAGAGGTCCAAATACTGGAGGAATGGGAGCTTATTCTCCCACAAAACTCATAGACGATAGTATTGCAGATAAAGTAATAAAAGATATTATTAAACCAACTCTCAATGAACTAAAAAAGAGAGGAATTAACTATAGTGGTTTTTTATACGCAGGATTAATGATTGATGAAAACAAAAATCCTTTTGTACTTGAATATAATTGTAGATTGGGTGATCCAGAGGCTCAAGCTATACTCATGCGATTAGAAAGTGACATTATAGATATGTTACTTGCAACAATAAATAATAAGTTGGATGACTTAAATATCGAATGGAGCAAATTTTCTGCTTGCACAGTTGTTTTAGCTTCCCAAGGTTATCCTGGTAAATACGAGAAAAATAAAAAAATTGATGGATTAGAGCATGAGATTTCCGGCACAAAGGTTTTTCATGCGGGAACGAAATCAAAAAACGAAGATATTTTTACAAACGGTGGTCGAGTTTTAGGTGTAACAGCTTTGGGGGTGAATCTTCAGGTTGCTCAAGCAAAAGCATATGATAGAGCAAATCAAGTTCATTGGGAGGGTAAAATAAAAAGACACGATATTGGAGATAAAGAAATTAAAAACAAGTTTATCTTTTCATAGATTCAAAGAAGTCGCTATTTGTTTTCGTTGTTTTAAGCTTATCTAGAAGAAATTCAACAGCTTCTATTTCATCCATTGAGTGCATAAACTTTCTTAATATCCACATCCTTTGTAATTCTTCTGGGGTCGTGAGAAGCTCTTCTCTTCTTGTCCCCGATTTATTAATACCAATTGCAGGATAGACTCTTTTTTCAGCAATTCTTCTGTCTAAATGTATTTCGCTATTACCTGTACCTTTAAATTCCTCAAATATCACTTCATCCATTTTCGAACCTGTTTCTACCAATGCTGTTGCCAATATCGTTAAAGAGCCACCTTCTTCAATATTTCTTGCCGCTCCAAAAAATCTTTTAGGTCTATGAAGAGCATTAGCATCCACACCACCTGTTAATACTTTTCCAGAAGAAGGGGAAACGGTATTGTAAGCTCTTGCTAATCTAGTTATAGAGTCAAGTAAAATTACAACATCTTTTTTATGTTCAACCAATCTTTTTGCTTTCTCGATTACCATTTCTGCGACTTGAACGTGTCTAGTAGCCGGCTCATCAAAAGTGCTTGATACCACCTCTCCATCAACCATTCTTGCCATTTCTGTTACTTCTTCTGGTCTTTCATCGATAAGTAAAACAATAAGATGACATTCAGGATTATTTGTGGTGATACTTTGAGCAATATTTTGAAGCATTATTGTTTTACCAGCCTTAGGCGGTGAAACAACAAGACCCCTTTGACCCTTACCTATAGGGGAGCAAATATCTATAATTCGCGCAGTAATGTCTTCACTACTGCCATTACCTCTTTCTAATTTAATTCTATTTTCAGCGTGGAGTGGAGTAAGATTTTCAAAAAGAATTTTTCTTTTTGCATTCTCGGGTGACTCAAAATTAATTTGATCAACTTTTAACATTGCAAAATATCTTTCTGTATCTTTTGGCGGTCTTATTTTACCAGATATTGTATCGCCTGTTCTTAAACCAAATTTACGTATTTGACTTGGCGAAACATATATATCATCTGGGCCAGCAAGATATGAACTATTTGAAGACCGAAGAAACCCAAAACCATCTTGTAAAATTTCAAGAACGCCATCTCCAAATATATCTTCGCCATTCTTAGCATGTGATTTTAATATGGAAAATATTACTTCCTGTTTTCTAGCTCTTGCAATATTTTCTATTCCCATGTCTGCTGCCATGGTCATTAAATCTGACGGACTCTTAGTTTTTAACTCTGTTAAATTCATAAATTATTTACCAATGGAATTTGCAAATTTTTTATTAGACTTTTACGCAGAATAACCACGCAAGAAATGTATATATGATGTGCTAAATTTGCAACTGAATTTAGAAGTTACCATTAAAATTCAGTTTCGTCTAGCATTTTTTATTAAATATTACTTTCAATAAACTGGATTAAGTCACTTTTACTAAGGGCTCCCACATGAGTTCCAACAGCGTTTCCATCTTTAAAAATCATAAGTGTTGGTATGCCACGAATACCATATTTTGGCGGAGTTTGTGAGTTTTCATCAACATTTAATTTACCAATAATTATCTTGTCGGACATTTCTGAAGAAATTTCTTCGAGTATTGGAGCTATCATTTTACAAGGTCCACACCATTCTGCCCAATAATCAACTAAAATTGGTTTTTCTGACTTAATAACTTGGTTTTCGAACTCAGCATCGGTTAGTTTTATAATTGTTTCTGACATAAAGCATCCTAATTTATATAGTTATTTTTTTGTTATTATACATATTATGAAATTAAATCAAGGAATTTATTTAAATATTATGTATCCTCGAATAAAATTCTCCATTCTCCATCCTTTTCTTGTTTCCAAAAAAGCTTTTTATTTGATGAAGTTTTAAAGTTATTACTCTCGTAATGTTGTCTAAAGTCTGAAAATATTAAATTTTTATCAGTAGGGTAATAAAATAAATTCATATTTTCAACTGTAACCTTTATAAAGGTTTTTTTCTTTATTATTCTTAAAATATGAGCTACTCTTTGTTCAAAGTCATGATTCTCACTCTTAAAATTAATTGAATGTTTAGAAATAAATGCGTAAGGATCAAGACTTTCCCAAGTTTTTCTCCATTTTTCAATTATGTTTTTTGCTTGCTTTTTATTTTGATGCCATAAGTTTCTTTTTATCCAAGAGACATTTTCAACTAAAACTACTGGCGTTCTTCCTATTTGAATATATTTTTTTAGTTTCTTGAGAGTGTGATTGCTAGTAACAACACACCCTTCGCTTGTTAATGGAGGTCTACTATAGACATCTCTTGGAACTCCGTGAATCCAAATACCGTATCCAGTTTTTTTGTTTTTTTTATCCCAAATATTCGGGTAATTTATAGGGTAAGCTCCATCACCATATAATTCTGGAAGGTCCTCATCTATTAAACGAGAGGTAATCTTATATACTCCAACAGGTGTTTTATTGTCACCAGATGTTTTTTTATGAAACCCCTCTTTACCTATGGAAACATAAAAATCAGCGATAATATCAGGCACACCACCTTTATTTTTCACAATATAAAGCCGTGACTTTGATAGTTCAACCAAAAATGCATATTCAATGTCATTCGCTAATTGTATTATTGATTCTGGGAGAAGATCTTCTTTCTTATAAATCGATTCAAAATTTATTCTAGCTTTAGCTTCACTTTTTAAATCATTTAATTCTTTTCCCATCGATTCTCTACTAAGTAATGGTTTTTTTTGAAGATAAGATGATAAAAGATCCGCATAGATAATTTTTCCAAGTTTAAAATTTGGAAAATCTTTTGTAAGTTTTTCAGCAATTAATAATGCTCTATCATTATTACCATTTCTCATATTATCCAAAATTCTCAAAAGCTCTATTTCGGCTCTCTCGTTCGGAGATATAGGCTCTTCAGCTACAGTAATATGATTTGAAAACAAAAAAATTGTTAGCAAAGTTAGATTAAAAAAATATCTCATTATTTAAGAATATATTCCCCAGTTATTTTCAATGTATCGTTAACAAGAGATATTAAAGCATGTTTTTTTACAACATCTGAAAAAGAGTCTGAGTTATATGCTTGGGTAAAACTTATCAAAGCAACTTTATTATTAAATCCAAATACCTCGGTGTTTGATATTTTAATTTCAATATTTTTTTTATTTTGTATCTTTTCTTTTCTATCGGACATCCAAGCATTTCTTGATTTGAAATTTTTAGGAAAATATTGATCAGCGTAACAATTAAAATACTCTTGGTAATTTTTATTTTGCCAGAAACTTGCCCATTCATAAATAAAATTCTCTACATCTTCTATCTGTATATTATTTTGAATTGGTTCTGCTAGTTTTGAAATATTCGTTTCTGTAACGCTAGAGTTTTCGGAAGAATCAAGGTCTAAATTATTTGCTAAAGATAAAATTACTTCATTATTATTTGTATCTTTAATCGAAAGTGCCTCTTCGTACAAAATATTCGCTTGGAAAGCGTATAAGTTTGTTAAATTTTTATATATTATATCAATATCTTTATCTTTACTGATGGATCTTCTTAAGATTTTTATGGCCTTATCAATATCGCCTTGTTTTGCCTCTATATAAGCTAAGTTATTAATAACTTGATAATTATCTGGTTTAGATTCTTTTATTTTGAGGAGAATTTTTTTTGCTTCTGTAAATTTCTCGGAAAGTATTAAGTCATTTGCATTTTGAAAATTCTCATAAATATCAGATGCATATGAAGCGGACCCGAGAAAGTAAGCAAATGAAAAAAAAATTATAGTTTTTATACGCATTTAATATTATTTGTAATTAAAGTATTATTATAATTATATAATACAATATTATATATAAAACGTTGATATTACAATAAATCTTAGAATTGGATTAAATATGAATATTACATTGCTTGGCGGCACAGGTTTTCTTGGGAGTACATTAGTAAACCATCTTTCAAAAACTGATCATAATGTGACAATAATTACCAGAAATAGAGAGAAAAATAAAAAAATGCTTGTTTATCCAAAAGTGAAGCTCGTTGAAGCGGATGTGCATAATTCTGAAGAACTAATAAATAATACAAAAAAAACTGAAGTATTGATAAATCTTATTGGAATTCTTAATGAAAAAGGACATAGTGGAAAAGGTTTTAAAAAAGCACACAGTGATTTTGCAAGAACTATTTTAACGGCATGTAAAACCAACGATATAAAAAGAATATTACATGTAAGTGCTTTAAATGCTGATCAAAAAGGTCCGAGTCATTATTTAAGAACAAAAGGAGAAGCAGATAGCTATCTGATGACTTATGGGAAAAGATTTGCAAATATTACTATTTTTAGACCCTCAGTAATATTCGGGAAAAACGATAGTTTCATTTTGAGATTCAGTGAGCTTTTAAATTTTACTCCTTTTTTATTCCCACTAGCATGCCATGATGCAAAGTTTGCGCCTATATACGTTGAAGAGCTTTCTGAATTTATTATTCAGGCTATTAAAGATACCAAAAGTTTCAACAAGCAGTATAATTTATGTGGCCCAAAAATTTATACACTAAAAGAAATTTTAGAGCTTATAATTAAAATAAAAGATAGAAACATAAGAGTAATACCTCTATCAAAAAAAATGTCAAAAATGCAAGCGTTTATGATGGAATTTATTCCTGGAAAACCTTTTTCTTTGGACAACTATAACTCATGTCAAATTGATAGTTATTGCAAGTCAGACTTTAATTTTTATTCTGATTTAGAGACAATAGTGCCATCGTATATAAATTCTGAATAAAATATGAAAACTTATCTAGTTGGCGGAGCTATAAGAGATAAATTATTAGGAATTGAGCCCGAGGAAAGGGACTGGGTTGTAGTTGGATCAAGCCAAAAAGAGTTGTTAGAATTGGGTTATAAACAAGTTGGCAAACAGTTTCCAGTTTTCTTACATCCTGATACTTCAGAAGAACATGCCCTTGCACGAGTAGAGAAAAAGGTTGGGTCAGGACATAAAGGATTTGAGTTTGTAGCAAACGAAAAAGTTTCTCTTGAAGAGGATTTATTAAGAAGAGATCTTACAATAAATGCAATAGCGCAAGATGAGAAAGGTGAACTTATTGATCCTTTTGGAGGCCTCGCAGATATTGAAAATAAAGTAATAAGACATGTTTCTGAAGCTTTTTCTGAGGATCCTCTCAGGGTTTTAAGAGTCGCAAGATTTTATACTAAGCTAAAAAAATATGGTTTTAATATACATGATTCAACAATTGAAATCATGAAAAAAATAGTCAGCAATGATGAAATTGAAACACTTTCGAAAGAAAGGCTTTGGAATGAAATTTCAAAAGCATTCAACGAAAATAATCCATGGATGTTTTTTGAAGTTTTAATTAAAACTAATTTCGCTAAAAGATATTGCCCAGAAATAATTGATAATGAAAACATAAAAGAAAAAATATTATATTTTTCTAAAATAGATTTAGAGAAAAAAATATTTTTATCAATTAGTGGCTTTAGTATAAGTTTTATTGAATTTTTTGGATTTCCAAAAAGGATTTTAGATTTATATTTTTTATTTAACGAGTTTAGTGCAAAATTTATTTCATTAGACATTGAAAGTAAGAAAATAGTATATTTTTTAAATCAACTTGATGCTTTCAGACGCCCGGAAAGACTTGAAGTTTTTTTAAAGCAAATTAGTTATTTTTTAGAATTTCATAATCAAAAAGACGAAGAAAGATTAAATATATTTACAGAAATTCAAGCTTTAATAAATGGAAAAATTGATTATGGCGATCTCAAAAAACTTAATGTTGAGGAAATAAAAGTTCGAGTCGAAAATATTCATATTGAATTAATAAGTACTATATTAAATAAAGAAAATAAGTAAAATTATTCCTAATAATATCCTGTAAATCATGAAAGGAATAAATCCTACTCTGTTGATATAAAGAATGAAATATTTTATTACTAAATAAGATGTTAAAAAAGAAATAAAAATAGCACAGAGGTAATAAGAAAATTCTAATAAATTCAAAAAAATCCCGTTCGCAGCATAAACTTCATAAATCATTGCAAGCAAGATTACTGGAAACGATAACACGATAGATATTATAATTGCACTTTTTTTATTGTAACCTAAAAGCAATGCGGCGAGTATAATCACTGCAGACCTTGATGTTCCTGGAGCAAGTGCTAATGCTTGAAATAATCCTATGATAAAAATATCATAATTATTGATTTCTGATATGTTTTTTTTACAATTTTTAGTTAATTCTAAAAAAATTATTGGAACGGCAAATAAAATAGTTGTAATAGCAATAATTTCTACAGTTCTCAAATTATGATCAATAAAGTCGTGGAAAAAAAACCCAATCATTAAAACTGGTAAAGAACCGATAATTATTTTTTTAAAATCAATATATCCCCCAGAATTATCAATATTTTTAAATGAACTTATGTTCTTAAAATAATAGTAAGTAACTGCAATAAGTGAACCGAAGTGCACTGATACATCAAAAAGTAATCCTTGTGATCCCCAATTAAAAATCTTCGGAATAATTATTAAATGAGCAGAACTTGATATTGGTAAAAATTCGGTAATACCTTGTAAAAATGAAAGAACAACCAATTGAAAAAAATCACTCATAATTTATGCCGAAAATCTTTAAAAGAAGATTGAAATTCACCACTAATATCATCACATAAAACCATAATTTTAAAATTCTCTCCCATATCAGAGGGAAACAGAAGAGTTTTTAATATATTATTTTTATCAAATTCGCCTTCAATTTTTTGAGCAAATTCTAATATATTTGTGTTCAAAAGAAATTGTGATTGTGTAGTAAAAGAGTAAAGTTTTATGCCATAGTTAAGAGCAGTTCTAAAAACTCTTGAGAAGTCTACACTTACAGATATATCAAAACTTCCATGTGGGTATGAAAAAATATCCTCTATTTTGCAATGGTTCTTATAAAATTGCACCGTTCCATTTTTTCTTTGTGGATGAAAAAATTCTTCTTCGTGATAACCATAATCTATTATCAATAAAATAAAATTGTTAATTTTATTAAAAATTTCAGATAGGAATTTTTCCTGTAAAAAATTAATTTCGAATGAGTAGGAATTCGGAATTTTATTTCCTAATCTTGATTCAATACTGTATATCTCTTCTAGTAAATATTCTTTACAATCTAGTAAAGAAATGACCAATTTTTCGTCTTCCTCTTTTACTGATTTCTCGAAAAACTTGTCATCTTCTTTTTTAAAAAATTTTGCTGGGATTGCGTCAAGAATTTCGTTTGCAATTATAAAAACATCATCAATGGCTTTTATATCTTTAACCCAAACAATTTTTTCATACAAATTTTTTGAAAGTTCTTTTAATTTCTTATTTTGTTTTTCTATAAGATGAATATTTTTTTCAACAATATAATATTTATTTGGTAGATTTTTAGCTTCACAATTATTTAAAAAATTAAAAGCCATTGCTCCGCTACCTGCACCAAACTCTAAAACGTTTTCAATTTTCTTATGTTTCCTTATATCTTTATAAAATTTTAATATCGAGCATGTATATATTTCAGATATCTCTGGAGCCGTAATAAAATCAGAGTTTTTTGGGCCGAATTCAGTGTTAGGGTTATTGTAATATCCGTAATTTGGGAAGTATAGTGACATGTCAATGAATTCATCGAATGTTAGATAACCTTCTTGTTTAATCTTTGCATGTATTTCTTTTGTTAAATTCACGTAGTAATCTTAACACTTACTTTTTAGAAATAGTAATAATCTAGTATAATAAAGTTATGAACAGTCATATAGAAAAACAAAATAAGGTGGTGTTAATCACTGGCTCAGCAAGAAGACTTGGAAAGGCTGTAGCACTTCAGCTGCATTCAGAAGGCATGGATGTAATTATCCACTGCAACAATTCCTCTGGAGACGCGGAAAAACTTGTAAAGAAGATGAATTCTGATAGAGAAAATTCAGCATTTACATTTAGTTTCAATTTAAGAGATTTTGCAAACTATGAAAATATAACCGAAAAACTTGGTAAAAAATGGTCAGATATTGATGTATTAATTAATAATGCATCTACTTTCTATCCGACGCTAATAGAAGAGTCTACCGTCGAACAGTGGGATGATTTGCATGACGTTAATTTAAAAGCCCCATATTTTTTATCAAAAATTTTTCAAAGTAGTTTAAAAAACAATTCTGGATGCGTTATTAATATTGTTGACATATATTCCGATAATCCTTTAGAAAATTTTCCGATTTACTCTATAGCTAAAGCTGGTTTGAAAATGTTAACTAAATCTTTATCAATTGAATTAGGCCCTGAAGTGAGAGTTAACGGTGTATCCCCAGGTTCTATAATGTGGCCAGAAGTAAAGGAATACGAAGGGAAACATCAAGAAATTATTGAAAGCACTCAACTTAAAAGGCAAGGCGACGTAAAAGATATTGCGAATACATGCTCTTTCTTGATTAATAAAGCTGACTATATTACGGGACAAATTATTGATGTGGATGGAGGAAGAAATTTAAGTAGGTGATTTTTTATTTCTAGTAATTTCAATCCCAACATCTTGAGAGTCTCTGATTGCGCCGGGTTTACTTATTGAAATTGTGACATAATTAATATCGAATTCATCTAAAAGCATTTGCGCAATATTTTCTATAAGAGTTTCAATTAAGTCATGTTGGTTATTACTTACATAGTCTTTAACCTTTATTGAGAGAGATTTATAATCAAGCGAATATTGAACATCATCTGTTTCAGAAGCTCTTTTTATGTCTGTACCAACCTCAATATTTATATTGATCACTTGGTCTATTTGTTTTTCCCACTCAAATATACCAATTCTAGTTTTGAGCTTAAGATCTCTTAGAAAAATTTTATCCATAGGGACAAATTATAGTTCATTATTAATTTTTATGTTGTATAGATATGCAATTTTTGCTATCTTTTCATACCTTATTAAGAAAAGAAGGCGATTTTTATGTCAAGAATATGCGAAGTTACTGGTAAAAAGCCTATGTCTGGGAACAATGTTTCTCATGCAAAGAATAGAACAAGGAGAAGGTTCTTACCAAACTTACAAATGCATAGGTTTTGGCTTGAAACTAAGAAAAAATGGGTTTCTCTTAGAGTTTCTAGAAAAGGACTCAGAATTATTGAAAAGAAAGGAATTGAAACTGTTTTAAAGGAAATTAATAAAATATGAGAGAAAAAATAAAATTAGTTTCCTCAGCAAAGACTGGCCATTACTATACAACCACCAAGAATAAGAAAAATTCACCAGATAAGCTCGAGATTAAAAAATTCGACCCTGTTGTTAGGAAGCATGTAATTTATAAAGAGTCTAAAATAAAATAATCTTTTCTATTCTGGGGCAGGGCAAAAACACTGACCCTTAGAATTCCAAGCACATCTCCCACTTTCTCCACTTTTGCTTTTCCACATTGCACAACCAACACCAGTAGCTCTTGGCCCAAGAGGATCAGCAACTTTAACTGCAATTTTATCTTTGATATTCACCGTTACATATTCAAATTGAGATTTATTTTCCTCAGTGATCACAGTTTCTTCTTCAGCACTGTCGCTGTCGAAAGCCCAATCGTATACCTCTCCAACTGTGCTACAACCAGAGATTATTAAAAATATAAAAAGTGGAAAAATTATTCTAAAATTCATACCAAAAAACTCCCAATAGATCATTTAATATACTAATTAATTACTATTATATATACATTTAATTTATAATGTAATCTAAATTATTTACATATACAAAAAAAATTTAATATAAATCATTCTTAACAATTAACTAAATAGATTCATCGTGTCGATTAAGATTTTTTTTACAAACGAAATACCTAAAGAAAGGGAAGATATTTTATCAATAATGAAATTTTCAGAATCGGTTGGCCGCCACTCGGGAATATTATCAAATGGTCTTATGCAATATTGTGAAAAAGATATTTTTGAAGTATGGCAAACAAGCCAACCTATCATTTCAGAAAAATCCAATAATATACATATTACAAAAAGTAAAAATTATTTATTTGGATCAACTATTCTTGACCTTGAAAAATCATTCGAAGACAATAAATCAAAGATAATTCAAAGTTATAAAGATTTTTTTAGTATTTCAGAAAAAAATCAAATGAAAATCATTAAAATTTGGCATTACTTACCTCAGCTTTTAGAAAAATATGACAACGGAAAAACAAATTATTCATTATTATGTGAATCTCGCGAGGTAGTTTATAAAAAATATTTTGAAAATTTTAGCTATCCTGCCGCAACGGCCATAGGTATTGGACAAAATAAAATTCTAATTTATTTTCTAGCCGCCTTATGTAACAAATACGAAGCTATTGAAAATAAAAGACAGGTAAGCTCATATAAGTATCCACAAGATATTTTTCGAGAAAAACCTATGTTTTCAAGAGCTGCAAGCTTTTTCGATATTGATGACAAGAAAGAAAAAATATTTATATCTGGAACTGCCAGTATTAAGGGCTATAAATCAATGCATTCTCTCAATTTAAATGCACAATTTGATGAAGCGCTAAGAAATTACGAAACTTTTATCAGGGTAGAAAATAATAAGACAAATATCTCTAGAGTTTATGTTTCAAAATTACAAAATAAAGATTTACCATGGATTAAGGGCAAGCTTGATGCGACGTTTGGCTCTAATCAATACATTTTATTAAAAGGAGATATTTGCAGGGAAGAATTACTTATAGAGTTTGAGGGTTTTTCAGATGGGAAATATAAGATATCGAATTAAAACGGAAATAGCTGTCTTTGAAATAAAGAAAGAGCCACTTGGTCTATGGGATTTATGGATAAACTCAATGCCAACATTAACCTTCGCTTCTCCTGAAGATGCTGCAAATGCCGTAATTAACAAAAAAACTGGATACTCTATATGGGATAACCAAACTGAAAAGTTTGGCAGTGAGTTTTCAATCGAAAATTGGAGCAAAATACCCGAGAATTAATTAAGCTTTTTCCATAGAGATTTCATACTTACCTGATGCTGCTAAACTGTTTAAATATGCTCTTCGACTAATAATTTTTTGAGCATCTTCGACATTTTGATTATTACCACTCCATTTCTTCATGGCTTCAAGTTGAAGAGCTCTACCATATGAAAAAGTAATTTTCCAAGGATTTGTATTAATTTTATTGATATTACTCAAGTTATTTGACGCATCCTGATCAGATTGACCTCCAGATAAAAAAGCAATCCCAGGAACATCTTTTGGTACATTATTTTTTAAACACTCAACTGTGAGTTCAGCAATTTCATCTGGACTAGCTTGATCTTTACAACTTGATCCAGCTGTTATCATATTTGGTTTTAAAACTATTCCAGAAAAAATGACATCCAGCATATCAAGGCTTTCAAATAAAATGTTTTGCATTTGATTAGTTATCTCATAACATTTCTTTATATCATGTTCTCCATCCATTAAGACCTCGGGCTCTACTATAGGAACAATATCAAATTCTTGGCAGATACTTGCATATCTTGCAAGGGCATGTGAGTTAGCAATCATGCACGCAGCAGATGGCATTTTACTGCCAATTGTGATGACCGCTCTCCATTTTGCAAATTTTGCACCTAACTGCTTATACTCTTCCATTCTTTGCGGAAGATTATCTAGACCCTCAGTAATTTTTTCATCTTGATGGCATGAAAACGGCTTGGCTCCAGCATCTACCTTAATACCTGGAAGAATTCCAATACTATCTAAATACTGCGGGAATAAAGCTCCATTCGAGGTTTTTTGTTTTATTGTTTCATCAAAAAGTATAGCTCCTGAAATATACTGATCTAAAGATTTTGCTGAAACAAGCATATCTCTGTAGGATCTTCTGCTTTCTTCATTAACAGGGATATTTAAAGCATCAAATCTTTTTTTGCAAGTCCCATGGCTTTCGTCAATTGCTAAAATTCCTTTCGAATGATCAACCATTTGATTTGCAATTTTGTTTAGTACATCAATATTCATCTTTTTATTTTTATATTTCTGCTAGATGACCGACTCTAACAACTTTGATTGCGTTAGTTCCGCCTTCTATTCCAGCAAGATCTCCTTTTGTTATTATTACTAAATCATCGTCTTTTGCAACATTCAAATTCGTTAAAACATTTATTGCGTCTCTGTTTACTGTTTCGTGATTTGTATCAATCGTTTTTATACGAGCAGGATAAACTCCTCTATAAAGAGTTACTTTTCGCAATGTTCTCGTATGGGTTGTTAATGCGAATATAGGAACACTGTGATTTATTCTAGACATCCACAATGCTGTTGAGCCAGATTCTGTAATTGCTGCTATTGCAGTTGGGTTAAGATTATCAGCTGTGAGCATGCATGCCATTGCTATAGCTCTATCAACCTTTTTGTTTTCAATAGAGTAATTTGAGCCCTTCATAGTTAAGGGATTTTGACCTTCTGATCCTTCACAAATTCTACTCATTGCCTCAACAGCTTCAACAGGATGATCTCCCATAGCTGTTTCACTTGATAACATTACCGCATCAGTTCCGTCAATTACCGCGTTAGCAACATCAAAAACTTCTGCTCGGGTTGGGATTGAGTTAGTAATCATAGATTCCATCATTTGTGTTGCCGTTATTACTACCTTATCCTTTTTTCTTGCTTTTTTAATAAGATTCTTTTGAACTGCTGGCAATTGAGCGTCTCCAATTTCAACACCTAGATCGCCTCGTGCTATCATAATCGCGTTGGATGCTTCAATGATTTCATCAATATTTTTTAATGCTTCAGCCCTCTCAATTTTTGCAATTATACCCCCGTCATTTCCAGCATCATTTAATAGTTTTCTTGCCATTTCTATATCTTTTGCTTCTCTTGGAAAAGATACTGCCAAATAATCTACACCAATTTCAGCTGCGACCTTAATATCTTCATGGTCTTTTTCACTTATCGCTGCGGCCGATAACCCCCCGCCTTTTTTATTGATACCTTTCGAATCGTATAGCAAACCACCACTTATAACCTTTGATACAATTTTTGAACCTGAGATTTTTTCAACTTTTAATTCTATTCTTCCATCATCCAAAAGAAGTATGTCATTCGTGTCAAGTTGTCCTACGAGATCTTTATAAGTTGTTCCAACTACTTCCTCGGTACCTTCATCAAAAGGATGGTTGTAGTCAATTGTAAATTTCGAACCATTTTTTAGGTCAATTTTTGAATTAATAAAACGGGTGATTCTGATTTTTGGCCCCTGCAGATCTCCAACAATACCTATATGATAGTGTTTTTTATCTGCAATTTCTCTAACAAGCTTTGCTCTCTTGATATGGGACTCTTTATCCCCATGTGAAAAATTTAATCTTATAAGATCAACTCCAGCATCAATCAAACCTTCAATTGATTTTTTTGATGATGTAGATGGACCTAGAGTAGCTATTATCTTAGTTTGTCTATAAGTTGAGTCATTAATTGCTGTCATAATTTTTTTATTATCTCAATCCCGGGTAATTCTTGTCCTTCGAGAAACTTTAAAAAAGCACCACCACCAGTTGAAACATAATCTATTTCATTAATATTTGAAAATTTTTGGACCGCAGAAATTGTATCTCCACCACCAGCAATTGAAAGCCCTTTGCTTTTACAAACTGAGACAGCAATATTTTTTGTCCCACTTTCGAAAGATGATTTTTCAAACATTCCCACAGGCCCATTCCATAATATTGTACCAGCTTCTTCAATAAGTTTTTTATATTTTAGTGAAGTTTTTGGCCCTATGTCCTTTATAATGTCATTTTCATTTACATCGCCTACTTTTTTGACATAAATTTGATTTTGATTTTCGCAAACAACGTCCTTAGGTAGAGGAAGTAGCACATTTTTTTCCGCGGCGAGCTTAATGATCTCTTTTGCATTTTCAATCATACTTTTCTCTGATAAAGAATTTCCCACAGAAAAGTCCGAGCTTAATAAAAAAGTATTTGCAATTCCTCCACCTATAATTATTGCATTAACTTTATTTATTAATTCTCTTAAAACAGTTAATTTAGTTGAAATTTTTGCACCACCAATAATTGCTAAGATGGGTTTTTTTGGTTTATCAAATATTTTGTCGAGATTTTTTATCTCCTCCATTAATAAAAGACCACCACATGTCACTGGAGAGTACTTTGACACAGTGAATGTTGAGCAGTGTTCTCTATGGCAAGCACCAAAAGCATCCATTACAAATACATCACAGTTCTTGGCCATTTTTTTTGCCAAATTATCATCACCAGTAGTTTCGCCCTTTAGGAATCTCGTATTTTCATAAAGGGTTATGTCATTTTTATAATCTGGCGACTTTTCGCTTATGGGTGTTTCTTCAAAATAAACTTCTTTATTTATAATTTTAGATATTCTTTCCGCAACAATTTTTAAACTAAATTTTTTATCGAATGCCCCACTTTTTGGTCTTCCGAAATGTGATATTATTGATAATTTAGCATTTTGTGAAAGTATGTATTGTATAGTTGGTATTGCAGCTCTAATTCTTTCATCATTAATAATTTCATTATTATCAGTTGGGACATTCAGGTCTTCTCGCAGCAAAACATTTTTTCCTTGAATATCTGTATTAACAAGTTCGCGATAATGATTCATTATTTTGCATTCATAAAAGCAATTGCAGCATCTAGCATTCTGTTGGAAAAACCCCACTCGTTGTCATACCATATATAAAGTTTTGCAAGTCTCTTATCCATAACCTTTGAAAGATTACAATCATATATGGCTGAAGCAGCATTATGTCCAAAATCAACTGAAACAAGTGGTATATCATTATAAGCAATAATATTTTTCATCTCATTTTCTGATGAGTTAAGAATAATTTTATTTATTTCTTCAATAGAAGTATCTTTTTTTGTTCTTATGACGAGGTCTACAACTGAAACATTTACTGTTGGAATTCTCATAGCTAAGCCATCTAGTTTTCCATTAAGTTCAGGTATCACTAACCCGACGTTTTTTGCAGCGCCTGTTTTTGTAGGTATCATTGATTGAGTTGCTGCTCTAGCTCTTCTGATATCTTTATGATTTGCATCAGTTAATCTTTGATCATTAGTGAAAGAATGGATTGTTGTAATTAAACCATGTTCTATGCCTATAGTATTATTTAGTACTTTTATGACTGGCGCTATACAATTCGTTGTGCAAGAAGCGTTAGAAATTATAGTATGGTTTTTTTCAAGTATTTCGTCATTTACACCCATAACAATTGTTGCATCAACATTTTTTGCAGGGGCAGATATTAGAACCTTTTTCGCACCATTTTTTAAATGTATCTCTGTCTCTTCCTTAGAATTAAATTTTCCAGTACATTCAAAAACTAAATCAACATCGTACTTACTCCATAATATTTTACTTGGGTCTCTTTCAGATGTGATATTTATTTTGTCCTCACCAACATACATAAAATTTTTGTCAGCTGAAACTTTTTGATTAAATTTACCATGAGCGGAATCATACATTGTCAGATGTGCGCTTACCGAATTATCTCCGACATCATTAATCGCAACAATTTTTAAATTATTATGAATTTCCGATTCGTAAAGCGCTCTAAGAATATTTCTACCAATTCTTCCGTAGCCATTAATCCCAATATTTATAGTCATTTTTTTTCCTATGTAGATTTATTTTTCCATTAGTCTTTCTGCTCTTTCCACAACATTCTTGGATGAAAAACCAAAATAATCTAGAAGCTTATCTCCAGGAGCTGATTCTCCAAAAGAATTAATCCCAATAATATCCCCGTTTGACCCAACATATTTATGCCAAAAAGAAGTTGAGCCAGCTTCGACTGCTAATTTATTTTCAAAATTCGAGGGAAGCACAGACTCTTTATAATCATCTTCTTGCCTGTCAAAGATTTCTGTCGATAGCATTGAAATAACTCTTACATTTATACCCTTTTTTTCAAGGTCAGAGGCAGCTTGCATTACTATTCCAACTTCACTCCCCGTAGCTATGATTATTATATCGAAGTTTTTTGAATCTTTTAAGATATAACCGCCCTTAGTTACTTTTACTATTTGTTCGCTTGTTCTTTTTTGAAAATCACAATTTTGCCTAGATAAAATTAAACATGTAGGCCCATCTTTATTTTCAATCGCATATTTCCATGCCATAGCTGTCTCAAGAGAATCACATGGTCTAATGACTGTATTATTTGGCATGTCTCTAAGACTATTTATTTGTTCGATTGCCTGATGTGTAGGACCATCCTCACCAAGACCAATAGAATCATGCGTAAATACAAAAATATTTTTTAATCCCATGATCGCACACATTCTGACTGCATTTTTTGAATAGTCAGCAAATGTCAAAAAAGTACCCCCATAAGGTATAAAACCCTTATGTGTACTAATGCCATTCATTATGGCAGACATACCAAACTCGCGAACCCCATAGTTTATGTAATTACCATTATTGAAGGCCTTGATGTCTTTAGACCCACTCCACATAGTTAGATTTGATGCACCTAGATCTGCTGAGCCGCCAATCATCTCTGGCAGGATTTTGGCATACGCCTCTATCGAATTTTGTGATGCTTTTCTTGTAGCAATACTCTCTTCATTTTCATTACAAGATTTTATAAATTTTTGTGACTTATCAAGCCAATCATTTGGGAGCTCTGAGTTTATTCTTCTCTCAAATTCGCTTGCCTCTGAGGGAAATTCTTTTTTATACTTTATAAAATTATCATTCCAGTTATTTTCTAAATTGATTCCTTCTTCTATGTTATTCCAAGCATCGTATATATGCTTTGGAATTTCAAAAGCCTCGTAATTCCATCCGATTTTTTCTTTTGTAAGTTTTGTTTCTTGCTCTCCTAAAGGAGAACCATGAGAACTTTCTTTCCCTTCTTTATTTGGCGAACCATATCCTATCTTTGTCCTACAACATATAAGAGTTGGTTTATCTTTTGAACTTAAAGCCTGATTAATTGCATTTGATATTTCTTTAGTGGAGTGCCCGTTAACATTTTTTATTACATTCCAATTATAAGATTCGAATCTTTTTGCTGTGTCATCTGTAAACCAACCTTCAACATTTCCATCGATAGATATTCCATTATCATCATAAAAAACAATTAGTTTGTTTAGTGATAATGTACCCGCAAGAGAACAAACTTCATGAGATATCCCTTCCATTAAACAACCATCTCCAGTAAATACATACGTATTATGATCAACGATAATATTATCAGGTTTATTAAATTGCGAAGCCAAAGTCTTTTCAGCAATCGCCATACCAACAGCATTTGCTAAACCTTGTCCAAGAGG
This sequence comes from uncultured Gammaproteobacteria bacterium, assembly GCA_913031205.1. Taxonomy (GTDB): domain Bacteria; phylum Pseudomonadota; class Gammaproteobacteria; order Poriferisulfidales. The sequence goes on along the minus strand of CAJWEM010000011.1, from coordinate 8,023 downwards.
CCCTGTAGTTGTCTCAACTCCATCTGTAAGGTGGGATTCTGGATGCCCAGGGGTTTTAGAATGGAGCTGTCTGAAGTTTTTAATTTCTTCGATGTTTAAATTATAACCAGTCAAATGCAGTAAGCTATATAGCAGCATTGACCCATGACCATTCGACAAAACAAACCTATCCCTATTAAACCAGTTTGGGTTTTTTGGATTATGCTTAAGGTGATCAGCCCATAAAACTTGAGCAATATCGGACATACCTAAGGGCATTCCGGGATGACCAGATTTTGCTTTATCTATAGCATCTATTGACAAAGCTCTGATCGCGTTTGCCATATCTTTTCTTTGGTTATTTTTAATTTTTGCTGCCAATCTTTGTTTCTGTGTTATTTAATAAATTCTTAATGTTCGATTTATGCATGTATATTACTATAAGTGCTAACGTAAAATATAAGGAGGCTATCAAAACACTTTCATAACTGAACCATGTATAAATAGGTAAAAAAATAAATGAAACTATAGCAGATAAAGCTGAGTACCTAAATAGAAATGCCGTCATTAACCAAGTAAGTAGACAAATTAATCCTAAAATCAAATCAAAACCTAAAATGGCTCCAAAAGAGGTTGCTACCCCCTTTCCACCTTTAAATTTATAGTATATTGGGAATATATGACCCAAAACGGCACATATTCCAATAATTTGCAGTAAGGCTTTTGAGTCAATAAAAAAGCAGGCTATAAATACTGGGATGAAACCCTTTGACATGTCAAAAAGTAGAGTAATTAGCGCAAGAATTTTATTGCCAGATCTCAATATATTTGTTGCGCCTGGGTTTTTTGAACCATACTCCCTTGGGTCTTTCTGTTTGAGAAACTTTGAAAAAATAATTGAACCATTTGTAGATCCAGTTAAATAACTGAAAAGTAAAAACGATAAGATGGTTATGTAAAAAATACTCAATTTCACTCTCTAATTTTATAATTGTTATACTAACTTCAATGAACAATTATAAAGATATAATCGAAGAAAAATATAGAAAAATACTTCTCATACATGGTTGGGGGTTTACAAGACAAATATGGGCTAAAAATCTTCATGGTATTCGCGAAAAAAATTGTATTTCGGTCAATTTATATGAATGCATCAAAAATTCTAAAGGTGATTTAAAAGAAGCAGCAAGAAAAATTATTAGCGAATATGGAGATTTTGATTTAATCATCTCTTGGTCTCTTGGATGCTTTTTAGCAAAAGAGTTAGAACTTTTGATGAGTATGAGCTTAAAAAAAATGGTTTTTATCTCTTATAATCCAAAATTTTTAAATGATAAGTCATGGTTATACGGACTTGAGGAAACACAGGTCACCAAGCTAAAGGAAAATTTAAAAATTAATAAAGAATTAGCCATTAAAAATTTTTATCTTCTGGTTTTGGGAGACATTGAAGATAAAAAAAAATACTACAAGGTTATTTCTAAAAACACCAAAGAAGTTTTAAATATTGAAACTTCTTGTTTGATTTTAGGTTTAGAGGTTTTAGAAAAATACAAATATAAAAATTTTGAAAATAATAGTAATATAAAAAAAATATACATTTTTGGTGAAAAAGATTTAATTTCATCAAAAGAGATAGCATATTTTATTAAAAGTAATGAGCCAGATTCGCTTGTTAAAATTATAAAGGGTTCATCACATATTCCTTTTGTTACGAACGCTAGTCAATTTAACGAAATTTTAAAAGGATTTTTATGAAAAAAATTGATAAAAAAAGATTTTCTGAAAACTATTTAGAATCAGCAATTGTTCAGAAAGAAATTGTTTCGCGTTTAATGGAAAGACTGTCTTTGATAAGCATATCCCCGGAAAAAATCGTAGATATTGGTTCTGGAATTGGCTTAGGAACAAAAAAACTAAAAGAGCTATATTTAGATGCAGAATTTTATATGTTTGATAAGTCTTTTCAGTCATTAAATTTAGAGTATGCGGGAAATAAAAGTACATTTCTTGTTTGTGGGGATTTTACAAAAACCTCTTTCAAAGATAACGCATTTGATTTTGTTTATTCCTCTTCAGCGCTCCATTGGGATCTGGATGTAAAATCATCTTTTGAGGAGATGTACAGGATTCTAAAACCAGGTGGTTTACTATTATTTTCAACATATGGTCCAGATACTCTAATTGAGCTCCGCTCTGCTTGGGCTCAAGTAGATGACGGAAAACATGTAAACGAGTTCTATGATATGCATGACTTAGGAGATCTTATGCTTGCTTTAAATTTTATTGATACAGTTGTGGATTCGGAAAAGATTATTATTGATTATGACAATGTAAAACAACTTCAGGTTGATCTTAAAAATATTGGATCGCATGTCACACAAGATAATAAAAAAGTAAATGGACTCCTAAGCAAAAATAAAATGAAGCTTATGTACATGGAGTATGAAAAATTCAAGAACCAAAGTGGCAGTCTTCCTGCAACTTATGAAGTTATTTATGGTTCAGCTTGGAAAAAATTTAATGTCGTAAGTCTCAATAATTAAATAATTTATAAATTAAAAAATTTTTAAAACATCTAGTAGAAAGAAATACGTATATGTAGTAACATACCCTCAAAAATATTAGGGGTAATTTTATGTCAGATGATATAATTTCAAAAAATGGTGAGGTTGTTGGTCAATGGAATGGCGAAAACATTGACGATTTAAAAAAAACTCTCCTAAGCATTAAACAAGAGTTAAGAAAGAAGGGCGATAAAGTAGAACACACCGGTGTTCCTCATAGCGATCAGTTTCCTGATGATTTGAAGGATTTTACGGCCTACATTTTATGGGGCGTAGATAAAAACGGAAATGTTTTAGTTGGTTCTGGAGCAAATAGAACTGAAACAGTTGAAAATATTCGAAAATTCTACGCGAACGAGGAAGCAAAAGCTTCGATCGACAGGCATAATTTAGAGGAATAAATTTTTTCTTGGGCTTAAAAATTTTGATTCGTCTTGACGAAAAATGAGCCTTTTTTTGTTTTTTTTAAAAATCATAAATTTCCTTTATTTTAGGCTTCTTAGGCCCATTTTTTACCTAAATTTGATATAATATTTGTACAATTTTGTTATAGATTAATAAGATAGATTTTTCAAATATAGTAGATATTATGATTACTAGAAGAGTTGAAGAGTGCGAGGAATATATCATTAGTGGTAATAATTCTTTGTCCTTTCAGGGCAATATTCTTTTTATAGTTCTCATTGGCCTGATATCCATGACAATCGCAGCTTTATTTCTTTTAAAAGGATATTGGTTTATCCTGCCTTTTGCTGGTTTTGAGATGATTTTGTTGGCAATTGTGTTATTATACTGCTGCCATAATAATTCACTTTACGAGAAAATTCAGATATTTGATGAGACAGTGAATATATCGTCTAAATACAGGCAAAATAGGGGTAAATTTGAAGTTAATAAGTACTGGGCGTCTGTCGTTTTGAGTAAACCAAAGCTCAAAGGGCATTCGCATAGGCTTTTTATTAGATACAAAGGAAGAGAAATGGAAGTTGGCGTTATGTTGGAAGATGAGGAGAGATTGAAGCTTGCCAGAATGCTCAATGATTCACTTAGTAAAAATGGAATAGGTTAATGAATTTTTTAAATCTGAAAAAACTCTCACTTTTAATTGCATTAGGGTTGCTAAGCTTGCCAGCACACGCCGGATGGCTGGACTTGAACATGCCTAAAGGAGTCACAGATATAAGTAATGAAGTTTATGGACTTCACATGTTGATCTTATATATTTGTATCGTAATAGGAGTTCTTGTATTTGGAGCTATGTTTTGGTCGATACTAAAACACAGAAAATCAAGAGGCGTAACTCCTGCAACATTTCATGAAAGTACAAAATTAGAATTTCTATGGACAATTGTTCCTTTCGCGATTCTAATTGGAATGGCTGTCCCAGCGACTAAAACTCTTATCAAAATGTATGACACTAGTGATGCAGAAATTCATATAAAAATTACTGGTTACCAATGGCTTTGGCAGTATGAATACTTAAACACCGATGTATCCTTCTACAGTAAACTTTCAACACCTTATAAAGAGATTTATAATCAAAAAGAAAAGAATATTAATTATCTTCAAGAAGTTGATAGAAAGCTAGTTCTTCCTATAAATAAGAAGATTAGATTCTTGTTAACTTCGAATGATGTATTACATGCATGGTGGGTTCCTGACCTTGCATTAAAAAAAGATGCAATTCCTGGTTTTATAAATGAAATGGCTGTTGTTATTAAAGAGCCAGGAGTATATAGAGGTAGATGTGCTGAATTATGTGGCAGGCACCACGGGTTTATGCCGATCGTTATTGAGGCTGTCGAGCAAGATCAATACGATCAGTGGCTAGCGAATGGCGGTAAAGTTGAATCAACAGATTTAGCTTCAACGGAAAAATAAAGGGAGAAATATATGAGCACGGTTGTAAAAGATACGCATCATGATGAACATCCATCAGGGATAATGAGATGGCTAACAACCACAAATCACAAAGATATTGGATCATTATATCTTTGGTTTGCTCTGATAATGTTTTTTATTGGTGGTTTAATGGCTTTGGTTATAAGGTCTGAACTTTTCCAACCAGGCCTGCAGTTTGTAGATCCGCAATTTTTCAATTCCATGACAACAATGCATGCTTTAGTCATGATATTTGGAGTGGTAATGCCGGCATTTACTGGATTAGCTAACTGGATGATACCAATAATGATAGGTGGGCCTGATATGGCTCTACCAAGAATGAACAACTATAGTTTTTGGATCATGCCTTTTGCATTTTCAATGCTACTTTCAACATTGTTTATGGATGGAGGAGCACCTGCTGGTGGATGGACACTTTATCCCCCTCTTAGTCTTCAAACTGGGGATGCGTTTCCCTTCTTGATATTTGCTATTCATTTTATGGGGCTTTCCTCAATCATGGGGGCAATTAATATTGTTGCCACAATATTAAATATGAGAGCACCTGGAATGACATTAATGAAAATGCCTTTATTTGTTTGGACATGGTTAATTACAGCATTCTTACTCATAGCGGTAATGCCAGTACTTGCGGGTGGAGTTACAATGTTGTTAACTGACAAATTTTTTGGAACAAGTTTTTTCAATGCGGCTGGGGGCGGTGACCCTGTTATGTTCCAGCACATTTTCTGGTTTTTCGGTCATCCAGAAGTCTATATATTAATACTGCCTTCATTTGGAGTCGTTTCTGCGATAATTCCTACTTTTGCAAGAAAACCATTATTTGGATATAGCTCAATGGTTTATGCAACTGCATCCATTGCATTTCTATCGTTTATTGTTTGGGCGCATCATATGTTTACTGTTGGAATGCCTCTTGCTGGTGAAGTATTTTTTATGCTTGCAACAATGTTAATAGCAGTACCGACAGGTGTAAAAGTCTTTAATTGGGTAACTACAATGTGGAGGGGTGCAATGACTTTTGAAACCCCAATGTTATTTGCAATTGGCTTTATAGTTATGTTTACTATTGGTGGATTTTCTGGATTGATGTTAGCTATAACTCCGGCAGATTTTCAATACCATGACACTTATTTTGTGGTAGCTCACTTCCACTATGTTTTAGTTCCAGGATCTATTTTTGCAATTATGGCTGCTGTATATTTTTGGCTACCGAAGTGGACAGGAAATATGTACCCTGAAACTCTTGGCAAGGTTCACTTCTGGCTTTCAACTTTTTTTGTAAATCTAACATTCTTCCCAATGCATTTTGTAGGACTAGCTGGTATGCCAAGAAGAATTCCAGATTACTCACTTCAATTTGCAGACTATAATATGATTGCAAGTTTTGGTGCTTTTGGATTCGGATTTGCTCAACTTATTTTTGTATATTTAATAGTTAAAACAATTAGAGGCGGGGAAAAGGCAACTGATGAAGTGTGGGAAGGCGCGGAAGGTTTAGAATGGACATTATCTTCACCTCCACCTTATCATTCGTTTAATACACCTCCAGTTATAAAATAATTTTGTTAAAGTGTAGGAGTGTTTTTTTGGAAACCAGACAAAAAGTTAAGATAACAACTATTTCATTAATTATTGTCGCGTTGACTATTTATTTTGGTTTCTACTTCTTGATGTTAAATAGGTGATATAAGTGAAATATAACAAGTTAAATATGGGTACCGTAAAAAAATTAATCTTTGTTTGCGTTTTCATGTTCTTCTTTTCTTTTGCATTAATACCCTTATATAACATTATTTGTGATGTTACTGGTTTAAACGGTAACACTTCAAATTTAAAAGAAAAAGTAAATACTTTCTCTGAAGTCGTCAGCACGGAAAAATTAAATATTCAGTTCATTTCGCATGAGGTTAATAAAAATAAACTTGAGTTTAAACCAAAAGAATTTGAGATGACTATTTCACCTGGAAAAGTTTACAGTACATTGTACGTTGCAACAAACAAATCTAATTCGAAAATTGTTGGCCAAGCTATACCAAGCGTGTCACCTAATGAAGCCGCTAAATATTTAAAGAAACTCGAATGCTTTTGTTTCGAGGAGCAAACTTTTAAACCCGGAGAAGTAGTTGAACTACCTCTGTACTTTGCAATTGATGAAAAAATGCCTAAACGAATTAAAACAATAACATTATCTTATTCTTTCTTTGAAGCTATAGACGTTTCGAAGAAAAATTAAAAAGGGGATTCATAAATGTCAGATTCAGGAAGCTATTACGTACCTCACTCGAGCAAGTGGCCTATAATTGCAACTATTGCAGTTTGTACTGCTATGGTGGGAGGCTCCTCTTTATTAAACGGAAACTCAAGCGGTAAATACGTTTTGTTTGTTGGCTTAGCTCTTATAGTTTATATGATGGTTGGATGGTTTAGTACTGTTATTGCAGAGAGTGAAGAAGGATTATACGACGCACAGGTCGACACTTCTTTTCGCATGGGAATGATATGGTTTATTTTTTCTGAAGTGATGTTTTTTGCAGCATTTTTTGGTGCGCTTTTTTACGTTAGAACATATTCTTTACCTTGGCTTGGCGGAGAAGGCTCAGGACTAGCTACAAATACTTTCTTATGGCCAAATTATGAGGCTGTTTGGCCATTAGATGCAAATGGGCCTGGAAGAATTGGTGGAGAATTTAAGGTAATGGGGGCTTGGGGGTTACCAGCACTTAATACGGCTATTCTATTAACTAGCGGGGTTACTCTAACATGGGCTCATCATGCATTGAAGGATATGAAAAGATACCAACTTATAATTGGTTTGGGCCTTACTGTCGCTTTGGGAGTGATTTTTATGTACTTTCAAGCATTGGAATATGGACACGCTTTTAATGACTTAAATTTAAATTTAGGAAGTGGAATTTATGGATCAACTTTCTTTATGCTTACTGGCTTTCATGGTTTTCATGTAACAATTGGGACAATAATGCTAATGGTTATTTTAGCGAGATGTATTTACGGTCATTTTAATCCAAAAAATCATTTTGCTTTCGAGGCAGTAGCTTGGTATTGGCATTTTGTAGACGTTGTTTGGTTGGGATTGTTTGTCTTTGTATATTGGATTTAATTACTGACCTATTCCATGTGGTTGTATGTAGCCATTTGTATACATATAAATAAGAATTATGAATAGCACCACTGATAAACCTATTCTAACTTTCAGTGCATTTACAACCCTTTTTTTGTTACCCTTGTCCTTAACTAAGAAAAATAATGAGCTAAATAGACTTATTATTATTAGCGTAAACAGAATAATGAATATTATTTTAAACATAGAAAAATTTACATGAAATTAAAGTTACTTTCTATCATCATTTTTGTGATATGTATATCCTTATTTTTGTCCTTAGGTTTTTGGCAGTTAGATAGAGCAGAAGAAAAGGATGGTATTGTCAATCTTTATCAATCTAGGCAGAAAACTGATACCGAAACCTTACTGAGTTTTAATAACAAAAACATATCAGAACTTTTCTATAGAAATTATCGTATAAAAGGCAATTATTTAAATAAGGTATTTTTAA
>CAJWEM010000010.1 GCA_913031205.1 uncultured Gammaproteobacteria bacterium | reverse complement strand
CTACTAATGATACCTCTGGTATATCAAGCCCTTCTCTCAAAAGATTAATACCTACAAGTACATCAAATTCACCAAGTCTTAGACCTCTAATAATTTCCACCCTTTCTACTGTATCAACATCAGAATGAAGATATTTAACCTTTATGTCATGGTCTTGTAAGTAACTAGTTAAATCTTCCGACATTCTTTTTGTGAGGGTTGTAACTAAAACTCTTTCGTTGGCTTCAACTACCTTTGAGATCTCACTAAGTAAATCATCAACCTGAGATTTTGCAGGCCTCACTTCAATTTCAGGATCAATTAAACCAGTTGGTCTTACAACTTGCTCTACTGTCTGCCCAGACCTTTTAATTTCATAATCACCCGGAGTAGCTGATACATAGATCATTTGTGGAGATAAAACTTCAAATTCTTCAAACATTAATGGTCTATTGTCTAGTGCTGAAGGTAGTCGAAAACCAAAGTCAACTAACGTTTGTTTTCTTGACCTATCGCCACGATACATTCCCATAAACTGAGGGACAGTGACATGGCTTTCATCCATTATCATTAAGGCATTAGAGGGCATATAATCAATCAGACAGGGAGGTGCCTCTCCAGGATTTCTTCCGGATAGATACCTTGAATAATTTTCAATTCCTGAACAATACCCAATTTCCTTTATCATTTCTAAATCAAATTTAGTTCTCTCTTCGAGACGTTGTGCCTCAACAAGCTTATTCTGTGACTTAAACTCTGTTAGCCTTTCTTCAAGCTCTAATCCGATATCGTCAATCGCTTTTAATAAAACTTCTCTTGGCGTAACATAATGTGTTTTTGGATAAATAGTTAATCTTGGCACGACTCGAAGAACCTCGCCAGTTAAAAAATCAAAAAAACTTAAGCTTTCAATTTCATCTCCAAATAGCTCAATTCTCACAGCTTCATTCTCTGAATCTGCTGGATGTACATCAATAATATCTCCATTTACTCTAAACGTACCTCTTTTTAATTCAGTCTGGTTCCGGGTGTATTGAAGCTCTGCAAGTCTTCTTAAAATTTTTCTTTGATCTATCATTTCTCCTCTTGATAGATGAAGAACCATTTCTTGATAAGACTTAGCATCACCTAAGCCATATATTGAAGATACAGAAGCAACAATAATCGTATCTTCTCTTTCAAATAGTGCTTTTGTTGCAGATAATCTCATTTGCTCAATATGTTCATTGATTGCAGCGTCTTTTTCAATATAACTATCTTTCGCAGGAACATATGCTTCAGGCTGGTAATAGTCGTAATAGGAAACGAAATATTCAACAGCGTTATTTGGAAAATATTCCCTCATCTCACCATATAATTGAGCAGCTAAGGTTTTGTTAGGGGCTAAAACAATTGTGGGTCTTTGAATCTTTTCCACAATATTTGCAATGGTAAAAGTTTTGCCCGAGCCTGTAACACCTAAAAGCACTTGTGAATTTAAACCTGATTCTATGCCATCCAAAAGCTTACTTATTGCTGTTGGTTGATCGCCTGAAGGTTTATAGTCAGATATTAATTTAAATTCCTTTTTATTCATTTTTTTTAATAAATAATTGTGTTTAATGAAAAATTAGCTATGATTCTAGAGCAGAATATCATAATATCCAAGTAACTTTATATAGTACATTTTATAAATAATGAAACTCTCAAAGAGAATCTCAAATACCAAAACATCGGCAACCATTGCGATGAGTATGAAAGCTCGTGAATTGATTGCTCAGGGTAAAGACATAATATCATTAAGTGCGGGAGAGCCAGATTTCGACACTCCAGAGCATATAAAAAAAGCAGCAATCGATTCCATAAATGCTGGAAATACAAAATATACGCCTGTTGATGGTATGTTGGACTTAAAAAAATCAATTATTAAAAAATTCAAAGATGAGAATAACTTAGATTACAAAGCTGATCAGATAATTGTGTCTACTGGTTGTAAGCAAAGTATATACAATTTATGTCAAGCGACATTAAATGCTGGAGATGAAGTTTTAATTCCAGCCCCTTACTGGGTATCGTATCCTGAGATTGTTAAACTTTCTGACGCTAAGCCCATTTTTATTGAAACAAATAGCAAAACGGATTTTAAAGTAACTGGAGAAATGATATCTAATCATATAAGTGAAAACACAAGAATGATTTTACTAAATAGCCCATCAAATCCCTCTGGATTTATTTATACTGAAGATGAGCTAAAAGATATTGGACAGGTTTTAAAACAACACCCCAATATAATAATTGCTTCTGATGATATTTATGAGCATATAATTTTTAATAAAAGAAAGTTTACAAATATATTAAATGTATGCCCTGATCTTTTTAATCAAACAGTTGTTTTAAATGGAGTATCAAAAGCATACGCTATGACTGGATGGAGGATTGGATATGCTGCTGGTAATAAAGAAATTGTTGGGGCTATGAAAAAAATTCAATCTCAAAGTACTTCTTGCACATGTTCAATTTCGCAATCAGCTGCCAAAGCTGCTCTTGATAATGGAAAGTTGAAAGTCGATGATATGGTAAACGAGTATCAATCTAGAAATGAATATCTTCATAAAGAGCTAAATGAAATAGATGGTGTCGAATATAAAAAACCTGATGGCTCTTTTTATGCTTTTGTCAATGTTAGTGGTTTAGTTTCAAAATTAGATGGAATAAATGATGATTATGATCTTGCTGAATATTTTTTGATGAATGCAGACGTTGCTGTCGTGCCTGGAACTGCGTTTGGATCAAAAAACCATATAAGAATATCTTTTGCAACTAGTTTTGAAAATCTTCAGAAGGCTGTAGAAAGAATAAAAAAAATTCTCGCTTAATTTATATCTTTTATCCTTTTCAATACCCCGTCCCATAAAAGTATTCTTGCCTCAATAGCTTTAATTGCGTGTTCAATTGCCTCATCGAAGACATCTTGTTTATTCTCACATGTAAAATTAAATAATTGAATTGATAGCGGGCCGTGTCTTGAGCTATCAACCTCTATATGTCTTTTTATATATAATCTTAGATTTTTATACCTAATATCCTTTTCGTCTATCTTACTTAAAATTTTGGAAAACATATCGGGTATAGTGGTCTCTCTTCCGTAAGTAAATATTGCTGCAATATTTGATAACTTATTTGATTTAATAGAATTAAAAGTATTCTTTATAAATTCAAGGCTCTCTTCTGGCAACTCTGACAAACTATAGTCGTGAAAGTCAAATTTATCTATAAAATTTATTGCTTTCGAGCTATCTGCGCCCACATCATTCATTGCTGAGACATATAAATCAAAATGAGAGAAGTAATTATCATTTTCATCAACATCTGACTCCTCTGAGAAAACAATTTCATTTATTAAATGAGCTATTCCATTCTTGGTATATTTATTTGGTCTCCATGGATAGGTTGATGGGCATATAAAGTCTTGTAAGGATTTTACTATACTCATAAAATCCCAAACAGCATAAATATGGAACTCCATAAAAATCTTCAGTTCTTCCTTTGTAAAATTTGGACCTTTCTCAAATAATTTATGGGAATTTAGTTCTTTTATTTTATCCTGAAGGAATTTAAATTCTTTAGTATTTTGATTCATTTGAAAAAAATACATTTATTTTTTTGAAAAATATATATCTACTTTTCTATATAAGAACCAAAAATTATATTTGAAAATAGTCAAGAAAATTCAAAATAAAAATAACATTATGAATATAAAAAAAAATACGTATAATACTGATTCTATATTCCCCTGTAGCTCAGTTGGTAGAGCGGGTGACTGTTAATCACTAGGTCGGCGGTTCGAGCCCGTCCGGGGGAGCCATTTAGTCGATATCAAGATCTTTAAGATAAGATTTCAATTCGCTTGAAATTTCTTGATGATTTAACCCATACTCAATGGTTGCTTTTAAGAATCCAAGCTTATTTCCACAATCAAATCTTTTGCCAGCAAACTCATATGCATAAACCTTCTCTTTCTTAATTTGAGTTGCAATAGCATCTGTAAGTTGAATTTCACCACCTGAGCCTTTTGCAGTATTTTCTAAAATTTCAAAAATGGTTGGTGTTAATATATATCTTCCTACAACACCCATATCACTTGGTGCTTCTTCTATTTTTGGCTTTTCAATAATTTTATCTAATTCCCAATAATTGTTATCACTTTTAAAACCCCCAATAATGCCGTACTCTTGAAGTAGATCTTTATTAACTTTCTCGATTGCAACTATGCTTGATTGTAAATCATTAAACTTATTTGTCATTTGCGAAAGACAGCCTTCTTCTTTTGATAGAATAATATCGTCAGCAAGAATAACTGCAAACGGATTTTTACCGACTGCAGATTTTGCGCAAAGTACTGCATGTCCAAGTCCCAAAGCTTCATTTTGCCTTATATAAATACACTTAACATTGGTTGGTAAAATCTTAATAAGCTCTAGCTCTTTTTTTTTATTTTTCTTTTCAAGTTCAGATTCAATTTCATATGCTTTATCAAAATGATTTGGAATACTTAATTTATTTCTTCCGGTAATGAAGATTAATGTTTCTATTCCAGCTTCTACTGCCTCTTCAGCGGCGTATTGAATAAGTGGTTTATCAACTATTGGAAGCATTTCTTTTGGGCTAGCTTTTGTTGCAGGTAAAAATCTTGTGCCCATTCCAGCAACAGGGAAAACAGCTATTTTTATTTTATTATGTTGGCTCATTATTTATTAAGACTATTTTCAAATTCTTCTTTTATTGTTTTTAAGGAGCTTAGTGGATCATTGCTTTGTGTAATTGGTCTACCAACTACAATATAATCAGCCCCATTTTCGGCTGCTTCTTTTGGAGTCATAATTCTTTCTTGGTCATCGTTTGAGCTATTTTTTGTCCTTATGCCAGGGCATACGCATATAAAATCGGATGGTAGATTCTCTTTTATCAATTTTGCCTCTTTTGCAGAACATACTACACCATTTAATTTTGATTTGTGACACATTGAAGCCATATGAACAACTTGGTCGTTAATTTCCTTTGAATATCCGATTTCTTTAAATTTTTCATTATCCAAAGAAGTTAGCACGGTTACGCCAAGGATTATGATGTCGTTATAATTTTTTTGAAGTTCCTCAACTGCATCTATCATCATCGACATACCCCCAGCAGCATGAATATTTGTCATCCAAACTCCTAGTTGCCCGATTGCATTAATACTTTTTAAAACTGTGTTATTGATATCATGAAGTTTTAAATCTAAAAATATTTTATAATTCAAATTATGTAATTTCTTAATAATCTCAGGTCCGCAACTAATAAATAACTCTAAACCTACTTTCAAATTACACATATCTGGACTAAGTATTTTAGCCATCTTTAATGCATCATTTTCATTTTGATAATCAAGCGCAACTATAACTTTAGATAATTTATGATCTTCAAACGACATAATGGTCATTTTTGGACTTGTTTAGTAAACTTTTACTAATTGAAGACCATTGATGGCAACTTGGACATTGCCAAAAATGTCTTATACTATTAAAACCACAATTTACACATTCGTGTCGACTTTCTTTATTAGAATGCGAATTTAAACATCTTTTTATGTTGTTCAAGCTTTTATTATCAAAAGCAATTTTATTTTGTTCGATTAGATTAATATAATCTGATAATAGGGTTAAAGAAGCTTTGCCTTTTTGAAACTCACCATCATATAAGTCAGATAACTCCTTATTGCTCATATTTGTTGGCAATACATTGCTCAAATTAGAATATAACTCCATTGGAGTCTGTATTTTAGATAAACTTTTTACGAATGAGAAAAAATTCTCTTTTGTTCCCAAATTGTCATATGTCTTCTTAACTTTATCAAGTACAAGGTAAGAAAAATTAGGATTCGAGTCAAAAATATTCATATACCTCTTTAAAGCATCCGTAAAATTTTTATTCTCAAAAGATATATCACCTAATAGTATTAATGCTCTTAACGACTTCTTATTATAGCCTAACGCTTTATTGGTATACTTCTTTGCAACATCTAGATTCTCTTTGTTTGTTAAAACTATTTCGTCTTCAGCTAGCTCGCAATAGTAGTGCGATATAACATCTGACATATCTTCATTTGTTATAGACTGAATTCTTTCAGCAATATCAATTGCTTTTTTCCATTCTTTTTCTTGTTCGTAGATTTCTTTAAGATGATGTAACACCTGAACAGGGTTTTCTATTTCGTATGATAGCCTCGTAAAAATTAATTCGGCTCTATCTAAAAATCCTGATTTTAAGTAATCCCTTGCTAATTCTATAGAACATTGCTGTCTAATTTCTGGCTTGAGTTCTGGTCTAGCTATTAAATTTTGGTGAATTCTTATAGCCCTGTCTACTTCGCCTCTGTTTCTGAATAGATTTCCAAGAATGATATGTGTTTCTGCAGTATCCTTATTAACACTTACCATTGACATAAAAGTGTCTATTGCTTTGTCGTGCTGCTCAGACAATAAATAATTCATACTCTGAAGATATTCAACAGGAATATTATTTATCTTTTTTTTGTAAAAAGACTTGACAGAAATATAAAATAAAATCGCAGAGACTATTATTATTAAAAAAATTATTGTAGAAATAGCGATATACATTTTTTACTCTTGAATTGGAATCCTTCTTAAGTTTTGAACTTCCTTATCTAATAGCTCATGATCTTTTTTTAAATTTTTATACTTTCTTCTTACGCTAAGGACTAAACCGATTAGAAAAAAAGTAGCAATTATTATGCCTAGTAACATCGACAGAAATAAAAGAATACCCAGAGGTATATCGTCAAATTGAATAACATGGAAATCTATTAAATAAGGCATTTTGTTGTAATAAACTGCAGCGACGCTTAGGACGCATATAAAAACTGTAAGAATTAACCCAAATAACCTAAACATAATTTATTATAGTATTTAAAAGTTACTATATATTATAGGGCTTTTCTTAGGTTTTGTCCTGAGAATTATTTATTCTATTTCGTAACACCTTGCCTGGCTTGAAATGTGCAGCATTTTTACCTGGAAGTGATACAGAATCACCAGTCTTAGGATTTCTACCAATTCGAGGTTTCCTGTAATGAACAGAGAAACTTCCAAAACCTCTGACTTCGGTTCTATCGCCTGAAGCTAAAGTCTCGATGATTTTTTCGATTAGAGATTTTACAGAGAGTTCTACATCTTTAGAGCCGAGCTGAGGAATCTTTGCTGATATTTTTTCTATTAATTCTGACTTTGTAATTGAATCTCTTTTGTCTTCCATAATAATTTATAAAATACTATTTATCTATTTGCTCTTTTAATATATCACCAAGGGAGCTTCCTACTGATTCATTTTTTTGATTATACTGATCTAGGGCTTCACCCTCTTGATGTTTTTCCAGTGCCTTCATCGATAAGCTAATTGCCTGATTTTTTTTATCAATATTCGTAATCAATAACTCAAGTTCATCATCTATATTCATTGAATCAACATTAACGTCATCGGTTAGCTCAGATAATTTTAAATTTCCAATCACCTCTACATCTAAATGAACTGATATATGTTTTGCATTCTTTTCCAAAATTTTTCCTTTAACAACTGATCCTTTTGTATTTTTTTGAATGTATTCTTGAAATTTATTTGCTGTTAACTGTTTTACACCTAAAGATATCCTCTCTCTATCAGTATCGGCTGACAATAATATTGTTTTCAACTCATCACCCTTTTTATAGTTTCTTACAGCATCTTCACCACTTTCTGTCCAGGATAAATCGGATAAATGCACTAAGCCATCTATTCCGTCATCTAAACCTATAAATATACCAAAATCAGTAATAGACTTAATTTTACCAACAATTATTTCGCCTACGTTATGATTATCAATAAATTTAGACCAAGGATTTGGCTGACATTGTTTTATGCCTAGTGATATTCTTCTTCTTTCAGGATCTATATCAAGGATCATTACATCAATTTCCTGCCCAATTGAAACTAGCTTTTCTGGGTTGGCATTTTTGTTTGTCCAATCCATCTCTGAAACATGAACTAAACCCTCGACACCATTATGAATCTCCACGAAACAACCGTAATCCGCAATATTAGTGATTTTTCCTTTAAGTTGTGAACCTTCAGGGTGTGCTTTACTTATTTCAAACCATGGATCTTCATTTAATTGTTTTAGACCAAGTGAAACTCTAGTCTTCTCTTTATCAAATTTTAGTACTTTAACTTCAATTTCGTCGCCAACATTAATCAATTCTGACGGGTGTCTTACTCGCTTCCATGCCATATCAGTTATGTGTAAAAGTCCATCTACTCCTCCGAGATCAAGAAAAGCACCATAGTCTGTGATATTTTTTACTATACCTTTAACGACAGAGCCTTCTTCTAGATTTGAGATAAGCTCATCTCTTTCATCACTATTTTCAGATTCTAAAACAGCCTTCCTTGAAACAACAACATTATTTCTTTTTTTATCTATTTTAATAACGATAAATTCTAAATCTTTACCTTCGAGATATGTTGTTTCTCTAACCGGTCTTACATCAACTAAAGAGCCTGGTAGGAAAGCTTTAATATCAGCTAAATCGACAGTGAAGCCGCCTTTAACTTTCCCAGTAATTCTTCCTTCTAGTATTTGTTTCTTTTCGAAAGCTTCTGTTAATGAGACCCAAGCTCTAGCTTTCTTTGCTTTCTCTCTTGATAGTTTTGTTTCTCCAAAACCATCTTCAATTGCGTCCACTGAAACTTCTACAGTGTCTCCCTCTTGTACTTCGACTTTGCCATCAAAGCCGATGAATTGATCAATTGGAATCATGCCTTCAGATTTAAGGCCAGCATTAACGATTACTAAATCTTTCTTAACATCAATTACTGTGCCATTTATTATAGTTCCAGGTTTAACCTGTAATTTGGAAATACTTTCTTCAAGTAATGTTGAAAATTCTTCACTCATAAATTCTAAATATTCTTATCTATTAGTTCCTTAATTTTATTAAAAACTTCAGTTGCACTAAGCTCACTTGTATCAACAAGAATCGCATCATCAGCTGGGACGAGAGGAGATATAGTTCTTTCCGTATCAGCCTTATCTCTCAACAAAAGTTCATGTATGAGGTTCGGCAAGTTAGCACTAATTCCTTGATCTTTCAACTGATTTAATCGCCTTTCTGCTCTTTTTTCTACTGATGCGGTTAAAAAAAACTTAATATTTGCCTCATTAAAGACCTTTGTGCCCATATCACGCCCATCAGCAACCAATCCCGGAGCCCTAATATGCTTTCTCTGAACTACCTCAAGCATTTTTCTTGCATTTGCATTTTTAGCGATTTGTGATGCCATTTTTGCAACTTTTTCGGTCCGAATTTTTTTAGTAAAATCAGCTTTATTTACAAAAACTGTGATTTTACCATTTTTCTCATATTTAAAATCAATGTCTATTTCAAAAATATTTTTTTCAATATCATTGATGTCTTTTACCAAATCTATATTTTTTTGCGACAAAGCAAGTGCTAATGATCTATATAATGAACCGCTATCTAAATAGTTATAACCCAAGTAGTCAGCAACCATTATTGCAATAGTTCCTTTTCCAACACCACTTGGGCCGTCAATTGTAATAATTTTAGGATTCAATTTTTTTTTCGTATTTTACTCCAAGGCAATTCATAAGATCATAAAAATTAGGAAATGATGTTGATATATTTTTTGTGTTATGTATTTTCATATTTCCCTTCGATACAATTCCTGCAATAGAGAAAGCCATAGCAATTCTATGATCGCCATAACTATCTATATTTCCACCATAAATTTCTCCACCAAATATCTCTATGCCGTCATCTCTAAGATTATTTTCAATTTTACAATTTTTTAATCCCTTAGACATTGCTAGGAGCCTATCGCTCTCTTTAAATTTAAGCTCTTTCGCGTTTTGAAGAGTAGTTTTACCTGAAGCACAGGCTGCAGCAATCAATATAATAGGGAATTCGTCAATTGCATTTGCAACATATTTTTTTGGAATTTCGATACCATTAAGATTTGATGAGGAGGCTATAATATCTCCAACCTTCTCAGGGGTCTTATTTTCCTTGTATATTATTTCAATATTCGCACCCATCATTTTCAATATTTCAATTGCTCCAACTCTAGTAGGATTCAAACCAATATTTTTTATTTTTATTTTAGATTTTTTAGTAATTAAACCTGCTACGATGAAAAACATTGCTGAGGATATATCTCCTGGGACAATAATATCTTTGGATATTAATTTTTGTGGCGGGTTTATAGTCAATGTTTTTTCTTTTCTTAGTATATCTACACCTAAATAACTCAAAATATTTTCAGTGTGATCTCGAGTTTTTTGATTTTCTATTATTTTTGAACTTCCTGAAGCATAAAGAGCTAACAAGATAATTGCCGATTTAATTTGAGCGCTATCAATTTGCATATTATATTCAATGGGGGAAATTTTCTTTACAGGATTAATTTCAATTGGCGCAGTATTATCATCAGACAGCTTTATTATGGCTCCCATTTTTCTTAATGGTATTGCTATTCTATCCATTGGTCTTTTGTGCAATGAGGTGTCGCCGACTAAAAAGCTAGGAAAATTTTGTGCGCTTAAAAGTCCGCTAAGAAGTCTCATGCTTGTTCCAGAATTACCGCAATCGAGGTTATCGTTTGATGCTTTAAGGCCATTTAAACCAACACCCTCTACTATAAATGTATGATTTGAATCTTTATAAATTTTAACGCCAAGTTTTTGCAATATTCTACATGTAGCTTTACAATCATCTGATTCTAGAAAATTTTCAACTTTTGCTTTTCCAGTGCTAATTGACAATAAAATCAATGCCCTATGGGATATGGATTTATCTCCTGGTACGGATATTTCCCCTGATAAATTTTTGGCCGAATAAACAGTATAATTTTCTAACATAAATTAATTATTTGAATTAGATTTTTTTAATAAGGATATTAAATTATCGATATTCTCCGAATTAATATTTGAATCCAATAGTTTTAAATCTTCAATGTATTCATTTATAAATTTAGAAATATATTTTTTATTAGATAAAAATATATTAGCCCATGCGACTGGGTCGCTTTTCGATATTCTTAACATGTCAGCTAAACTTCCCTTTTCGTAAACCCACGAATATTTATCTTCAAAATCTAAATCGACTATTTTTTTAGATAAAGAAAATGAGATAAAATGTGGTATGTGACTAACTGCTGCAAGTATCTCATCGTGATAATCAATTTCTATTTCAGAAGTTTTACAACCAACAAATTCCCATAATTTTTTTACTACATCTAATGCTTCATTGCTTGAATTTTTCATAGAGCATATTATTGAAGTAGATCCAGTAAATAAATCTTTTTTAGAATTTTTAATACCATAATTTTCCGTTCCAGCCATTGGATGAGAATATATAAAGTTATTTATATCACTTAGATCGTTTTCTAAAAAATATTTAATAATTTTTTCCTTTGCACTTAATGTGTCTGTAAAAATCTTTTCTGAATTAAAAAAGCTATTTGATTGATATAAACAGGTTGTAATTTCAGATACTGGGACACAAAAAACGATTAAATCTGATTTTTCGATGCCATCTAAAATTTTTTCCACGCTTGCATCAATATATCTTTTTTCGATTGCTATTTTAGATACTTCGTTATTTACATCATATCCATATATTTTCTTAAATTGATTAGACTCTTTTAACGAACGACATAGTGACGCGCCAATAAGACCTAAGCCAATAACGAAGATATTATCTATTTTTTTATTATTGGACATAATGTTCAATTTTCTGCAGTTGGATATGAACCAAGGAATCTATATAAACTTGCCTCTTTTTTTATCTCTTTACTTGCTTTTTTTAAAGATTCATCTTTTATATGTCCATCAAGATCTAAATAAAATAGGTACTCCCAATTATTATTTTTTGATGGTCTTGATTCAATTCTTGTCATGCTAACTTTATGCTTTGAAAGCGGTTCGAGTAAATTGTGTAAGGCACCAGCATCATTTTTTGTTGACACAATAATAGTTGTTTTATCAGAGCCAGAAGGTTCTGTATCTCTATCGCCGATGACAAGAAATCTCGTTGAATTATTAAAATTATCTTCTAGATTTTTATTTAAAATTTGTAAATCATATATATCTGCAGCTATTTCACTTGCTATAGCGGCAGCATTTTTTTCCTTTGCTGCAATTAATGCTGCTTCCGCATTACTAGATGCATTGATTTTTTCAGAATTTGGGCAATTTTTCTCTAACCACATCTTACATTGTGAAAATGACTGTGGGTGAGCATAAACTTTATTAATATTGGTTATTTTTTTTTCTTTTGATAATAAATTATGGTGAATTGCAATTTCGATTTCACCAGAAATTCTCAAGCTTGAATTCATAAACATATCAAGAGTTGATGAAACGATTCCTTGTGTTGAGTTCTCAACAGGAACGACACCATAGTGAGATTCTCTCTTCTCAACAGACGAAAAAACATCCTCAACTGAAGGCTGGGGTACTGATAAAATTGAATTTCCAAAATGTGACTGAGTTGCAGCTTGAGTATATGTTCCTTTTGGACCTAAATACGAAACTCTTAATGGCGCTTCTAATGAAAGACAAGCAGACATTATTTCTTGATATAGACGAGATATTACTTGATCAGATAGAGGCCCATCGTTATTTTCTTTTATTCTTCTAAGTACTTGCGCTTCACGCTCTGCATTATAAAAGTTATCAGACTTATCAGATTTTTGCTTTTCTTTTGAAATATTAATAGCTTGAGAAGCTCTTTTGTTTAATAGTTCGAGGATTTCATTATCTATTGAATCAATATTTTTTCTAATTTTTTTTATTTCTTCACTCATATTATATATCGTCAACTTTTTCTTCTTCAACCTTTTCAATTTGAGAAAGCTTTTCATTTTTACCTAATGTTTGTAACCTAACTCCTTGTGTATTTCTGCCTAGCTGCCTAATATCTTTAATAGATGTCCTAACTAAAGTTCCATGATCAGTTATTAACATAAGATCATCATTTTCAGAAACTTTTAGTGCCCCGATCACATTTCCGTTTCTATCTGAGGTTTTTACAGCAATATTACCTTTACCAGATCTTTTTTGTAAGGAAAATTCATTAATATCTGTTCTTTTCCCATAACCATTCTCTGTTGCAATTAAAATATCATCTTGGTCATCCTTATTACTTGTTATCATACTTATTACCGCTTGATCTTTTGCGATCGAAATACCTTTCACACCTGCTGCGCTTCTACCCACGCATGTGACATCAGATTCGTTAAACCTTATGGCTTTCCCTGCACTCGAAAACAACATAATTTGTTTTTCACCATTAGTTACAGTTACTTCAATTAAGTTGTCACCATCCTTAAGATTAATTGCAATCAGGCCTGAAGATCTTGGTCGTGAAAAATCACTAAGTTTTGTTTTCTTAACAATACCTTTGCTTGTAGCCATCAATACATAAAGATTTTCATCATAAGTACTAATTTTTTGTATTGCGGTAATTTTTTCGTACTGAGCTAGAGGCAAAATATTGACTATAGCTTTACCTTTTGCGGATCTTCCAGATTGAGGAATGTCATAAACCTTCAGCCAGTAAACTTTTCCTAAACTTGAAAAACACAAAATTGTATCATGTGAATTTGCAACAAATAACTTTTCAATAAAGTCTTCATCTTTTACAGTTGCTGCTGTCTTACCCCTTCCGCCTCTTTTTTGTGATGAGTATAGTTGCACTGGTTGAGCTTTTACATAACCAGCGTTTGATAGCGTGACAACTAAGTCTTCTTCTTTTGTAAGATCCTCTTTTGAAAAATTAACAAGTTCTTGAAATTGCGTTCTTCTTTTATCTCCAAAGTTTTTCTTAATATCATTTAATTCTTCTCTTATTAAATTCATTAAAATATCCCTGTCTTCAAGTATTTTTTGGAGCTCTTTTATAAGATTTAAAAGTTCTTTATAGTCGCTTGTAATTTTATCTTGCTCCAGTGCTGTAAGACGGCTCAATTTCATTTCTAATATTGCTTGTGCCTGAGCATCTGAAAAAAAGTACTTGTCTTTAACTAACCCAACATCTTCATCCATGCCCTCTGGTTTTGTAATTAATTCATTAGATGAATTTAACATTTTTTTAATTAAGCCAGCTTTCCATTTTAATTTTAAAAGTTTTGATTTAGCATCTTGAGTATTTTTTGACTCTTTTATCAATTTAATAATTTCATCTATATTAGATAGTGAGACAGCCAAGCCCTCTAATATATGTGCTTTCTCTCTAGCTTTCCTAAGCTCATATAAGGTTCTTCTTGTAACAACTTCCTTTCTGTGCTCGATAAAAGATAATAGTATATCTTTAAGATTGACTGTTTTGGGCTCCCCATCAATTAGGGCAACCATATTTATACTGAATGAGGTTCGCATTTGAGTTTGCTGAAATAGATTATTTAGTATTACTTCTGAAATTTCAGATTTCTTAAGCTCTACAACGATTCTCATGCCATCTTTATCGGACTCATCTCTTAATTCTGAAATACCTTCAAGTTTTTTATCGCGAACTAATTCAGCAATCTTTTCAATTAACCTTGCTTTGTTTACTTGGTATGGTAATTCTGTGATTATAATTTTTTTTCGGGATGATTTTTTATCTTGCTCAATATTTGCCATTGCTTGCATTATCACTTTGCCCTTACCAGACTCATACGCTGATTTAATTCCGTTAGTTTCATTCTTATCAACTGTAATAATGCCGGCAGTAGGAAAATCGGGTCCTGGTATAAATTTCATAAGGTCAGGTATATTCATTTCTGGTTTCTTACTCAATGCAATTGTGGCGTCAATCACTTCTGTCAAATTATGCGGTGGAATATTTGTTGCCATCCCAACGGCAATTCCTGATGAACCATTAACAAGTAAATTTGGAACTCTAGTTGGAAGTACTACAGGTTCAATTTCTGTTTCATCGTAATTTGGTCGAAAATCTACAGTTTCTTTATCCAAGTCGGAAAGGATCTCGTGCGAAATCTTTGCCATTCTAACTTCCGTATACCTCATCGCAGCAGGAGAATCTCCGTCAATAGAGCCAAAGTTTCCTTGGCCATCTACTAAAACATATCTCATAGAAAAATTTTGTGCCATCCTAACAATGGTATCGTATGCCGCTGTATCTCCGTGAGGATGATATTTACCAATAATATCTCCGACTACTCTTGCGGATTTTTTATATGGTTTATTTGAATAATTACCCATCGATTCCATAGCGTACAAAACTCTTCTATGAACTGGCTTTAAACCATCACGAATATCAGGCAAAGCTCTACCCACGATTACGCTCATAGCATATTCTAAATAAGCTTCTTTGGTCTCATTTTCAACAGATTGGGTTCTAATTTCTTTAGCAGTATCTACCATTATGGTTTTAAAAAGTGCTTATTGGGATAGTTATAATTCTATCATGGGAAGGTATTTTTCACTACATTATCGGCATAAATAAGGAGAAAAATGCCGTTAATAATGCTTATTTTTAGCAAATAATATAGTATGTATTTATGAATGTTGATAAAAAAGAAATTCAAAAATTTGACGATATTTCTTACAGTTGGTGGGATCCTAATGGACCATTTAAACCTCTTCATATGTTAAATCCAGTCAGAACTGAATTTATAAAAAATAGAGTTATGCTGAATGATAAAACTCTCATTGATGTTGGGTGTGGTGGAGGCTTACTTTGTGAAAATTTAGCATCTATAACAAAAGAAGTTAAAGGAATAGATATGTCGAAAGACGCAATAGAAATTGCAAAAACTCACCAGACTTTAAAAAATTTAAAAATTGATTATGAAGCTATCAGCCTCGACAGCTTATTAGAGAAATCTAAAAAAAAATATGATGTTCTTACTTGTATGGAACTTGTAGAACATGTTCCCAATCCAGAAAAACTAATCGAAGACTGTATAAATGTTACAAGTAAAAATGCTGATCTTTTTTTCTCAACATTAAATAGAAATTTTATTTCGTATATGATTGCTATTATTGGAGCAGAATATTTACTTAACATTTTACCAAAGGGTACACATGATTTTAGTACTTTTATCAAGCCTTCTGAATTTTCAAAACTTCTAAGAAATAATGGTTTGAATGTAATAGATATCAAAGGTATTAGTTATAATATATTGTCAAAAAAATTTTACGAATCAAATAACCCAAATATAAACTATATTTTACATTGTAAAAAATGATAAATAGAAAAATTGAAGCTATGCTTTTTGATTTTGATGGAACGCTTGCTGACACATCAGAAGATATGGTTAATTGCTTAAATATACTTTTAAAAAATCATGGAAAAAAAGATGTTAGGTTATCAGAAGCAAAAAATTTTATTTCTAAAGGGGCTGGTGGTCTAATTGATTTTTCTTGTCCAAAGCTTTCAAAAAGTGAAAGAAAAACATACATAAAAGAATATTTAGAGATTTATAAAAATAACTTGTTTATAAGAACTCATCTTTTTGATGGAATTAAAGACATTATCGAGAATTTGACTTTAAAAAATATTAAGTGGGGAATTGTAACAAACAAACCAAGTTACTTGGTAAATCCTATAGTAGAGATGCTTAATTTTTATCATAAACCAAGCTGTATTGTTGCAGGAGATACCCTTTCTGTTAAAAAACCAAATCCAGAACCTCTTATATATGCAGCAAAGTTAATAAAATGCGAGCCGATATTTTGCGCATACGTTGGAGATGATATTCGTGACATAACTGCAGCAAATAAGGCGGGAATGCTTTCTGTGGCAGCAATGTATGGTTTTATTAAGGACCCAAACGAAGTAATTGAATGGGGTTGTGACTATACAATAAACACACCAAGTGATTTAAAGAATTTGATTATTTGACTAGCTAAGGTTTAAAGCTTGAACAATCTCTTCTGTTGTTTGTTTAGCATCACCTAAAAGCATCATTGTCTTGTCTCTGAAAAATAAATCATTATCTACACCGGCATAACCTGATGCCATTGATCTTTTTAAGAATAAAGTGGTTGCTGCTTTCTCCACATCAAGGATAGGCATGCCATAAATTGGGCTTTGAGGGTCTGTTTTTGCTAATGGATTAGTAACATCATTTGCACCTATCACAAAAGCAACATCAGCAGTTGAGAATTCATGGTTAATTTCTTCAAGTTCAAAAACTTCATCATATGGTACGTTGGCCTCGGCTAACAATACATTCATATGGCCAGGCATTCTTCCTGCTACAGGATGAATAGCGTATTTTACTTCAACTCCCTTTTCCTTAAGAAGATCGCACATTTCTCTTAAGGCATGTTGTGCTTGAGAAACTGCCATGCCATAACCAGGAACAATAATAACTTTTTGAGCATTGCCCATTATAAAAGATGCATCATCAGCACTGCCTCGCTTAACGTTGCCTTTTGGACTTACTGCAGCGGCAGCTGCCTCATCTGAATCTCCACCAAATCCCCCTAAGAGAACGCTAACAATTGATCTGTTCATTCCCTTGCACATTATGTAGCTCAAGATAGCGCCAGACGAACCGACTAGGGCTCCAGTAATAATCAAAGCTGTATTCTGAAGTGTAAAACCAATTCCGCATGCAGCCCAGCCAGAGTATGAGTTAAGCATTGAAACAACAACTGGCATATCTGCTCCTCCAATTGGCAATACAATTAGAAAACCAATTAGGAAAGACAAACCAACAATTGTCCAAAAGTATTGTTCCTTAGATAAATTCATTGGGTCTACAGAAATCATGTAGATTAATGTCAAAATCGCTAAAAAGATAATTAAATTAATTAAGTGTTGGCCTTTAAAAACAAGTGGATTTCCACTTACTAATCCTTGAAGTTTAGCAAAAGCGATAACAGATCCAGAAAAAGTAATGGCACCAATAGCTAGACCTAAGCTCATCTCAATCATGCTGCCAGTAGTAATTATTCCCCCATCAAAAAAAGCAGATGGATTCTTATATGCACCTATTGCTACAAAAACTGCAGCTAAACCAACGAGACTATGAAAAGCCGCAACTAGCTGAGGTAAGGCAGTCATACTAATTTTCAAAGCAAGAATTGCTCCAAAGACACCACCAATTATAACTGCAATAATAATGTTGGTATAATTTCCTAACTCAAGACCCGAGCCATGTAATAGCAAAGTTGTTACAACAGCAATAGCCATCCCAATCATTCCAAAAATATTTCCTTGTCTGGCTGAGACTGGGGATGAAAGTCCTTTTAGAGCAAGTATAAATAATACTGCTGATAAGAGATATGCAAAACCAAAAATTGTGTCCATTTACTTTACCTACTTTTTATTTTTTCTTTTTAAACATTGCTAACATTCTTTGAGCAACCATAAATCCACCAAAAATATTAACCGAAGCCAAAAGTACCGCGATCAATCCCATAGTACTTGATAAATCAATTAATCCTTTACTAGCAACAGCAGCAATAAGTCCTCCTACGATAATTACGGAAGAGATTGCATTTGTAACAGCCAACAACGGAGAATGAAGTGCAGGTGTAACTCCCCAAACTACATAGAAGCCTACAAAAACTGCAAGAACAAAAATTGTAAATAAGCTTAAAAAATCCATTATGAAACTCCCTTAACTATTTCATTAACAACTGAACCATCTTTAGTTACTAAAGTATTTTTGACGGTTTCATCTTCCCAATCAAGCTCTAAACTTTTTGACTCTTTATTTACGTGTGGAGATAAAAAGTTTAGAAGATTTTTTGCAAATAATGTGCTCGCATCTTTAGGCAACTCACCAGGTAGATTATCGAACCCAACAATTTTGACTCCATCTGCATCTACCACTTCATTTCTTTTTGCTAATTCACAGTTTCCGCCAGTTTCCACTGCTAAATCAACTATTACTGAACCTGTTCTCATAGAATTTACCATCTCCTTAGTAACAAGTTTAGGTGCTGGTCTTCCAGGAATAAGTGCTGTTGTAATTACAATATCCTGATCTTTAATATGATTTTTTATAACCTCTTGTTCTTTCTTCTTATATTCTTCCGTCATTTCCTTTGCATAACCACCAGAAGTTTCAGCTTCTTTCATTGCTTCTTCATCTACAATTAGAAATTTACCACCAAGACTTTCTACCTGCTCTTTTGTGGCTGCTCTTACATCATAAGCCGTAACTATAGCCCCCATTCTTTTCGCTGTTGCAATTGCTTGTAGACCTGCGACCCCAACTCCCATAATAAAAACTTTTGCCGGAGCAACTGTGCCTGCTGCTGTCATCATCATTGGGAATGCGCTATTAAAATTATTAGCTCCTTTTATAACAGCTTGATAACCAGATAAATTTGACTGCGAAGACAATACGTCCATTGATTGCGCTCTACTAATTCGTGGCATCAAATCCATGGCAAATGTCGTGATTGAAGCTTTTGCATACTCTTCAATATCAGTCTTTGAACTTAAAGCAGACATATGAGAAATAACCATTGCATCTTTTTTACACATTGATATTTCATCAATTTTATCTTTTGATGTCATCAAGCGTTGAATTTTGAAGATAATATCTGCATCTTTAAGGGTTGTTTTTGTGTCAGAAGCAATGTTTGCTCCAACATCTTCAAATATTTTGTCAGTGAATCCAGAATGTAGTCCCGCTCCACTCTCGATAGTTACCTCAAAACCCATACCTGTGAATTTTTTAACAACTTCAGGTGAGGCTGCAATTCTTGTCTCGCCGTCTCTGTTTTCTTTTGGAATAGATATTTTCATCTTAATTATTTCTTATATATTTATTTATTTAGTAGATGGTACGACAATATATTCTAATATTCCGAAATACTCAAGACAAAAATACCCAAAAAGGGCTATAAAATATAAAAATTAAAAAATTTAGTCACTCAATGTATATTTTCGCTATTATAATCGTCGGAATCAGTAAGATCTGATTTTTGTTCATCCTCAACTAATTTATCGTCATCAAGAAGACCTAATTGCCTTTTTTCAGAGTCAGAAAATTCAACAATATCATCTAATTTTGGAAGCTGGTTTATTGAGACTAAATTATGAGAATTTAAAAACTCTTTTGTGGTGCCAAATATCGCTGGTTTTCCGGGCGCATCCTTATATCCTAAAATTTTTATCCACTCTCTCTCTAACAATGTTTTTATAATATTACTACTGACACTTACACCTCTAACTGACTCTATCTCGGTACGAGTGATTGGCTGCCTATATATGATTAAGGCTAAAGTTTCCATAAGTGCTCGTGAATATTTTTGCGGTTTTTCAGGATAAAAATTTGATACCCATTCATTACAATCTTCGGCAACTTGAAATCGAAAACCAGATGCTACTTTTTTTAATTGCACACCAGAATCTTTATAATTTTCAGCTATCTCATCTATGACTGATTGTATAGATATCCCCGATAAATCTTCTTCAGAAAAGAAATCTTTTAACTGCTTAATTGAAATAGGATTAGGCGATGAAAAAATTAGTGATTCAATTATTTTTTTACATTCACTTTTCTTCACATGAGCCTCTATTTAACTTATTTAAGTTTTAAATGAATAGTTGAATCGTTATTCGCTTGTGCGCAATCAATTAACGATAATTTAATTAATTCTAGCACAGCTAAAAATGAGACAATTAGGCCGTACTTTCCCTCACTAGAGTTAAGCAAAGTTCTAAAATCAATAAATTCCAAATTATTTAACGAATTTAATATATTTGTCATTTTTTCACGAACTGATAAATGATCTTTCTTAACATCATGTGATTTTAAATATTTATTTTGCTCTAGAAGTTCATGAAATATTACAACAAGCTTTTCCAAATCAACAACTTCCTTTTTTTGTTCTTTTAATATGGGCTTGAAGGAAACTTTTTTAGGTAAATAGAAGTCACGATCAACTCTTGATAAATCATCAATATTAATGCTTGCCTTCTTATATCTTTCGTATTCTTGCAATCGTCTAATAAGTTCTGCCCTAGGGTCATCTTCTTCTTCAGCAGCATCATTTCTCTGTGGTAATAAAAGTTTTGATTTTATTTCTGCGAGCGTTGCTGCCATCAACATATATTCCGCTGCGAGCTCAAGTTTTAACTCTCTCATTAAATCAATATACTGAATATACTGGTCAGTAATCTTGGAAACTGGTAGTTCTAAAATATCAAAATTTTGGCTTTTAATTAAGTAAAGCAAAAGATCTAAAGGCCCCTCAAATGACTCTAAAACAACCTCCAGAGCATCAGGTGGTAAATATAGATCTTTGGGAATAGCTAGGTAGGGCTCACCTTTTACGTAGGCTAATGGTACACTGATATTTTTTAAATCTTTGAATTCTTCTACTTTAGTATCCATAGACTCTCAGCATGATATTATGTAAAACTTATTATATCATTATATGCGGTTAACTAAACATATTTCTAAAAATAATTGGAGTTGATTTTGAAAGCTTTTATTGATTTTGTACCAGTTTTACTCTTTTTTCTAACATATATTTTTTTTACTGATATACCTATCCAGTATATTCAGTATTCAAATGAAATATTTAATATAAACCTAGGCAATGATAAAGGGAGTAGTATTTATTTTGCTACTTTAATCCTAATGATTACATACTCAGTTCAGTGTTTTATCTTAGCTCTTTTGAGACAAATAAAAAAAATACATATAATCACTTTAGCAATAATTCTTGTAGCTGGAATTAGTACTTTATACTTCAAAAATCCTTTATTTATAAAAATTAAACCATCAATTGTATATTGGGGATTTGCATTATTTTTCATTGGTAATCTGTTGATTGGAAAAGAAAATATAATTAAAAAACTTATTCAGGATCAAATTGTACTTGATGATAAAAATTGGAAATTTTTGACAAATTCTTGGATATTGTTCTTTGTACTATGCGGTATTTTAAATTTATATATTGCTAACTCTTATCCAGAAGAAACATGGGTTGAATTTAAATTTTATGTGCTTGGAATTATATTGCCTGTGATATTTATAATTCTTAATGGAATTTATCTAGGTGTGTATGCAAAAAAATAAAATTATTCTTCTATATCAGAAGTTAAGTCCGAATCGTCAAGATTGCCATCTGCTATATCAAATTCTCTTTGCTCTAAAAAAGCATCTTTGTAAAGAGTATATTTGTCATCTGATATTTCTTTTGCGATCTCCTCTTTAGCAAGAAGATTTGATCTTGAATCAACAGCGTTTATGCCCACCATTATATTTCTAAAAGAAATGTCGTCTAGCCAAGCTAATGGGTTTAAGTACATAGATAAAACCCTTCCTGGAACATCTCTTACACTACTAGATCCCAAAAGAGGAAGCACAATATATGGCCCTGATCCGGCGCCAAGATAACCTATTGTTTGTCCTAGATCCTCAGGTGAATGCTGTAAGCCCATGTGTGAAGCAACATCTATAACTCCACCGATGCCTATTGTTGAATTTATAGCCAATCTACCAACAGAAACCGCAAAACCCTCGGGTTTGCCTTGAAATAAATTATTAATAGCATTATCTATTTCGTTCAAATTAGAAAAGAAATTTGTTACGCCATTCCTAATAGGTTCTGGGGTAATCGCATTATAGCCTTGGGCTAATGGTTTGAACAGCGCTGTGTCAAACGCGTCATTCATAGCAAAAACTGGTCTGTTCACAGATTGCAGTGGATCATTTGCGTCAGACAGCGAGTTTCCAGAATATGTAGCACAACCACTAGATAAAATTGCTACGAGCCCTATTAAAATAACTCCGATTTTCCTCATTTTCTCTCCTATTTAAGAAGTTATATAAACTATAATAAGCTTGAAAACAATAGAAGTACAGCTTTAGTTTTTTGGCCTATTTTTAAGCCTTAAAGCATTTAGAGCAATAAATCCCTCGGCGTCTTTATGATCATAACTACCGCTGTCATCTTCAAAAGTTGCGAGATTTGCGCTATACAAACTATTTTTTTCTGATTTTCTTCCTTTAATTATTACATTTCCTTTGTAAAGAGATAATTTTACAATTCCATTCACATTTTTTTGAGTAGAATCTATAAATTTTTGTAAATATTCTCTTTCTGGGCTAAACCAAAAACCATTATAAATATAGTTTGCATATTTTGGCATTAACTCGGTCTTTAAATGTGCGACTTCCCTATCTAAGGTTATCGATTCAATCGCCCTTCTCGCATTTAATATAATAGTTCCTCCAGGAGTTTCATAACATCCCCTAGATTTAATTCCAACAAATCTATTTTCAGTTATGTCGAGTCTACCAATTCCATTTGCTGCGCCTAAATGATTCAGCTTTTGTAAAATTTCGGCAGGGCTAAAAGCTTTTCCGTCAATACTTACTGGGTCGCCATTTAAAAACTCAATCTCAAGATCTTCATATTTGTCTGGAGCATTTTTTGGTGATACAGACCATCTCCACATATCCTCTGGAGCTTCAACCCATGGGTCTTCAAGCGCTTTTCCCTCATAAGAGATATGCAATAAATTTGCGTCCATAGAATAAGGAGCAGAGTTACCTTTATCAACGTCAACTGGAATATTGTTTGCTTTTGCATAAGATATAAGTTTTTCTCTTGAGTTTAAATCCCACTCTCTCCATGGAGCTATTATTTTTATATCTGGATTAAGTGCATAAGCAGACAATTCGAAACGAACTTGATCGTTCCCTTTTCCAGTTGCTCCATGCGCAATAGCGTCGGCTCCACAATTTTTTGCAGTATCTATTAATTTTTTAGAAATAAGTGGGCGTGCAATAGCAGTTCCAAGAAGATACTGCTCCTCATATATTGTATTTGCTCTAAACATTGGAAAAACATAATCTTTTACAAACTCTTCTTTAAGATCGTCTACAAAAATTTGTTCTACCCCAAGATCTTTTGCTTTTGCTTTAGCAGAATCTATTTCTCCAACTTGGCCGAGATCAGCCGTGTAAGTAATCACTTCGCATTCATATTTTTCTTGCAGCCACTTAACTATAATAGATGTATCTAAACCGCCTGAGTAAGCAAGAACAACTTTATTAATTTCTTTGCTCATTATGATGACGTGGCTTCTTCAATCATTTTTTTAAGCTCGCCTTTTTCATGGAGCTCTAAAGTGATATCACAGCCGCCTACAAACTCCCCATTAATATATAATTGGGGGAAAGTTGGCCAATCAGCATATTTTGGAAGATTTTGGAATATATCAGGGTCCATTAATATATTTACATACGCAAACTCTTTGCCACATTGCTTTAAAGCTTCTGCCGCTTTACTTGAAAAACCACATTGAGGCATTTGTGGCGTGCCTTTCATGTATATAATGACTTTATTATTTTCCACTTGTTCTTTAATTCTTGCTAAAGCATCCATAATTTCTTTCCATCTCCAAATTAAAAATTCAAATTTTGCTGCAACCATAATTCAGTAGCTGCTGCGTGCCATAACTTGTTTCCGTCAATAGCCGTTCTATAATCATTTGGCTTTTTCAACAATTTTTCAATATACGGCCTGTTATATAGGTTTCTATTATAACATTTATTTGAGCATAGAATATCATAAATAAAGTCATAAAATTCGCCCCTGATATACTTTAATGCTGGCATTGGGAAATAACCTTTTGGTCTTGCAATTACATCTGTTGGTAAAATACTATCAGCAATTTTTTTCAAGATGTTCTTACCTTCCCTTTTCAAATGAAGGGCTGGCTCAATTTTAAAAGACGCTTCAAGTAATAAATGATCAAGAAATGGAACTCTAGCTTCTAACCCCCACGCCATGGTCATATTATCTACTCTTTTTACAGGATCATCTACAATAAGTGTTGTGATATCTAGATTCAAGACTTTACTTATTAAGTCATGAGAACCCATTTCACGAAATCTATTTTTAATAAATTTTTTAGTAAAGTCTTCTTTAAAGTCTCTATTTATAAATTCATGCATTTCCTGATGGGTGCGGTCAACGTAATGTTTGACAAAATTTTCGTAACTATTAAATTCATTTTGAATTTTTTGATACCAAAAATAACCTGCAAAACCCTCGTCAGCTCCTTGACCTGATAAAACTACTTTTACGTCTTTGCTTACTTTTTCTGAGAGCAAGAAAAAAGCAATTGCATCTTGAGCAACCATAGGTTCTGACATTTTTTTAAAACATTCAAACAATCTTGGCAAAACATCGGCATTTTTAATAACGTACTTTTTATGTTTTGTATTAAATCTACTCGAAACTTGATCTGAGTAAAAGAACTCACTTCCTTTTTCTTCTTCATCATCCTCAAATCCAATACTGAATGTTTTTATATTATCAAATTTATTTTTGGCTAAAGCTACAATCAAACTTGAGTCAAGCCCTCCTGATAGTAGAATACCAACATCAGTATCTGAAGCATCAATTCTTTTCTCAACGGATTGGATTAAAGATTCTTCGATTAGACTTTGCGCCTCAGCTTCATCTTTAATTAAATTTTGATTGTGCGTATTCTCCAATTGCCAATACTTTTGGATAAAAGGCTCTTTTCCTTTCTCAACAACCATGTAATGTCCTGGAATTAGTTTTTTAATATTTGTAAAAAGAGTATTTGGTGCTGGGATTGAAGAGTGTAATGAAAAATGTAAATGAAGTGATTGCGAATCAAATTCTATTGGAAAGTCTTTTTTTATAATTAAAGATTGAAATGATGATCCAAATCTAAAGAAATTAGGCTGATTTACATAATATAATGGTTTAACACCAAATCTGTCTCTTGCAAGAAAAAGTTTCTTTTTTTTATTATCCCATATTGCAAATGCAAAATCGCCTTCAAATTTTTTTAAACAATCATTTCCCCACTCGATATAACTCTTGAGAACAACCTCGGTATCACTAGTTGTTCTAAAAATATGTCCTATTTTTATTAGTATTTTTCTTAAATCTTTATAATTATAAATGCATCCGTTATAAACCATTTCTAATTTTGTTTCGTCATCAAAAAAGGGTTGATTTGAAGCAGATGATAAATCAATAATTGATAGCCTGGAGTGGCCAAGTGAAATTGGATAATTAATACTGTATCCGGAATAGTCTGGGCCTCGCGACCTAATTTTGCTCAACATCATTTGAATGTTTTCACAATCTTGAGGTTGACCGTTATACAAGTATTCACCAACTATTCCACACATAATAATTTATATCATAATAATGAAAAAAATAATTTATATAATTTTAATTGAAGAACTAAAATTTTTTACTTAAGTACTTTTTCAGCAAAACGCTTCCATTTTTATTATCTTTTGATGATTTTATATCCTTATAAATATCTTTTGCCATAATTTTTCCAATTTCTACGCCCCATTGATCAAAAGAATTCACATCAGACAATAATCCTAAAACGTAAGTCTTATGTTCGTAAAAGGATAAAAGCATGCCTAAAGTTTCTGGTGATATATCTTTTAGTAGAAATGCATTAGCTGGTCTATTTCCAGCTAAAGTAAGGTTCTTTACAACTAATTCTTTATCAAGTCCTTTTTTAGAATATTTTTTTTCATAAAGATCATCTGCTTCTTTTTTGGAAAAACCTTTATTTAATGTCTCAATATGGGCTAAAAAATTTGAAAAAACTTTATGATGATTATCTTTTTTTCTCGAACTTGCGTTTTTGGAAATTATGAAGTCGGAAGGTATAAAAATGTTTCCTTGATGAAGAAGTTGAAATATTGAGTGTTGTAATACAATACCATTTGACCCCCAAACAATATTTCCGCTAATGTTTGAGAATTTTTTTCCATCAATATTTAGAGATTTCCCATTACTTTCCATCTCAACTTGTTGAACATGATCAACTATTAAACGTAGTGAATAATCATATGGTAAAATTAAATGGCTTTGTGACCCAAAAAATCTTGAATAATAAAAAGACAAAAGCGCCATTATAACTGGTATATTTTTAGTATATTTTTTTGAATAAAAGTGTTTATCACCCTCAGCAGCACCATCTAAAAATTTAGAGAAATTTTTAAATCCAATTGAAATTATTAATCCAATACTAACACCGGTCCATAAGGAATAACGTCCACCCACGCTGTCCCAAACATCAATTATTAACCTTTCATCAACTCCAAACTTAATTGCTTCTTCGAAATTATGTGTAACTGCAATAAAATTTTTCATCACATTTTTTCTATTACTTTGTTTTTTCAACCAATTCTTAGCTAATTTTGCATTTTCCAAAGTCTCTGATGTTTTAAAACTTTTTGATACTATTACAAATAAAGTTGTATCTTTATTAAGATTTGATAAGACTTCATTTGCTTCAGTTGCATCTAAATTTGAAATAAAATGGAGATTAATTTTACTTACTCTATATTCTTTTAATGCTTCAAAAACCATTTTTGTACCAAAATGAGAGCCGCCGATTCCAATTGAAACAACGTCAGTAAATTTTTTTCCGTTGAACGATTTATGCTTACCAGATCTTATGTTGTCGGATATTTCTCTTAAATTTTTTTTATAATCTCTTACTTCATTTTTTATAGCTTTATCAAGATTAAAAAAAGTTCCCCTCATCGCTGTATGAAGAGTTTTTTTATTTTCAGATTTATTTATAATATTGCCTGAGCAAATATTTTTAAAATTATTTTTTACTTCTAATATTTCTGCCAGACTAGATAAGTTATTTAATGTTTTTAGATCAATAATATTCCTACTAAAATCAAAAAAAATATAATCTGTTTCAATATGAAAGGAATTATTATTCTTAAATGAAGTATTTTTTAAGAGATTTTTTTTACAGCGTAAAGAATCTTTTTTTATATTTTTTAATTGATCTAAGAAAATTTTTTTCATTTTCTTGAATGCTTTATACTAATTGCATTGCAATGCTAGCTGTTTTCTTAATTATTTTATTTTTTGAATCAAGATAAATTAAGAGTGGTTTATGTGTGTTTACTTTGTCTTTTGGTAAATTTAGATACGTACATATAACTAGCTTATCTCCAGGTTTAGCTTTGTGAGCAGCTGCTCCATTAACTGATATTATTCCACTCCCTGGTTGAGCTAAAATAGTGTAGGTGGAAAATCTTTCTCCATTAGAAATATTATAAATCTCAATTTTTTCATACTCATGTATCTCTGCCTCTTTGAGAATTTCGCTATCTATTGCACACGAACCGTCATACTCAAGCTCTGAGTGAGTAACAATAGCGCCGTGAAGCTTTGATTTTAAAAATGTTAATACCATATGAATATTTTCTTATAAATATTATTTGGAAGTTGATTTTATAATTATATTATCTATAAGTCTAACTTTTCCCAAATATACAGCAATTAAGGCTATTAGATCGTCATCGTATCTAGGCTGCAATGTTTTAAGATCTCTGATAGAAAAATATTCTATCTTCATTGGAAGTTCGTCAAAATAACTGTTTATTTGCACAGTAATATCGTCAATTTTCACTTTATCATCATAAAGATTTTTTGCATATATCAATGATTTATAAATCTCTGCAGCATATGATCTTTCTTCATCAGAAAGAAGATTGTTTCTCGAGCTCAATGCAAGTCCTTCGTTATTTCTTATAATTGGAGATCGTATAAGATTTATATCGTAATTACATATTTTAATTAATTCTTGAATTACTAGTAGTTGCTGGTAATCCTTTTCGCCAAAAATCGCATTTCTAGGTTTCACAATTTGAAAAAATCTATCCACAACATCCATTACCGCAAGAAAATGTCCTGCTCTGAACTGACCACATAATTCAGACGTTATATGTTTTGGCTCTTTGCTTGTATCAAATGATTTTGAGTTTTTCTCAATGTCATGTTTTTCTGGAATTAACAAATAATCAACATTTAATAATTTTAATTTTTGTATATCGTCATTAAGCGTCTTTGGATAATTCTCAAAGTCTTCTTGGTTTGTAAATTGAGCTTCATTTACATAAATACTAACACAAGTTCCTTTCGAAGAACCTTTTACTTGGTTTATTAAAGACAAGTGGCCATTATGTAAATTTCCCATTGTGGGAATGAAATATTCAATTTGTAATTGATTTTTGAGAAATTCATCAATCGAATAAAAAATTTTCATTTATTTTGGGTGTTTAATTTACTAATGTGTGTTTTAAATTTTTTAATTGCTTCTTCTACAGATTTACTCTCTTGCAAAAAGTTTGTTGAAAATTTAGGAGGATTTTCAGAAACTCCAATTATGTCGTATAATACTTGAACTTGTCCATCACAATGATTTCCTGAGCCAATTCCTATTACCGGTGTATTTAAAATATTTGTTATTTCTTTAGCTAAATTAGATTCAACACATTCGAGCAAAATAATATCGACGCCCATCTTATCTAATACTTTAGCCTGTTCTAAAATTTTATTTTTTTCAATATCAGATTTACCATATATTCTTACATCTCCTTGATCTGAAAAAAATTGTGGAAGATAACCTAAATGAGCACAAACTGGTATATTATTAGAAATTAGTTTTTCAATAATATCCTTGTGCTCATCTTTATATTCAAGTTTTACAATATCAACATTATTTTTTAAAATTTCTCGTGAATTTTTAATGGCTGACAACTCGTTAATATAGCTATCAATAGGCATGTCTACCATTAATATCGAACTTTTTTTATTTTTTGCAACGCACTTAGAGTGATAGATAATTTCTTGCATGGTTACGCTGTGTGTATTTTTTTCTCCTTTAATGACCATACCAAGTGAATCCCCTACAAGTATTATATCTATTCCTGAATCACTTAATATTTTTGCAAATGACGAATCATAACAAGTAACACAAGATATTTGTCGATTCGACTCAACATACTCTTTTAAGGTTTTTTTTATTTTATTCATTAATGATACTGGCCATTGGATTAAAGTAATGCTTACCTTTGTCTATCGTGTAAATTTTATCTAGTAAATTTTGGTAATCGTTTTTATTGTTCACAAAATCTATGTCTTCTGCATTAACAACTAATAAAGGTGATCCGTTGTAAGAATTAAAGAATTTTAAATAAGTTGTGTTGAGCTTTTCAAGATACTGATTTGTAATTGATTTTTCAAAATTTCTACCTCTTTTTTTTATTCTTTTGACAAGCACTTCAACAGGTGCTTGAAGGTAGATTAGTAAATCAGGTTTTGGTATGTCAACAGTCATATAAGAATATAGTTGATCGTATAAATCATATTCTTCATTGCTAAGTGTTACTTGTGCAAAAAGCCTGTCTTTCTGTAGCATAAAATCCGATACTCTTGGCTTTGAAAATATATCCTGCTGTTTAAATGCTTGAACTTGTCTTGTCCTTGTTAATAAAAAATATAGCTGTGTTTGAAAAGAGACTTCCCTTTGATTTTTGTAAAACTTCGATAAAAACGGATTATCATCTACATTTTCAAGTATTAATTCGGCATCCCACTCCAGTGCAAGCTTATTAGCCAAACTTGTTTTGCCTACACCAATTGGGCCTTCTACAACAATATATTTTGAGGATAAATCCTTCATATTAAATTTTTTTAATATTTTTATATAAACAATCTTTAATCAAATCTTTCGCAAAGCCTTTTTGTGGTATTGAAATATCAGGATTTATATCTAAAAGAGGTTGTAAAACAAATGCTCTTTCAGAAACATTTTTATGGGGTATAGATAATGTTTCTGAGTGATAAATCAAATCTCCGTACAATATTATATCTAAGTCAATAATTCTCTCCGACCACCTAACATGACTCTTCTCTCTTCCCATCAAAGACTCAATATCCTTCAACAATAATAATATATCTTCTGGTGATTCACCACTTCTAAACATGACTACACAATTGATATAATTATTCTGATCTTGAGGGCCCATTGGCAAGCTTTCGTAGAGACTTGAAACTTTTAGATTGTTGAATTTATCCAGATTTGAAATTTTTTCGATTGCATTATTTACTTGCTGTAGCGGATCATTTAAGTTACTTCCAATTCCAATATAAAGCTCACGAATATTTTTATCATTTGATACCATTATATATGCCTTATCTGTTCTTTTTGTTCTTAACGGACTTTACATTTTTTTGAATTTCATACCATTTGTCGGCGTAAGACTTAAATTCATCATTAATTTGTGATCTTATGTAAAAAAAGTCATAAGCAGCTCTGAATTTATCTAATTTAGTTAAATAATGAATATTTCTTTTGCTTAAATTTAAAAAGCTGCTTTGTAATGACCATATTGAAAATATTGTATTTTGAAAAAAATCAGGTATTGATATGTATTTTGATTGGGATTCAATTATATGTCTAAATACGTCGTCAATACTTCTTGAATTATTATTTATATATTTATCTTCCAATACTTTGTAGTAAGGCCATAAGAATACAGCGTAAATGAATGAGGGATTGACATGAAGCCCGTCTTTAATCCTCATATCCGTATTTCTCAGAGCACAAATAAAAAAGTCATCATAAATGGAAAAGTCCTCTAGTATTTTATGTGTAAATGGGAATAAATGTTCAAATAATTTTTCCTCTCTAAGTTTTTTATAATTTTCAACACCATGGCCGGAATGCATAATTTTTAATACCTCGTCAAATAACCTATAGGGAGAAATACCATTAATTTGGTGTGACATATTTTTTATAGTTTGCCTGCAATCATCTGTTAATTTTAAACCCAGCTTTGTTTCGAATCTTATTGCTCTTAACATTCTTACTGGGTCTTCTTGGAAACTCAAAGAAGGTTTTTTGATTAGCCTTAATTTTTTATTCTTGATATCATTCATTCCGTCAACATAATCGTGAATTATCCCGCTATCTAAATCATAATATAAGGAGTTTATTGTAAAATCTCTTCTAAAGGCATCTTGATTTATGGTTCCATATATATTGTCTCTTTTTATTAAGCCATTAACCTTTTTAAATTTTTTTTTATCATGCTTTTTGACATCTGATCTAAAAGTTGAGACCTCAAAGTATTTTTTTTCATTTACATAAACATGAACAATTTTAAATCTTTTCCCTATTATTCTTGCATTTGAAAATAAACTACAAATTTCATTTGGGCTCGCCTCAGTAACTATGTCAAAATCTTTAGGGGTTTTCCCTAATAGCATATCTCTTAAACATCCTCCAACTAGAAACGCCTGATATCCATTGCCAATTAATGTTTCCGCAACAATATCTATATCTGAGTCTATATTACTCCTTTGAATTCCATGATCTTTTTGTGAGTATTTTTTTGGATTCATTTTAAATATGCTATGTTTAAGTCTGAGTTAATATATTAGCTTAAATATTGTATTTCTTTAAGGAATGATTGAATCTTTTAATTTTTTTTAACCTCTAACTTTAAAAGACTATTCTTAACTAAAAACATTTTTTTATTCATATTTTGTGTTCCCCCTGCAAATCCTCCAAGATGATTTTTTCCAATTACTCTGTGACAAGGTATTATTAATTGGATTGGGTTTTTTCTACATGCATTTCCAACTGGTCTTGGGTGAGAATTAACTTTCTTAGCAATTTGTGAATATGTTTTTTTATCCCCATATTTTATTTTAGCAACCTCGTTTAAAACTTTTTTTTGATAATCTGTTCCTTCTAAAATGAAGGGAATGTCAAATTCAAAAATTTTCTTTTGAAAATACAAGTCTAGTTGTCTCCCCACTTCCCTATAAAGCCAATTCTTTGAGTCGGTTTTTTTTAATTTATGGTTAATAACTAAAGAAGATAATTTATCACCATAGCACTGTATTCCTATTGGCCCTACAGGGCTAATAAAAACCATCTCGTATTTGATTGTCATGGGCTTATTTCTTTGTTGAAAGCTTCTCTTTAATTCTTGCTGCTTTACCAGATAATTCTCTTAGATAGTATAATTTTGAACGCCTTACTTTACCTCTTCTTTTAACTTTTATACTTGCTATTAATGGGCTGTGCGTCTGAAAAACCCTTTCAACGCCCTCGCCATGAGATATTTTTCTAACTGTGAAGGATGAATTTATACCTCTATTCTTAACAGCAATAACTACGCCTTCGAAAGCTTGAAGTCTCTCTCTTTCACCTTCTTTGACTCGAACTTGAACAACTACATCGTCTCCAGGAGAAAACTCAGGAATTTTCTTCAAATGTTCTTCATTAATGTTATCAATAATATTCATCGTAATACTCATTTAGAAGCAGATAATATCCCTTGCGGTTAAATTATGAAAGCTTTTTTTTGAGCAAATCACCTCTTTTTCGTTTTGTTTCATTTAAGGCCTGATTTTCTCTCCATTTTTTAATTTCCTCATGATTTCCACTCAATAAAACATTTGGTACTCGAAGATTTTCGACCTCCTCTGGCCTAGTATAATGAGGATACTCTAGAAGGGAATTTGAAAATGAGTCGTCTTGGTTTGAATCTTCATTGCCAAGAACGCCTGGTATCATTCTAGCTACAGAATCAATTACGACACAAGCTGCTACTTCTCCTCCACTTAAAATATAGTCTCCTATTGACCACTCTTCATCAACTTCTAAATCAATAAATCTTTGATCTACGCCTTCATATCGACCTGCGATAATAATAAGGTCTTCATTTAAGGCAACGCCTGTTATTAATTTTTGGTCAATTTTTCTTCCTTTTGGAGACAGGTAAATACATTTATGACTGCCTAATTTTGATTTTGCAAATCTTGTCGCATCAATTAGTGGCTGTGCTTGAAGCACCATTCCGGCTCCACCACCGTATGGCTTGTCATCGATATTGCCATTATTTTTTGAAAAGTCTCTTAAATTAATCAAATTGATTTGTAATAGAGATTTATCCTGGCTTTTTTTAAGAA
The DNA here is from genome assembly GCA_913031205.1 of uncultured Gammaproteobacteria bacterium. Lineage (GTDB taxonomy): Bacteria > Pseudomonadota > Gammaproteobacteria > Poriferisulfidales. The sequence goes on along the minus strand of CAJWEM010000010.1, from coordinate 1,672 downwards.
CACCAAATTTAATATAATTTTCAATAATTTCAGGGAAAACAGAAATTACAAATATTTGTCTTACTTTATTGCTCATAATATATTTTATCTATAAAAATTCTTTTTTCCTTTAGATTAACTGATTTTATTGATTCTCCATAGATATAAGGAACTAAAAAATTTTTATTTCCTGTTATAACTAACACATCATTAGCACCAGTTTCTATTATATCACTAACATTTCCTACCTTTTGCTCATTGTCTAAACATACCTCTAAACCAATAAGATCTTTCCAATAAAATTCATTATTATTTAATTTTGCTAATTGCTCTACTCCTATAAATAAGTCTTGGTCTATAAATTTTTCAACATCTTCTCTTGAATCATAGTTTTTAAATTTTAACTTTAAAGACTTGTCAATTTTAGATTCCTCGAGATCTAATTGTATATAAACACCATTATCGAGAATAAAAAAATAATTGTAATCGCATAATTTTTCTTTTGTCTCAGAAAAGGAATAAACTTTGACCCAACCGTTTAGGCCGTGATGAGCTTGAACTTTGGCAATAATAATTTTTTGTGATGATGTAGACAAATTTACTAATCTTGTTTTAAAAGCTTAGCTACCCTCTCAGATGTTTGTGCGCCAACTGATAGCCAGTAGTCAATTCTCTCTTTGTCCAATCTTAGTTTTACTTCTTGACCTGTAGCTCCTGGATTAAAAAATCCAAGTCTTTCAATGTAACCACTTCCTCTTCGTTTTCTTGAATCGGTTGCAACTACGTGGTAGAAAGGCTTCTTCTTTGCCCCTCCTCTTGATAATCTGATTTTTACCATATCGTAATGTCTTTAATTTTGCTTATTTTTAAAAAGAAGTTATTCTACTTTAAAAGGTAGTAATATGTAAAGATTATACTTACTGAATTGAAGAAATTTAAAATCATGAAATATGTAGTTATATTGCTGATAAGTGCAGTTATGTTTTTCTCAAACCCTTCAAAGGTAGAGTTTACCTCGTTTTTGGCAACTCATATTAGGACAGAGATGCAAAAAAAAGGTGAAACGGAGGAGTTAAGCAACTTTTCTGCGGGGCTAGCAGGTTTATATGCAAAAAAAAATCTTGTAAGAACAAACTATATTATTGCTTCGACATATTTTATCGATATGTCTACATTTCGTGACTTTGGTGCAGATGTTGATGATATCTTTATACTAGGTATTTTTAATAATTTTGTACCACTTCAATAAAACTATGCCGCTGTGGTGGAATTGGTAGACACGTCGGATTCAAAATCCGATTCCCGCAAGGGAGTAACGGTTCAAGTCCGTTCAGCGGTACCAATTTGGTTAATCTCTTTTTTTAAATAATGTTTTAGAAGGATCAGAGTAGATACAATTCCATATTTTTGGAATATTAGGACTTTCATAATTTTCAATTCTTGATTCTTTCTGTTCTTTAGATAAGACTTCGTTTTTATTTTTTTGAATGCAATCTATAATTTTATTTTGGGTTGTTAAATCAAATTTATATTCATTTGATAGAGTACATTCTTCGGAATCGTCTTCAATCACACAAAACTCTTTTTTCATTTTATCAATAAAATTATCTGCTGAATCAATATCACTAATTTTATTTTCAACGTACTTAGTTGGTATAAATCTAATTATGTCAAACCATGAGGAGTAACTATC
>CAJWEM010000009.1 GCA_913031205.1 uncultured Gammaproteobacteria bacterium | reverse complement strand
AACGATATTATAAATATTGAAGCAAATACGCAATTAAATTCAGTTAACATTACAACAAATCCATACCCAGATTTCCCGACTGATATGCAAGCACAATTTATCGCCTTGAATTCAATTTCTAAAGGAAAGAGTAAAGTAGTCGAATCAGTATTCGAAAATAGGTTTATGCATGTCCAAGAGTTAGTTAGAATGGGCGCAAATATTGATATCAATGGAAATGTGGCATCAATTAATGGTGTGAAATCATTAACAGGAGCTCCGGTTATGGCTACTGATTTAAGAGCTTCAGCAAGCTTGATTTTAGCTGGCCTTGTTGCTAAAGGAGAAACTGTTGTCGATAGAATTTATCATATTGATCGAGGGTATGAGTGTATAGAAGAAAAATTAACAAAGCTTGGCGCAAATATTAAGAGATTACCACAATGAACTTAAAGCACGACATTATCTTGGCGGTTTCAAAAGGTAGAATTCTCGAGGAAGGTTTAGCGCTTCTTAAAAAACTTAATGTTGAAATATCTGAAAATATTACAGACTCAAGAAAATTGATATACCAAACTAATAATTCCAAACTAAAAATTGTAATTGTTAGAGCCGCAGATGTGCCAACTTTTGTTTCAAATGGAGCAGCTGATTTCGGTATTGTAGGCAGAGACACGCTTGTTGAGTGCGGAGATAATAATATTTATGTTCCATTAGATTTAAATATTTCTAAATGTAGGATGGTTTTAGCCTCTTTACCAGGAGTCGAACAAAAAACAAAAATTAGAGTAGCGACAAAATATGTTCAGTTTACGAGTGATTATTTCATTAAAAAAAAGAAGCAAGTTGATATAATAAAGTTATATGGGTCTATGGAGCTTGCACCAATTCTTGGGCTAGCAGATTTTATTGTTGATCTTGTAGACAGCGGAAGAACATTAAAGGAAAATGGTTTAGTAGAGGTCGATTCGATATCTGAAATAAGTGCGCAACTAATTACAAATAAAGCCTCAATGAAGATAAAAACTGAATCTGTTGAAAATATAATCGGTAGTTTTGAAAAAATTATTTAGAGAAAAGAATATGACACTTAAAACAGATGATTTAAGAATTATTGAAATGCAAGAATTAAGTCCTCCAGATGAAGTGAGGAAAGAACTTCCTGTGTCTGATAATGCAGCCAAAAATATATTAAATTCTAGAAAAACTATAGAAAATATTTTGGATGAGAAGGATGACAGAGTTTTTGTTGTGGTTGGACCATGTTCCATCCATGACCCAATAGCGGCTATGGATTATGCAAACAGATTAAGAAAGATATCTGATGAGGTCTCAAAAAATCTCTTTATAATAATGAGGGTCTATTTTGAAAAACCGAGAACAACTATTGGCTGGAAAGGTTTAATAAACGATCCAATGCTAGACGGAAGCTTTAAAATAAATGAAGGAATAAGAATCGGCAGAAAACTTTTACTAGATATCGTTGATTTAGAATTACCTACCGGCACAGAATATTTGGATTTAATTAGCCCACAATATATAGCCGATATAATAAGTTGGGGTGCAATTGGAGCGAGAACAACTGAAAGTCAATGCCATAGAGAACTTGCTTCAGGATTATCATGCCCTATAGGTTTTAAGAATGGCACTGATGGTAATTTGCAAATTACTTTCGATGCAATTAAAGCTGCGTCAGGAGCGCACCATTTTTTATCAGTAACGAAAGAGGGTAACTCAGCAATTTTTTCAACTAGCGGAAATCCTTATTGCCATACAATTTTACGAGGCGGTAGCAGAGGTATAAATTATGATTCTAAAAGCATTGATGATGTTTCTGCAAGGCTAGATAAAGCTAATTTACCCCAGCAAATAATTGTTGATTGCAGCCACGCAAACAGCATGAAGGATCATAAAAAACAAATTACTGTTGTTGAGGACCTTGCGAAACAACTCAGACTTGGTGAAAAAAGAATCAAAGGATTAATGATAGAAAGTAATATTGAAGAGGGAAATCAAAATATCAATGCACCAGATCTTGTATATGGTAAGAGTGTCACAGATGCATGTATTGGATGGGAGGACACCGAAAGAGCTCTATACACATTATCTGAAGCTATTGAGAAAAGATAAATCTGATAATGCTTAATTTAAAAAAAATAAGTTCCGATAATAAAGATTTTACTAAAACCTTAGAAATTCATATCTTAACTAGACGTTCTGATACTTCAGACGTTAAAGAGACAGTAAAAAATATAATTTCTAATGTTAGGGAATATGGAGACGATGCTCTTATTAAATTTTCTAAAGATTTTGATAGTTTTATAGTAGAGGATGCAAAAGATTTCGAAGTAAAAAGAGAAGTGATATCCGACTCTGTGAAATGTATATCAAAAAAAGAGATTGATGCATTAGTTTACGCAAAAAATAGAATAGAAGACTTTTCAAATCGTCAAAAATCAGAGTCATGGAATTATACAAGCGATGGTATTCAGTTGGGAGAAAAAATTACAGCCATTGAGAAAGTTGGCATCTATGTCCCTGGTGGATCAGCCGTATACCCTTCAAGCGTTTTGATGAACTCAGTACCCGCAAAAGTTGCTGGAGTTCAGGAAATTATTATGGTGGTACCCTCACCTAAAGGCGAAGTAAATAGTTTAGTATTGGCTGCTGCACATCTTGGAGGTGTTGATAGACTATTTAGGATTGGTGGTGCACAAGCAATAGCAGCTTTAGCAATTGGTACTGAGACAATTCCAAAAGTGAACATGATTGTTGGCCCAGGAAACCAATATGTTGCTGAGGCAAAGAAAGAACTCTACGGCGAAGTAGGAATTGATAGTTTCGCTGGACCATCCGAAATATTAGTAATAGCAGATGCAGAAGCAAATCCAGATTGGATTGCAGCTGATTTATTCTCTCAAGCAGAACACGATGAACTTGCTCAATCAATATTAATATCACCAGATCAAAATTTGTTAGATAGTGTTGAGAAAATTATTAATAATAAAATCTCTTCACAAGTAAGAAAAGATATTATTAAATCTTCTTTGGAGAACTTTGGATTATTCATTAAGTCAAAAAGTATTGATGATGCAATAAAAATTTCAAATGAACTAGCTCCCGAGCACTTACAATTATCATTTCAAAAATGTGATGAATATTTACATAAAGTAACAAATGCTGGAGCAATTTTTTTAGGGGAATATACCCCAGAGGTTTTCGGTGATTATTGTGCTGGCTCAAATCATGTTTTGCCAACTGTTGGAACCGCTAAGTTTTCATCGCCACTTGGTGTGCATGACTTCCAGAAAAGATCAAATGTAATAAAATGCTCAGAAGAAGCTTCTAAAATTTTAGCTGAGCATTCCTCAGTAATAGCAAATGCTGAGGGTTTATATTCTCATAAGGATTCGGCTTCTTTAAGAAAAGCAAAGGCCAAAACAAATGAAAAATAAATTAAAAGATTTTTTGAGGGAAGATATTTCTGATATTAAAGAATATGAAATTCTTGATGCTGAAGGTATGATTAAATTAGATGCAATGGAAAACCCTTTTGACATAGATTTGAAATTTGAGATCGAATCAATATCAAAAAATAAAGTTAACATTAATAGATATCCTGACGGGGCTTGTAAAAATTTAACTAAGAAATTACGAAAGGATCATAATTTAAAGGATAATTTTAATATATTAGTGGGTAACGGGTCTGATGAATTAATTCAAATTTTATGTATGGCATTCTCTAAGAAGGGCAATACTGTTCTTTGTCCACAACCAACTTTCAGCATGTATAAAAGCATTTCTAATTTAGTAGGACTTAAGTTTAAGACCGTTCCCCTAGAAAATGATTTTTCATTAAATATAAACGAAATGCTTAATAATATTAAGCAGACAAACCCTGCGTTAATTTTTCTTGCATATCCTAATAATCCAACAGCAAACCTTTGGGACAGAAATAATATAAAAAAAATTATTGAAAATACGAACGGACTAGTTGTTATTGATGAGGCATATAGTGCTTTTTCAGGGGATTCATTTTTAAACGATATAGATAAATACGAAAATTTGGCAGTAATGAAGACCTTTTCGAAAGTTGGTTTAGCAGGATTAAGATTAGGATATTTAATCGCAGAAAACTCTCTTATTAAAGAATTCAATAAAATTAGATTACCATTTAATGTAAATACCATATCGCAAAAAATTGCCGAATTAGCACTAGACAATAAAGATTATTTAGATGAACAGTCTCTGGAAATAATAAGTTTTAGAGAGTCACTACTAGATCAAATGATGAGAATTGAAGAAATTGAGGTGTACAACAGTAGTACAAATTTTATTCTTTTTAAAATAAAAAAAGGTTCTGCAGATGATATTTTTAATAAGCTATTAAAAGATAAAATACTGATAAAAAATATGTCGAATACAGAAAGCTTGGAAGATTGTTTGAGAGTAACAGTCGGAACTGAAAAGGAGAATAATTTATTTATACAATCTTTAAAAAATGCGCTTAATTAACTTTTTTCCCACAAAAAAATTTTTCTATATGTTAGAATGCAATCATAAATATTAGGAATTTGTAAAAGGAAATTTATCAATGTCTAGCGGCAATCCTGATAATAGCAGAAGGAAATTCTTGTCTGGTAGTTTAACACTAGTTGGTGGAACTGGTGCTGCAGCTACTTTGTGGCCGTTTCTTTCATCTATGGCCCCAAGCGCTAAAGCTAAAGCTGCTGGAGCACCTGTTAAAGTCGATATTAGTGAGTTAAAAGATGGCGAAAAAATTGATCTGATTTGGAGGAAAAAGCCGATCTGGGTTGTAAAAAGAACAAAAGAAATGCTTGATAGCATAAACACAAATGAGGCGAAGCATAAAGATCCTTTATCTGATAACACTGAACAGCAGCCAGACTTTGCAAAGAACAAGTTTAGATCACTAAAACCAGAAGTCTTAGTACTTGAGGGTGTATGTACTCACTTAGGTTGCAATCCTGCTTACAACCCAGACGAAAATAATTTCTTTTGTGCCTGCCATGGGTCAAAATTCGATATGGCTGGTAAAGTTTCAAATGGAAGCCCCGCGGGAGCAAACTTAAAGGTTCCACCTTACAGATTTGAAGATGATAATACTATTGTAGTTGGTGAAATGCCTGCACCAGCTAATAAAGATAATGTTTAAATAATTTTGGAATATAGATTAAATATAGCATTTTTATGTTGCAATTAGTGTAAAATAAAGTAATATTCAATTACACATTATTTACACACTGAAAATAAGTAAATTTTGTTTATTTTTGATAAAAAATTACCTCATTTAAGAAAGGTAATATAAAAATATAAATAGATGTTTTAAAACAATTTTTTTTGATTATCACACTATTTACACACTTTTTAGGGAGAATATTTTGGAAAAAGTACTTTTGAGAGATGGTGAAATTACTCTCCATACTCGTGAGCGAAGTAATAAGTGGCAAATGTACATAAATATCAAAGGAACTGATGTTTTTGTCAGAAAAAGTACTGGTACAGCTAATTTAGATGATGCTGCTCAAATTGCTACAAAGTATTATGATCAATTAAAGTCAAAAGCTAATTCCGCTTCTAATAGTGCTAGTGGAGTAATTGGTTGGGTTGACGAAAGACTTCCAATATTAAGTTTCGTCAGAGACCACTTAACTAATTATTATGCTCCAAAAAATTTCAATTTTTGGTATTTTTTTGGCTCACTTGCTTTTATGATTCTTTTCTTACAAATTTTCACTGGAATTTTTTTGGCAATGCATTACAAACCAGATGCAAAACTAGCATTTGATTCGGTCGAGTTTATTATGCGTGATGTAAATTTAGGGTGGCTTATTAGATATATGCACTCCACCGGAGCTTCGGCTTTCTTTGTAGTTGTTTATCTCCATATGTTTAGAGCTTTGATGTATGGCTCATTTAAAAAGCCAAGAGAACTGATTTGGCTTTTTGGTGTTTTTATATATTTAGCTCTAATGGCAGAGGCTTTTATGGGGTATTTGCTGCCATGGGGACAGATGTCATATTGGGGAGCACAGGTAATTATTAATCTTTTCACAACAATACCTTTTATTGGTCCTGAACTAGGGGTTTGGATTAGAGGTGATTTCGCAATCTCAGACCCAACACTTACTCGGTTCTTTGCGCTCCATATTGTCGCAGTGCCAATGGTAATTTTACTTCTTGTTATTTTGCATTTAGCTGCTCTTCATACAGTTGGATCAAATAATCCTGATGGCGTCGAAATTAAAAAATATAAGGATGAAAACGGGGTCCCTTTAGATGGTGTTCCGTTTCATCCGTATTATACAGTAAAAGACTTTGTTGGAATTGGTGTGTTTTTGTTTCTCTTTTCTACAACGGTTTTCTTTATGCCAGAAATGGGAGGCTACTTTTTGGAACATGCAAACTTTATCCCTGCAAACCCATTAGTTACTCCAGAACACATCGCACCTGTTTGGTACTTCACTCCATTTTATTCTATTCTAAGGGCAATTCCTGACCCTGCTTTTGGAGCTCTTGCAATGGCATTATCGATTGTTGTTCTATTTTTCTTACCTTGGATTGACAATAATCCAATAAAATCTATTAGATATAGAAGTATGCTGTTCAGAATAAATCTTTTCGTGTTTGTTGCTGGCTTCTTAATTCTGGGTTATCTTGGCGTTAAAGCCCCTACACCTCTTTATAGTGCTTTGGCTCTTAGATTTAGTGAAATGTATTTCATATTTTTTGCCTTGTTATTCTTCTATAGTAAATCGCGTGGTAACTTTTTCAGCTATATATTTGCAGGCTCAATGATATCATTAATTACGATTTATGATTTAACTAGAATTAACTTTGAAAATTACATTTTAATAATTACTGGCCTATCCCTTGTCTGCGCCTTTATATTGTTTATGACAATATCACCTTTATACACAAATTTAAATGAAGAGAAAGAAGTCCCGGAAAGGGTGACTGGATGATGAAAAATATTTTTTTATTTTTTATTTTTTTCTTATTCAGTGTAAATATTTCATTTGCTGCGAGCCAAAAAAGTGAGCTTGCACAAAAATATAAAGCATCAAATAGTATAAGCAATAAAGCCTCTCTGCAACGCGGAGCAAAATATTATGTCAACTACTGCAGCGGTTGCCATTCTTTAAAATACATGAGAATGAATACCTTAGCAAAAGACCTTGGGATTGATGAAGCAATATTTTCCAAAAATTTAATTTTTGCAAACAAAAAAATTGGCGAAACTATGACAATACCTATGAAAGAGGCTGATGCAATTCAATGGTTTGGAGCACTTCCTCCTGATTTGAGCTTAACCGCAAGGTCAAAAGGGGCAGATTACATATACGCTAAATTAAACACCTATTACGAAGATGATAGCTCGGTTACTGGCTATAATAATGTTGCATATCCCAACACGTCGATGCCTCATATTTTGGCTGAGCTACAGGGTGGCCAAAAAGCTGTTTTAGATTCTAACAATAATCCTATAAGTTTTGAGAAAACTTCCGAAGGTTCTTTTAGTGATAAAGAATATAAGCAACTTACTAACGATATTACAAATTTTTTGGTATATGTCTCAGAACCCGCTAAATTAAAAAGATATTCAATGGGTTTTTGGGTGTTACTATTTCTATTTATTTTTACAATTTTAGCGTATTATACAAAAAAAGAATTCTGGAAAGACGTTCATTAGAAATTCATAGGTAAAATATTATGCATACCATGACGCTTTATTCTGACCCAAATAGCGCTCAATCACACAGGGTAAGAATAGTTTTAGGGGAAAAAGATTTAATTTTCAAAGTTGAAGAAGTTTTGAGTGGTCAAAACAACGAGGATCTGATTGCCCTAAACCCAAACAATACAACACCAACCTTTGTAGATAGAAATTTGGTTCTATACGAGTCTAGAGTAATAATGGAGTATTTAGATGAAAGATTTCCACACCCCCCTTTAATGCCAGTCGACCCCGTAATCCGCGCAAAAACAAGAATGGTTCTTCACTATATAGAAAAAGATTTATACGGATTACTTGATGATGTTAAATCTAGTGGCGAAAAAAAGTCAAAAGCTGCGAAGCAAAAACTTAAAGAAAACCTCCTGCTGTCTTTAGATTTCATACAAGGTAAAAAATTTTTCCTTAGTGATGATTTCAGCATTATTGATTGCAGTATGGCACCCATATTATGGAGATTGCCAGAGTATGGTATTGATTTACCAAAAAGTGCGAAGCCAATACTAAAATATGCTGACAGATTATTTCAGAGAGACTCTTTTTTGGAAAATTTATCAGAACAAGAAGAGGAAATAAGAAATTCCCTTTAAATAGATTTATTTGGATTCAAAATTTTTTTCGGATCAAACTGTTTTTTTATTTCGCTCATTAGTTTTAAAGTACTCTTTTTTATTTCTTTTTCTAAAAATTTTTTCTTAATTATTCCGACTCCATGTTCTCCAGAAATTGTCCCTTCTAGATTTAGAACTAAATCAAAAATTTCTTCTAAGCATTTTTTTGCATGTTCTGAGTTTTTTTCTTCATCTGTGTCAAATATTAAATTCACATGTATGTTTCCATTTCCAGCATGCCCAAAGTTTACAATTCTTATATTATACCTTTTCGATATTTCACTTAAACTTTCTAACAAAATAGTTAAGTTCGAAATAGGCACTGCAATATCTTCATTTATTTTATAACCACCTATGGCACGAAGAGCTGGAGATAGAGATTTTCTAGCTTTCCATAATTCCTCAACTTCTGATTTATTTTCGGCAGTTTTAATTTTAATATGTTTTTTTTGCCTCATAATTTTATAAAGCTTGTCAGACTGAGCATCAATGTAATCATTATCTGCATCAATCTCCAAGAGAATCGCTGCCTTAGTATTTTCTTCATAATGATTTTTTTTAATTGAATTTATTAATCCAACAGACTGTTCATCTATAAATTCTAACTTGTAAGGTGTAATAGGTTGACTCATAAGAGCAATTATCATATCAGATGCACTTTCAAGAGAAGAAAAAGTCAGTTCAAAAGTTTTTACTGTATTGTTAAGAGGTAGAATCTTTAAAGTTGCCTCTGTAAGAACTCCAAGTATTCCTTCTGATCCAACAAACAATCGAGTTAAATCTAAACCAACAACTCCTTTTGAAGTTTTCACTCCAGTTTTATGTGTTTCACCAGTTCCAGATATAAATTCAAGACCTAAAATATTATCTCTTGGAGTTCCATATTTTACAGCTCTAGGCCCAGCTGAATTATTCGCTATATTACCCCCGACGGTTGAATATTCTTGGCTCGAGGGATCAGGCCCCCAAAAAAAATTTTCCTTCTCCAAGGCGTCTTGTAATACCTTATTAATGACCCCAGGTTGAACCACGGCAAGACGATTTTTCGTATCTATTTTTATAATCTTATTCATCTTTTCAAGGGATAAGACTATTGAGTTTTCAATAGGCACCGAGCCACCAGTATTGCCGGTTCCACGCCCTCTTGTTGTTATGGGAATATCATTATTGAAACAATAAGTAAGAATATTTTTGATTTGTTCTTTTGATTCTGCGAATAAAACACATTCAGGCATAACATGCATTTTGCTGTTGTCGTAACCATATGCCCAACAGTCACCAGGCTCGCTAAGAACAAAACCATCTGGTAAAAGTTTTTGAAAAGATTTTATATGTTTTTTATTAAGCATACTAAAAAGGAATTTCTCTTGTTTCTCCATTTTTAAATTTGATAATTTTTAAATCTCTTCTAATTTTGTTAAAATCATCTAATTGTAGGTATCCTGTATTCCCCTCTAAATATTTATTTTTATCTTGCTGCATTCTCTCAATATTATGAATAACTTTAATAGAATCCATTCCAAGTGCAACAAATCTTAATAACTCTCTTCGTTCTAGATTTTCTAAAAACATATTTTTTTTTGACAGATCTTTATCATTATATAGCCAAGGTACGTCGCAAAATTTTATATCATTAAGGTCTTTATTATTTTCTCTATCAGGAACTCCGTTATAAATATGTGAGGTTGAATAGAAAGGAATGTTTTCTGCAAAATTAAAATTAAATTGCGGCTTGATTAACCGCATGTCTTTTGAAGTTCCAACCGCAAATATTGTATTCAAGTCATTTGGAATATATGGCTTATATTGTAACTTTACGTTAAGTAAATTTTGAATCTTGTTTTTTCTTTTAATACTTTCTTCTATTTTTAACAAACTTTTAACAGAATCATTAATTTTATTCATATCTTTATCATAGATAACCTCATCGATAATTTTTCCACCTAGTTCTTTATACCTCAGAGAAAATGATTCTGCGATTCTCTTGCCCCAGCTGTTTTGTGGATAAATCAAAGAAGCATTATTATTACCATCGATAATTGATTTTTCTGCTATACAAATGGCTTCATCCTCAGGAAGTAACCCAAACTGGAACATCTTCTTTTTAAATTTATTAAGATTTGAAGCATAATTAAGCGTCAGTATAGGTAATGATTCCGAACTGTATAAAATTAGTTTGTTTATTAATTCTTTTTTTAAAGGCCCAATAACAAAATCAAAATCGCCTAACATTAGTTCACCGTAAATTTTTCTAATATTGATATCACTATCGCCAGTATCAAAAATACTTAATTTTGGTCGAACATCATTTGGAAAACTTTGTAGCTCCATCTCAATGCCTTCCTTTATAGCTTTACCAACTTTCGAGTATCTTCCAGTGACAGGTAAAAGGATTGCAATTCTTTTTACAGGAATTAGATCTATAAGGTCTAAAGTTTCTTTTTTTACTAAAAGCTCATCGATGTTTATTTGTCTATCATTAATCTCATTTGACTCAGATTTCGCTATCTCTGATACATCATCCGACATGACATCCTTATATGTTGTGTCACAGCTTAGAAGGAATATACTACCAAGCAGGAAGATAATATATTTATAAAAATTTTGTATTTTTAAAGGTGTTTTATTTTGCATAATTCTGATAAAGAAAAACAATCTACATATGGCATATTATATGTTGTTGCGACTCCAATTGGTAATTTTAATGATATATCAAGAAGAGCTGTAGAGACCCTGTCAAAAGTTAATCTCATTGCTTCTGAAGATACTAGGCACAGCAAAAAGCTATTAACCCATTTTAACATTAAGGTCAGGCAAATCAGTTACCATAAACACAATGAACAAAAAATTAGCAATATTCTTATCAATAATTTGATAGGTGGCAAAAACATCGCTTTAATATCTGATGCAGGTAGCCCAGCAATATCAGACCCCGGTGATATTTTAATTAAAAAAGCTAGACAAAAGGGCATACACGTTTCTCCAATCCCCGGCGCATGTTCAATAACTTCTGCTTTATCTGCAAGTGGATATGGATCCGAGAACTTTCAATTTATTGGTTTTTTACCAAAACAGACTTTAAAAAAAGAAAAGATTTTTAGGAAGCATATATTAGAAAATAGTTACTCACTTGTTTTTTTTGAGTCACCAAACAGATTAATTGAAACATTAAAAAATATAGAAAAAAATTATTCAGAATTGTGTGCGTTAGTTATAGCCAGAGAAATATCAAAAATACATGAAGAAATTATTGAGCTTAACATTAAGGAATGTATTTCTCGATACGAATCAAAATATCCTGAAAAGTTAAAAGGAGAACTTGTGATAATAGTACCAGCCCAAGATTATCTTGAAAATAAAGAATCACTTGATGATATAGAAAATTTTCTGATTTTGTTACTCAGTAATGATATTTCTTACGCAAACGCCATAAAAGCCGCATGCAGTAAATATAAACTTAAGAAGAATGAAATTTATAAAAAATACATTCACCTTGCAAAAGCGCATGATTCAGATTAAATTACTTATTGAGTCAGCTGTGTAATCGCTTTGCAATTGCAAAGAGGAAAGTCTGGGCTCCAAAGAGTAGAGTGCCAGGTAACTCCTGGGAAGTGTGAACTTACGGAAAGTGCAACAGAAAATATACCGCAATTTAATTGTAAGGGTGAAATGGTGTGGTAAAAGCGCACCGCAGATGTAGTAATATATCTGGCAAGGTAAACCCCACTCGGAGCAAGGCCAAATAGAAAAGTTATAGCGTTACTCGCGCTGCTTTTGGGTAGGCTGCTAGATATGTTCGGCGACGAACATACAAGATTAATGATTACAATTTACAGAACCCAGCTTATAGGCTGACTCACCGCTTCTCTGCAAAAATCTCACATATCCATACTTAAAGTTATTTCTCAAGTTAAGATGCTAGATCCATGATTTTGAGCATTCTTTTACATTAATATAATTTTGTAAGTTATTGACTATTAATGAAAATCTTGACATTAAATCTAATTGTTGCATTATTGTGGCTAAATGTGGGAAAAAGTGGGAATTTTATCTAATGTTTAAAGGCAGAAGTAACTTAAGTATTGATTCAAAAGGAAGAACATCTATGCCTCAAAGGTATAAAAAGTTCTTTTGTGAAAACAAAAAATGTCAGTTAGTTATTACAGTAGATAAAGACAAATGCTTACTTATTTATACTCAAAAAAATTGGCTTCGCATTGAAAAACAATTATCAAACTTGCCATCATATAATTCTGAAGCACGGTTTATTCAGAGACTTTTAATAGGGCATGCAACTGAATCAGACATTGATTCCCAAGGGAGATTCTTAATACCAAATCCATTAAGGGAGTATGCAGGTATCCAAAAAAAAATAATATTATTAGGACAAGGTAATAAATTCGAACTCTGGTCAGAAAGTATTTGGAACAAAAATATGAAAGGCTGGTTAAGTAACAGAGATGGATCTGATATAAATAACGATGCATTAAACGACCTCAAATTATAAAATTATGAATTATTCCCATAATCCAGTGATGCTAGAGAAAGTTATTAAGGGACTTAATATTTCAAGTGACGGTATATATGTCGATTGCACATTTGGGAGGGGAGGTCATTCGAAAAAAATTCTTAGCGAAATTGGTGAAAATGGAAAATTAATAGCAATAGATAAAGATTGTGAAGCAGAAAAATATGCGCGCGAACATTTTGGCAAGGATAAAAGATTTTGTTTCGTGAGGAATAATTTTAGCAAAATTATAGAGATTATCGAAAATTACAATAATAATAAAAAGATTGATGGAATTTTACTTGACCTTGGTGTCTCGTCTCCTCAACTTGATGATCCGGAAAGAGGTTTTAGCTTTCAAAAGTCAGGACCAATTGATATGCGGATGGATAAATCAGACAAACTAACCGCATTATCTTGGCTTAAAGTAGCAGATCAAAATGAGATAAAAGAGGTTTTAAAAATTTATGGCGAGGAGAAATATGCACATAGGATAGCGAAATCAATAAAAGACTCCATAAATAAAAAAAGCTTATCCACAACCATAGAGCTAGCTGAAATTATAGAAAAATGTTATCCAAAAAATAAAAAAAGTGGTCGAAACCCAGCGACCAAAAGTTTTCAAGCAATCAGAATATACATAAATAATGAATTACAAGAATTAGAAAGTTTTCTAAACTCTTGCCTAGATATTATTGCCAGCGGAGGAAGAATTGTTGTAATTAGTTTTCACTCTTTAGAAGACAGAATGGTAAAAAGATTTATAAAAAAACATTCAGAGGGTAAGGACGTTCCAAGCAAAATACCATTAACGGAAACGAGTAAAAATCTTAGCTTAAGAAAAATAAAAACTACCTTGAAAGCAAATGATGATGAAGTGGCTTTAAATAAAAGAGCTAGAAGTGCAAGAATTAGAATTGCGGAAAAAATATGAGTAACTTTAAAATTTATATTATTGTTTTATTAATATTTTCAAATATTTCACTTTCATTTGGGATTGTTTGGGTAGAGTACAAGACGAGATCCAAATTTAGAGAATTACAAGAGTACACAAATAAGATTGAGACTTATAAGAATGAGTGGAAAAAACTTTCTGTAGAGGAGGGTAAATATATTGCTCATAGAAGAATAGAAAATGAAGCAAAAAAACATTTAAACATGATTTTACCTAAAAACAAGGAGTTGATTAAAATATATGATTAAATTAATTAAAAATTTTAGAAGGCAGGATTTTCTATCTTTATTAATTTTCATTGGGATTTCAATTATTCTATATAGGTGCATTAATCTTCAATATTTTGAGACTGATAATTGGGTGAGTAGTACTGAGGCAAGAGAAATAAAGCCCGATAAAATTATTGCAAATAGAGGAGTAATTGTTGATAGAAACAACGAAATCCTTGCAGAAAGTATACTATTGGATACCTTAGGAACAACCGAGCCAAAGTTTTTCTTGAAAAGTAACTCTGAAAAAAAAATACGAGAGTTGTGCAATATTATTGAAAAAAAATATGATGTGTTAAAAACATCTTTACTAACTAAGAAAAATAAAAAATTTGTATTTATTGGAAGGCAGCTGTCTGAAGATCAAGTTAACAAAATCAACGAACTAAAATTAAGAGGAGTAGATTATCAAAAAGAATTTCAAAGATTTTATCCCTGGGGAGAATCGATCGGTAATCTTGTTGGTAAGACAGATAAAGATCATATAGGACAGAGCGGTCTTGAAAAGTCATATGATGCATACCTAAATGGGAAAGATGGTATAAGAAAGGTAAGAATAGATCGATACGGAAAAATAGTCGACAACATAACCATATTATCACCGGCCGAAGACGGAAAAAAATTAACTCTGACAATTGACGCAAGATTACAGTATGTTGCATATAGAGAGTTAAAAAGTAAGATCAAAGAAGTAAATGCTAAATCTGGATCCGTTATAATCTTAGATACCACAAATGGAGATATCTTAGCATCTGCTAGTTATCCTTCATACGATCCAAATGATAAAAATGCTTATTCAAATTTTAAAGAGAGAAATAGAGGAATAATAGACCCAATTGAACCTGCGTCGACAATCAAACCTTTTTTGCTTACCGCTGCTCTTTACTCAGGAAGTATCACATTAAACCAAACCTTCGATACAAACCCTGGATATCTAAAAATTGGTGGGCATAAGTATAAAGATTTTAAGAATTATGGATTACTGACTTCGGAAGATGTGGTTATTAAGTCGAGTAATGTTGGTAGTGTTAAAATCTCACAAAAATTTAATAAGAAAATTTATCATGACCTCTTAGAATACATAGGAGTCGGTGATATGGTAAATATTAAATTTCCCTCTGAACAGTCAGGAAAACTACTTCATTTCAGTGAATGGGATAAAAAAGATACTAGATCACATGCAATTGGGTATGCACTAACGATGACACCTCTGCAAATTGCAAAAGCATATAGCGTGATAGCAAATCAAGGGATGGTTATAAATCCACGCATAAACAAAGACTCTTTTACAATGAAAGACGAATCAAAAAAATATAAAGATAGCTTTACAAAAGTTAGAAAAGTAATAAAAAAAGTCGTAGAGACTGGCACAGGAAAAAAAGCATCATTAAAAGGTTATACAGTTGGAGGAAAAACAGGGACAGCAGAAGTATATAATAAAAAATATAACAAAAATAAACACAATTCACTTTTTGCAGGAATTATACCAATTTCAAAACCAAAATTAGTAATAGTTGTTGTAATTAATGAGCCTGAAAACAAACCAAATCAGTTTTATGGATCTTTCGTCTCTGCGCCTGTTTTTAAAAGAATAGCGTCAGATTCGCTAAGAATATTAAATATTAGTCCAGACAACATTCTGGACAATACTAAAAGAGTTTCAAATAAACTTGAAAATTTTGATATCACTACTATTAAAACCCCGGAGGATAATTATGTCTTTTGAATTAAATGATACAAGAGAACAAAAAGCTGACATCAAGGTCGTGGGTGTCGGAGGATGTGGTAATAATGCAATTGAATACATGATTAGAAATAAAATTGATGATGTTGATTTTATTTGTGTAAATACTGACGCACAAGATTTAAAAAATAATCCTGTAAGCGAAAATCGTAAATGTAATATTGGATACAACATCACCAAAGGCCTAGGTGCAGGGGCAAATCCAGAAATTGGCAAGCAAGCTGCAATAGAAGATCGAGATAAAATAAAAGAAGCAATTGAAAATTGCGACATGCTTTTTATTACTGCAGGTATGGGTGGAGGAACTGGCACAGGTGCTTCACCAGTAATTGCAGAATTAGCGAAAGAAATGGGAATTTTAACCGTTGCAGTCGTAACAAAACCGTGGGAATACGAAAAGAAGAAAAGAATGGAAAATGCAAAAATCGGTATTGAAGAGTTAAGAGGAAGAGTTGACTCACTAATTGTAATTCCGAATGATAAACTTTGTGATGATGATAATATGAAGCTTTCAGAAGCAAAGAATCAATCTAATTCAGTTTTAGAGAGAGCTGTAAGTGGAATTGCAGAATTAATTACGAAGCCTGGAGAAATCAACTTGGACTTTGCTGATGTTAAAAGCGTAATGTCTAATGCTGGCTCTACAATGATGGGTAGCGGAATTGCTGAAGGTGTTGATCGTGCCGAAGATGCCACCCAACAGGCAATCGCATGCCCACTTTTAGAAGATATAGATGTTAGTGATGCAAAAGGTTTGTTAATCAATATCACTTCAGATGGAAGTCTTACAAGTGGAGAGTTTAAAACCATCGGGAGATATATTGGTGAGATTGTTGATGAGGAAGAAGGCGATGTTTTTTATGGGACTTCAATCGACGAATCACTAGGCGAAAAACTCAAAGTAACAATAGTTGCGACTGGAATGAATAATTCGGGAGCTAATCAGAAAGCAGAAGAACCGCCGGCTGTAGACATTGTTCTCGAGCCCACAATTCATGATAAGGAAACAACTTTTGATCCAACTCCTGAGGAGGTAGTTTGTGCCCTTCAAGCAGATGTAAACGAAGATGCTGCTCCAGAATTGCTTAGCAACAATTATGATGCAATCAACGATTTCCATGAAGATAATGAATTAATGGATTTAAACAAGCAAACTGAATATGTAAAAAAGAAAGATCAAGGCAAACTGGATCTCGCTGAAGATAAAGATTTAAAGCTTAACAAATCTATTGAGCATAGAAAGGATAGTAATGGCGAGTTGGATTTAGATTTCTTAGATATTCCAGCTTTTTTAAGAAAACAAGCAGATTAACAGAAGACAGGAGATTATTATGAAAAACATTTTATATTACGGAATTATTTTTATAGGATTCACATTATTAATTGGCTGCAATACTTTTGACGGTATTGGCAGAGATATCTCAGCTGCAGCAGAGTGGGTTAGCGGAGCTGCAAATGATGAATAAATTATTAATAAAATTTAATGAATCTAGAAAAACTTTTTAAAAATAAAAAATTTACTAAAAGTAATATTAGTATCAAAGGATTGAGTGAGGATAGTAGAAAAATAAAAAAAGATTATATTTTTTTTTTAAAAAATACAAATAGCGAGTCTGAAAAATACTTAATAGAGGCTGTGAATAATGGAGCTTCTTTAATAATTTATAACAAAACAACATCCATTGAAATAAAAAAATACAGTAGTAAATGCATATTATACGGAGTTTCATGCGTTGCAAGTAAAATGGCAGAAATTTCGAAAAAATATTACGATTTCAACCAAAAGCAAATGAAAATATACGGTGTTACTGGGACAAATGGAAAAAGCTCAGTAGCGAACTATATCGCCCAATTAAAAAATATTAACAACGAGAAGTGCGCTACCATTGGTACAGTTGGAGCTGGTATATATCCAAATTTAAAAAAACAATCATTAACAACACCTGGCGTTATAGAGATAATAAAAAAAATTGCAAGTTTTGAGAAAAAAAAAATTAAGAATTTATCTTTAGAAGTTTCTTCTCATGGTATTGCCCAAAAAAGGATAGCTGGTATAAAGTTTGATTCTGTAATTTTTACAAATCTATCTCGAGATCATTTAGATTATCACAAAAGTATGAAAAATTATTTTCATACAAAATTAAGTCTTTTTTTAAATTATAGAAATAAGAAAAAAATAATTTGTATAGACGATATATATGGAAGGAAATTAAAGAAATCACTATCCAAAAAAAAATTAGTCAGCACTGTATCAATTAAAGATAATGATGCAGATTTTTATGCTAGTAAAATTAAATTTTCTGAATCTGGAACTGAATTTATTTTAAATTCAAAGTATGGCTCAAAAAATATAAAAACTAAATTATATGGTAACTTTACAGTGTCAAATATTATTACTTCAATTGCAGCAATAGCGAATAACAAAAAAGACTATAATGTCTATACGAAAAACATAATTAAATTAAAGCCTGTAGATGGAAGAATGAACAGGTATTATAAAAAAGGCTTCCCTTATGTTTTTATCGATTTTGCCCATTCACCTGACTCAATCAAAAAAGTAATGCAATCAATTAAATTACACTATCCGGATAAGAAAATTATAACAATTTTTGGCTGCGGTGGCGAAAGAGATACCAAGAAAAGAAAGATTATGGGGGGAATTGTTAGTAAGTACTCTAGTGATATAATACTAACAAATGATAATCCAAGAAATGAAGATCCAAAGATAATCGTAGATGATATTGCAAAGGGTATTCATCCTAGTTGTAGTTTTAAAATTATTTTTGATAGAAAGAAAGCAATAAAAAAATGTGTAAATAAAAATAATAAGGAAAAGATAGTTTTAATTTTGGGAAAAGGACATGAAAATTTCCAGGTATTTTCAAATAAAAGAATATTTTTTAGTGATAAAAGAGAAGTACAAAAAATTTTAAAATAACTTATGCATAAATACTATTTAAGTGAAATTTCAAGTTTTGTAGATGGCGAGCTTTTTGGCAATGATAAAAAAGTGTCAAAATTCTCAATAGATTCTAGAACTATTAAAAAAGACGATGTTTTTATATGTATAAAGGGTAAAAGTTATGATGGGCATAATTTTATTAAAGATTCACTTAAAAAAGCTTCATGTATAGTTTCCTCAGAAAAGATTCAAGACATAGATCTTAAGAATAAATCATATATTTTAGTAAAAGATACAGTTGTAGCACTTCACAAAATTAGCGAATTCATAAGACTTCAAAGCAAAGCAAAATTTATTGCCATAACAGGCTCCAATGGTAAGACAACTGTAAAAGAGATGTTAGCTCACGTTTTATCAGGGTATAAAATTACTTATACCCGAGGAAACTTAAATAATCACATTGGCGTGCCACTTACTATCTTTTCTTCAAATCAAGATGACGATTATGTAATAGTAGAAATTGGAGCTAACGGATTGAATGAAATAGAGCCTTTATCAAAAATTGTTAAACCTAATGTAGCGGCGGTAACAAACATCGGATATGCACATATTGAAGGTTTTGGGACTTTGGATAATACTGCAAAAGAAAAGTATAGTATCTTTAAGCATCTTCTAAGTAACGGAACAGCCATAATTAATTCTGACGATAAGTATTCGAATATTATTGATAAAAAAAACAAGATTTTTTTTGGACATGATCAAGGTTTTCGTAAAAGAATATTAGAAATCTGTAAGAATTTTCTTTTTAAAACTTCTTTTTCGTTTATAAAAAAGAGAAATCAAAATACTTTCAATTTTAGCTATAAAAAATTTAATAAAGATTTTTCTCTAAAATTAAACGGCGACCATAATTTTTCAAATGCTGCCTGTGTTATTTCTATCGCAATTGCTCTTGGAATTAGGTTAGAAGATATTCAAAATAAAATTGAAACGTTTGAATCTGTTTCATCAAGATTAAAGGTTCATGAGATCAGTAATAATATTAAATTAATAGATGATTGCTATAACGCAAACCCAAGTTCATTTAAAGCAGCTCTATCATTTCTTGCAAGAAACGATCAAAAAAAATTGGTTTTAATGGGTGATATGGTAGAGTTAGGGGACAAATCAGAATCTTTCCACACTGAAATTGGTGAGTATGCAAAAGAAATGGGTGTCGATGAATTTTTGAGCATAGGTAAATATAGCAATAGGGCATCAAATGTTTTCGGAGAAGATGGACATCACTTTGAAGATGCAGAAAGCCTAAAGTCATACCTTAACAATAATTTAGAGTCTTCATCTTGTATTCTAATAAAAGGTTCAAGAAGTGCAAAATTAGAAGAATACGTAGAATTTTTGAAAACGAGGATTTAAAGATATGTTTCTATATTTAGTTGATTACCTTAGTAGCTTTAGTTCAAGTTTTTTAGTTTTTGAATACATAACTTTAAGAGCAATTTTAAGTATTATAACAGCTTTAATAATTTCTTTATTAATTGGCCCTGTAATAATAAGAAAATTTTCACTTGAAAATATTTCAGAAATTATCAGAGATGACGGTCCAGAATCTCATCTAAAGAAGTCAGGAACACCAACAATGGGGGGTCTGTTAATAATTTTCTCCTTAATGGTGAGCACTTTAATATGGGCAGATTTAGAAAATAAATACATTCTATATTTAATTTTTATTTCATTATCCTTTGCAGTTATTGGTTTGATAGACGATTATCAAAAATTAAAAAAAAATAAAAAAGGTATATCAGCTAAGCAGAAAATTATTTTACAATTAGTTTCTGCAGGCACACTCGCTATTATTATGTACAATTTTTTGGAAACACCTCAAGAACAACAACTTATTATTCCTTTTTTTAAGGATATCGTAATTGATTTAGGAATATTTTTTATTCCATTTGTAATATTGGTAATAATTTCTACAAGTAATGCTGTTAATCTAACCGATGGCCTTGATGGCCTTGCTATAATGCCAATCGTATTAGTTAGCGGTGCATTCGGTATATTTGCATATTTAAGTGGTAATATAAACTTTTCAGAATACTTATTAATTCCTTACATAAAAAATTCAGGTGAAATTACTATCTTCATTGGTGCCGTTGTTGGTTCAGGTCTTGGTTTTTTATGGTTCAATACTTACCCGGCACAAGTATTCATGGGAGATGTTGGAGCATTATCCTTGGGAGCAGCTTTAGGCTTAATGTCCATAATTGTTCGCCAAGAAATAGTTTTAATAATAATGGGAGGTATATTTGTTATCGAAGCATTATCAGTAATAATTCAAGTTACATCCTTTAAATTTAGGAAGAAAAGAGTTTTTTTAATGGCACCTTTTCATCATCATTTTGAACAAAAAGGATGGGCGGAACCGAAAGTTGTGGTTAGATTTTGGATTATAAGTTTTATACTAATATTAATAGGTTTGGCAACATTAAAACTTCGATAGAGATAAATAGATGATCGCGAGTAAATTACCTGCAGCAATAATTGGCCTTGGTAAGACAGGTATATCAGTGGCAAAATTTTTTAAAAAAAACAAAATTGAATTTAAGGCATATGACACAAGAAAAGACCTTGACCTCACTGATGGTATAAAAAAAAATATCAAAGAGGAGAATATAATTTTAGGACCTCTTGAAAATAAATTAATAGCTTCTCATGATAATTTTATTGTAAGTCCTGGGGTATGTTTAAAAAAAGATTTCATAGAAAAAATAAATAGTCAAAATAAAAATATTCAAACAGACGTTGACATTTTTGATTCTTATAACCGCAAGAATATAGTATGTGTAACTGGCTCAAACGGAAAAACTTCTGTAACTCTTATTTTGGAGTATATGTTAAAATTTTTAGGCAAGAAAGTAGCAGCAGGGGGCAATGTTGGAACTCCTGTACTAGAACTTTTATATAATGATTATGAATACCATATTTTGGAATTATCTAGTTTTCAATTAGAAATGACAAAAAAGATACAATGCGATGTATCTTTAATCACAAATATTACTCCAGATCATTTGGATAGACATAAAAATTTTGAAAATTATAAGAAAATTAAACATAAGATATTTCTTAATTCAAATAGTATTGTTATTAATCGAACTGATAGAAATATAAATGTTAAAAATGCTCCGTTACATTATTCATTTGGCTGTGATACTGCACCAAATAAGTCCAGTTTTGGCATAGTTAAAATAGACAGTACCAACTATATCGTTCAAGGCTCTGAAAAAATCCTGAGTGAAAATGAAATAAAACTTATCGGAAGGCATAACTTGGAGAATATTTGTGCATCTTTGGCAGTCATTAACATTCTAAACCTAGATTTAGAAAAAGCAGTTGAGGGGATTAAAGATTTCAAGTCAATACAACACAGAATGGAAAAATTTTGTGAAAAAAATAAAATTTCTTGGATAAATGACTCAAAGTCTACAAATATAGAATCTACAATATCGGCTGTAAAATCAATATCTGGAAATATTATTCTTATTCTTGGGGGAAGGTCAAAGACAAATAATTATGATAAATTACAAGAAGTTTTGCAAAATAAATCAGTATTTTTAATATTATATGGAGAATGTAAAAAATTGTTGAATGAAAATATTAAAATTAAAAAAAACAAAGTTCTAGTTGAAGATATAAAATCAGCAGTTGATGAGGCTTATAAAATAGCAAAAAGTATTCCTAAATTTGACGAAAAGAAAATAACAATTCTTTTGTCACCAGCGTGTTCAAGCTTCGACATGTATTCATCTTTTGAAGAACGCGGTGATCATTTTAAAAATGAAGTATTAAAAAAACATGGTTAGATAAATGTTAAAAAAAAGTAATAATGATTTAAGTAACTTGATAAAACCTTTTTTTGATTTAAATTTATTTTTTTTAGTTCTTTCTATTATACTTTTTGGACTTCTTACTTTATTTTCTGCTTCCATTGAATTGTCTGCTGAGAAGTCTAAAGTAGGACCTTTTTTTTATCTTTATAAACAATTAGGATGGTTAATGATTAGTGTTTTATTATGTTCACTTTTTGTCAATGTAAGCACAGAGAATTTAAAGAAAAATTATAAAGTTTTACTTCTATTTTTCCTTTTTTTACTAATATTGGTTGAGCTTTTTGGAAAAACTGTTGGGGGGAGTACAAGATGGTTGAGTATAGGTCCATATGGATTTCAACCATCTGAATTTTTTAAATTATTTTATATAGTTTGGCTTTGTGCTTTTTTAGATATCAATAAAAAAAATATAAAACAGATAAAGATTTTTATGATCCCGTTTTTTTGGTTATCTATCGGGGCTTTCTTCTTAATTAAACAGCCCGACTTTGGTTCAACTTTTATCTTATTTTTTATGACTATGCTAATGCTTTTTATAGCTAAAGCAAAATATTCTCATCTTTTATTAATTGGATTAACTGGGTCTATATCTGCAACTTTAATTATAATTTCCAATCCATATATGCTAAAGCGCCTAGCTTTCTTTAACCCATGTGAGAATTACTTTCAGGACGGTTATCAATTATGCTCTTCTCTAATGGCGATTGGAAGCGGTAGTATTTTTGGAAAAGGTTTGGGGGCGAGCACATCTAAATTATTTTTCTTACCCGAGGCACATACAGATTTTATTTTTGCAGTTCTAGGAGAGGAGCTTGGCATTTTTGGTATAATTTTCTTAATTTTTCTTTTTTATTTACTTTTTAGAAAATGCTTTAAAATAGGTGATAAAGCATTAAGAGTCGACCTTAACTTCCAAGGATTACTTGCCTATGCGATTGGAATATATTTGATGATACAAGTTTTACTTAATCTTTCGGTTAATTTAGGCCTTTTGCCAACGAAGGGATTATCTTTACCTTTTTTTAGTTATGGAGGAAGTAACTATTTAGTTTCCTTATTAGCAGTTACAATTGTATTTAGAATCTACAGAGATGTTTATAAGAAAGCACTGCATAGTTCAATTCGATAAGATAATGAAAGAAATAAAGAAAAATTTAGTCATACTTGCAGCTGGTACTGGAGGGCACGTTTACCCTGGGTTATGTATAGCAAAAAATTTAATTTTAAAAAATGTAAATATTTTTTGGATTGGAACAAAGAATGGCATGGAGAAAGATATAATTAAAGGGGAAAATATATCTTTTCATCATATAGATTTTTCAGGTGTTAGAGGAAAAGGTTTGAAAGTAATTCTTAAATTACCTTTCAAAATAGCTAAAGCTTCATATCAGGCATTTATGATTTTAAAAAAAATATCACCAAATGCTATATTGTCTATGGGTGGCTATATCAGTTTTCCATGTGTAATCGCAGGAATTTTTCTTAATAGACCAATAATAATTCACGAACAAAATATAGTTTTTGGCCTAGCAAATAACATATCAAGATTTTTCTCAAAACTTATAATAGTTGGATTTCCGATGAGTATTCAAAATGAAAAATATAAATTTTTAGGAAACCCTTCAAGATATGAAGGTCTTCCAAGAAAAAAAGCAACACATAATAAAAACGTATTTAATATCGCAGTAATCGGTGGTAGTTTAGGAGCAAAAGTGTTTAATGAAATTATCCCCAAGGCTGTTTATGAGATATTAAGAAAAACAGAATATGAAATTAATATTATTCACCAAACAGGAAAAACACATAAGAGCGCTGAGATTCAATATAATAATTTTGAAGTAAATATAGATCTTAGAGAATATATTGACGATATGAGTGAGGTTTATGAATGGTGTGATTTAATAATATGTAGGGGTGGAGCTATAACTTTGACAGAAATAATGAACCAAGGGATTCCAGCAATTGTTATACCATATCCATATGCTGTTGATAATCATCAATTGCAGAATTGTTCTTTTTTAGAGAAGAGAGACGCAATTATTCTAATTGATCAAAAAAATCTTACAGAAAAATATCTTGCCAATATTATTTTAAAATTAATTAATAATGTAGACCTTTTAAATTCCCTTTCAGAGAATATTTATAATTTGAATAACAGTAACTCTACTGAAGAAATTTGTAATGAAATTGAAAATATTATGAAAATAAATAAATGAAAAATGAGCTGAAAAATAAGATAATGTCTCGTGTAAAAAAGATACATTTTATAGGTATCGGTGGTAGTGGAATGTCTGGCATAGCTTTAATACTATGCGATCTTGGATATGAGGTTTCTGGATCAGACCTAAATGTATCTGCAACAATTGATAATCTTAAAGAAAAACATATTAAAATCTTTATCGGACATAAAAAGGAAAACATTTTATCTAAGGATGTTGTCGTTGTGTCAAGTGCAATAAGTAAAGAAAATCCAGAGTTAACATATGCTAAGGAACTTGGTATACCTATAATTAAGAGAGCAGAAATGTTAGCAGAGTTAATGAGATTTAGTTTTGGGGTCGCTATTGCAGGAACACACGGGAAAACTACCACGACCTCAATATTATCTCATATTATGAACGAGGCAAAATTTGATCCAACTTATATTATTGGAGGCAAGATAATTGATTCAAGTAATGCTAAACTAGGATCAAGTGAGTATCTTATAGCGGAAGCTGATGAAAGTGATGCCTCATTTTTACATCTTCAGCCACTTATGTCGGTAATAACAAATATTGACAAAGATCATTTAGAAAATCATAAAAACAGCTTTGATTTTTTAAAAAAAAATTTTATAGAGTTTGTAAATAATTTACCTTTTTACGGACTATGTTTATTAAATATCTCTGACATAAATACGAAATCCATTATTCCTAAAATATCTCGACCAATCAAGACTTTTGGTTTTGACACAGACTCAGATTTTATTGCTTTTCCAAAAGATTTGAATAATATTCCAGCAATTTTTGATTATAAAGAAAACGATAAAATATATGAGATACAATTTAACATGCCAGGAGAGCATAATGTTTTAAATTGTTTAGCAGCAATAGCAGTTTCTAGAGAATTAGGTATTTCAATTAAAAGTATTCAAAAATCTCTAAAAAACTTTCCTGGCATAAAAAGGCGATTTGAAGTTCTTGGAAGTTATAAAACAAAAGGTAAGAGCTTTATGTGGATTGATGACTATGGCCATCACCCTACAGAAATTAAACAAGTCTTGAGAACAATTAAAGAAGTCTGGAAAGAAAAAAATATTACGATGATTTTTCAGCCGCATAGGTATTCAAGAACTGCTGAACATTTTAATTATTTTATTGATGTCCTAAAAAGTGTTGATAATCTTATTCTAATGGATATATATTCAGCTAATGAGAAAACCATTGATAATATTAGCTCAGATGTAATTGCATCAGAAATCAAAAAATTTAATAAAAATGTATTATTAATAAATGACCACTTAGAAATAGCAAACTATGTTAATAATAATATAAAAGATAATGATATTCTTCTGACAATGGGCGCAGGAAGTATTGCGAAATTTATAAATTACTATAAAGACAGTATATCTTAATTATATGAAAAAATATGAAACTATAAAAAATAGTATTAAAGGAAACTTAAGGAAAAATGTCTCCCTCAAAAATTACAATACTTGGAGAGTTGGAGGTATGGCCGAGTATTTTTTTGAGCCCTTTGATTTAAATGAATTAATATTTTTTTTAGAAAATACAAAAGATATAAACATCACATTTCTTGGAAACGGTAGCAATGTGTTAATAAGAGACGGAGGTATTAAAGGATGTGTAATTTGCCTTAAAGAAACTTTAAAAGAATATGAAATATTGAAAGATGGAATTCAAACATTCCAAGCTGGCTTTCCATGTATGAAAATTGCCCAATTAACAGCAAAAAGTGGCTATGGAGGCTTAGAGTTTTTATGTGGAATACCTGGATCTTTAGGTGGTGCATTAGCAATGAACGCTGGCTGCTATGGCGGCAATGTATGGGAAAAAGTAATAAAAGTATTATTAATTAATAAAAGCGGCAAGTTAATTGAAAAATCAAAAAATGATTTTATTATTGGGTATAGAAACGTAAACTTAGAAGATGGAAATTTTTTCATAAGTGCAACATTTCAATTAGAAAAAAATAAACTTAATAACTCGCAAGATATAATAAAAAATTATTTAAAAGATAGAAGAAGTAAGCAGCCAACTGGACAACCAAGTTGTGGATCGGTTTTTAAGAATCCAGATAATTTTCATGCAGCAAATCTTATAGATTCACTAGGTTTAAAAGGATTTAAAATTGGTGGAGCCTATGTGTCAAAAAAACATGCTAATTTTATAATTTCAGAGAAAAATACTTCATCAGAAGATATTGAAAAATTAATTAATCATATTCAAAAAAAAGTCTATAAAGAGAAAAAAGTTTTTTTAGAGACTGAAGTAAAGTTTGTAGGAAATGACCAATGAAAAAAGAATATGGTAAAGTTTTAGTTCTGATGGGTGGTTGGTCAAATGAAAGAGATATTTCTCTCATATCTGGAAAATATGTTTTCGAATCTTTAAAAAATTCAGGTATTGATGTCTCTCAATTAGATTTAAAAAAAGATAATCTTCAGTCAATAAAAGAAATTAATCCTGAGAGAGTATTTATTGTTTTACATGGAAAAGGTGGTGAAGATGGAGAAATTCAAAAGTATTTAGAATCTTTAGGTATTCCATATACTGGAAGTAAAAGTTTGTCCTCAAAATTATGTATGAATAAAAGGCACACAAAAGAGGCTTTATTATCAGAGAATATACTTACACCACGTTTCGAAAGAATTACTAGGGAAAATATTTCAAAAATTCATAATAACTTCAAATATCCTTTTATTGTTAAGCCGTCAGCGGAAGGCTCAAGTATTGGTGTTTACATTGTAGGTAATAAAGAGGAATACTATAGTGCAATCGAAGAAAATAAAAAAATTAGCGATGATTACATTGTTGAAGAGTATATAGAAGGAACTGAATATACTGTTGGCATCATTAACTCCTCTGCTCTTCCCGTTATTAAACTTATCCCACCTGGAAAATTTTATGACTTCGATGCAAAATATAATTCTGAGAATATGCAATATATCTGCCCATCAGGACTTGAAAATAATATTGAAACTAACTTAAAAAATATTTCTTTAAAAGCATTTGAGATATTAGGTTGCAAAGGATGGGGTAGAGTCGATTTGATTATAGATAATGAAAAAAGACCCTGGGTTATTGAGCTAAACACAGTCCCTGGGATGACATCTCATAGTTTGGTACCCATGGCAGCCAAAGAGGAGGGAGTAAATTTTAATCAATTAGTTTTAAAAATCTTAGATTCTTCATTTGAAAAGAAATGATCTTAAAGAAAAAAATATTAATATTTATTATTTTTGTTATTTCACTTGCACTAATGTTTATATATGTGAATAGTAGTAAAACTTCATATTTTCCTATAAAAAAAATATCATACGGTAAAAAATTAGAAAATTCTAATGAAGAGGATTTAACTAAAATTATAAAAAATTATTTGGATGATAAATCATTTTTTAATTTCAAAATTAGTTATTTAATTTTAGAATTAGAAAAATCAGAATGGGTTAGAAATGTAAATATCAGAAGAGTTTATCCAAATGAAGTTAGAATCATTGTTGAAGAACATGAACCTGTAGCCATCTGGAATAGGAAAAAATATGTCAATAGCTTTGGCGAATTATTTTATATAGAAAAAATAACAAAAAATTTGCCTTTATTGCTATCTGAAGAGGAAAGAATCGATATAGTTTTCAACTATTTTTCTCAATTTAATAAAAATCTTAAAGAAAATGGTATAGATCAAACAATTTCAAAAATTGAAGAAAATGAAATAAGATCTTTAACAATTTTTTTAAACTCAGGATTTTACATAAAACTCGGTTCGAAAGACTTAGAAAGTAAGATTAACCTTTTTTTTAAAGTATATAAGTCACTAAAAACTAGAGATTTAAAAAAAATAAGGTATATTGACATGAGGTACTCTAACGGATTTTCACTTGGGTTTGAATAGTAAAATAAATGGCAAAAAATGACAAAAACTTGATAGTTGGATTAGATATCGGCACATCAACTGTAAAAACAATTATTGCAACGATAGACGAGGATAATGACATAAATTTTGAGGGGCATGGTGTTTCAAAATCCCTTGGAATGAAAAGAGGCATGGTAATTGACATTAATTCAACAGTTCAATCAATTCAAGATTCTACTGAAACAGCAGCATTAATGGCGGGCCATAAAGTTAAATCTGTATATGCAAGTATATCTGGAAATCATATTCGAAGTAGTGACGCACATGGAAGAGCGGCAATCTCAGATAATAAAGAAGTTTCAATTGAGGATTTAAACTCAGTTGAAGAATCTGCAAAGGCAATGACTTTGCCAAATGATCAAGAAATCTTACATGTTTTGCCAAAAGATTACGAAATAGATGGGCAAGATGGAATAAAGGTTCCTATAGGCATGTCAGGAATTGCATTAGATGGAAGATATCATCTAGTGACTGGGGCCAAAAATGCAAGAGATAATATTGAAAAGTGTATTAAGAAATGTTCAATTGACCCAGACGGCATTGTATTAGAGCAATTAGCTTCAAGTATGTCAGTTCTTACTAAGGACGAAAAGGATCTAGGAGTTTGTCTAGTTGATATAGGTGGAGGAACCACAGACATAGCAATCTATAGTAATGGCTCAATCGAATATACATCTTCTGTTTCCTTAGGAGGTGATCAGGTCACCAATGATTTAGCACAAGCACTAAAAACATCAACCTACAATGCAGAAGAATTAAAAAAATCCCACGGATGTGTCGTCTCAGAATACAATAGTAATGATATTGTAGAAGTCCCTGGTGTTGGCGATAGACCATCACGATCAATTACGAAATATACATTAGTTGAAGTAATGAGTTACCGTTATCGAGAAATATTTAATTTTGTTAGTGAAAAAATTATGCAAAGTGGTTTTGATGCAAGAATACCTGCAGGAATAGTTTTAACTGGTGGAAGTTCACAATCTGAAGGTATTGAGGACTTAGCAGAAAGCGTATTTCATAAACAAGTACGCGTTGGAGTCCCACAGAAAATTTCTGGAAGCTCAGTTGACATAATAAAGAATCCAGAATTTGCAGCTTGCGTCGGATTGATAATTTATGCAAAGGAAAAGGGTAATGATCAATTAGCACATCAAGAAGACGATTTTCTGTCATTTCTTAGAGGACTGTATAAAAAATTATTTTATTAACAGAAAATTTTCAATAAAAACAATGGCAAACAGGTGGTTGGCATAGTAATTGCATTTAGATATAATAACCATCTTACATTTAAAAATAAGAAAAAATGATAAATCAAAGAACGATAAAAAATACAATAAAAGCTACAGGAATTGGCTTACATACTGGAAAGAAAATTACTTTAACTTTAATACCTGCTCCTGCAGAAACAGGAGTGATTTTTACAAGAACAGATGTAAATCCTAATATCGATATCAAAGCATGCCCTGAAAACGTAGGAGACACGACTCTTTCGACCACACTTATTTCTGATAATGTAAAAGTATCAACAGTCGAACACCTATTGTCAGCTATTGCCGGTTTAGGTATTGATAATCTTTTTGTTCACTTAGATGGACCCGAAGTTCCAATAATGGATGGAAGCGCTGGTCCATTTGTATTTTTATTACAGTCCGCTGGAATAGAAGAACAAAATAAATCTAAAAAGTTTATTAGAATTTTAAAACCCATAGAAGTTAAAGATGAAGATTCTGGAAAGTGGGTTAAATTTGCACCCTTTGAAGGTTTCAAGGTTGCATTCACTATTGGTTTTGACCATCCAGTATTTAACGATAAAACTCATAAAGCGGTATTAGACTTTTCAACCGTATCTTTTGTGAAAGAAGTAAGCCGCGCAAGAACGTTTGGCTTCATGCGCGATGTAGAGCTATTAAGATCTAAAAATTTAGCTCTTGGAGGTAGTCTTGACAATGCTGTTGTCGTTGACGATCATCGAGTTCTCAATGAAGATGGCTTGAGATATGAAGATGAATTTGTGAAACATAAGATTCTTGATGCAGTTGGAGACCTTTACTTACTTGGAAAAAGTCTGATTGGTTCTTTTGAAGGTTATAAGTCTGGGCACGATCTAAACAATAAGCTTTTGAGAAAATTGCTATTAAATTCTGATGCTTGGGAGGAAGTTGGTTATAAATCATCTGAAGAGCTCCCAATTAATTATATGGACGCATATAGATACGTAGACAATTAAAGCTTTGGATCTTGTATTACCTTTAGTTTTATCTTGCTAACCTTACCCTTTAAAATCTCTGCAAACTCAATATTTACGTCCTTTATTATATCTCTCTGGTAATTTCTTATTACTCCCAAGCTTGAGCTATTTATCGAGCCAAGAGTGAGCACTCCGCCCTCTAAATTACATGCATAACAATCAAATTGAGATGAAGAGTACTTGGATAAATACTTGGTTATCATTTCTAGTATTTTAGCTTTTTCTAATATACTATCATCAATATGGCTATCAAGTTTTTTCATGTATATAATAATAAAGTTGTTTATGTCTGTATAATATCAATCTTTATAAAAATTTTAACAAAATGCAAATAGTAGTTTTCAAATCTAGTAAAAATAAATCAATATCATATAAATTGAATGGTTATCTTTTTATTTTTATAATAATCGCATCTATAATTGCTTTGAGTTATTTATTCGGTTCTGCATCATATATCTATGGGTATAAAAAAGGCTACAGCGAACTGAACGATGATAGAATTTCTGACATCCAAAAATACCAAAAAGAAATCGAGCTGGTAAAAATCGAAAACAAAGAAAAAATTGAATTTTTTTCTCAAAAACTTATTTCTATATCGTCCCAAATCGAAAATATTAATTCATTGGGAAATAAATTATCAAATATAACAAAACTAAGTAAAAAAGATTTTTCATTTAAAAATCCAAAATTTATAGGTGGAAAAAACAAGATTAAAATTGAATTTGAATATAATTCTGAGTTTGAAAAATATCTGAATAATATGCTTTTTGATTTACATGCAAAAGAGGAAGACTTAAACTATATATACAAAATTATAAATAACATGGAGATGAAAGAGCAATTTTATCCATCAGGTTTCCCATCTAAAAAAGGATATATTTCGTCAAACTATGGACAAAGAAAAAATCCATTTACCAAAGAGACCCATTTTCATAAAGGTGTAGACATAGCCCATAAGACTGAAACTGATATAAAATCTCTTGCCGCAGGAGAAGTAACATTTTCTGGGAAAAAATATGGATATGGGAATTTAGTAGAAATTTCCCATTTAAATGGCTACAAAACAAGATATGCTCATAACAATAGAAATCTTGTAAAAATAGGTGATTTAGTTAAGAAAGGGCAAGTTATTGCAAAAATGGGTTCTACTGGCCATTCTACTGGCCCCCACGTTCATCTTGAAGTTCTAAAAGATAATAAACATATAAATCCTAATAAGTTCATTCATTTTAGAGATAAATTCTCAAATAACGACTAAAATAAAGGTTTTCATATGGGGTTCTTAAAAAAAATTGTTGGAAGTAGAAACGACAGGATACTAAAAGAATACCGTAAAATTTTAAACGAGATTAATACAGTCGGTGAATCATTCAAATCCACAAATTTAGAAGAATTCCCAGAAATAACCAATAAACTTAAAAAAGACTTCATAAACGGTAAGAGTTTAGATGAAATTCTTCCTTATGCATATGCGTTAGTAAGAGAAGTATCAGATAGAGTAATGCAGATGCGACATTTTGACGAACAAATCTTAGGGGGAATTGCATTACATAAGGGAAAAATTGCTGAAATGAAAACGGGAGAGGGTAAAACATTAGTAGCAACTTTACCTGCCTACTTAAATGCATTGAGCAATAACGGAGTTCATATAATTACTGTAAATGATTACTTGGCAAAAAGAGACCGTGATTGGATGTCAAAACTTTATGAAGCATTGGGCCTTTCAACAGGAGTAATTTTATCAGGGCAAAATATAGAAGAAAAAAAAGCCGCTTATGGATCAGATATTATTTATGGGACAAACAATGAATTTGGATTTGATTACTTAAGAGATAATATGGTTTTCTCTTTAGAAGATAAAGTACAGAATGAACTAAATTTTGCAATTGTAGATGAAGTTGATTCTATTTTGATAGACGAAGCAAGAACACCCTTAATAATATCAGGCGCGACAGATGAAAGCTCAAAAATATATAAGAAAATAAACTCATTTGTTAATAATCTTAAAAAAGGATTAGAAGATGACGAAAATTGTGACTTTTTTATAGATGAAAAATCAAAACAGGCATTTTTAACAGAGAATGGTCATGAAACATACGAGAACTTATTATTAAAGAATAATGTTATAGGTAAAGAAGCAAGTCTATATGATGCAAATAATATTAATCTTTTGCACTATATAAATACAGCTTTAAGAGCTCATTATTTATATTCAAAAAATATTGATTACATAATAGAGGACTCAAAAATTATAATAATAGACGAGTTTACAGGTAGAAAAATGCCTGGAAGAAGATGGGGGGATGGTTTACATCAAGCAATTGAAGCAAAAGAAAAATTGAATATTGAAAATGAAAATCAAACTTTGGCGTCAATTACTTTCCAAAATTATTTTAGATTATATAAAAATCTTTCCGGAATGACAGGTACAGCCGATACAGAAGCACAAGAATTTCAAGAAATATATGATTTAGAGGTTATCGTAGTACCAACAAACAAAACAATGGTTAGAAATGATTATGGGGATTTAGTGTATTTGACGATGCAAGAGAAATTTGAAGCTATAATCGAAGATGTTAAGGATTGTAATGAGAGAAATCAGCCAGTATTAATTGGTACCGCTTCTATCGAATCTTCCGAATATCTATCAAAATCGCTAAATAAGTCTGGTATCAAGCATAATGTGCTAAATGCAAAGCAACATGAGAAAGAGTCTTTAATAATAGAAAATGCAGGATCTCTGGGAAGCGTTACTATCGCAACAAATATGGCTGGGAGAGGAACTGATATTGTTCTGGGAGGAAAAAAAAATATTGATATCGTGGGAAACTGGGTTGAATTAAATAAGAAAGTCATAGAATCCGGGGGGCTTCATGTCATTGGAACAGAGAGACACGAGTCAAGAAGAGTAGATAATCAGTTGAGAGGTAGAGCAGGCAGGCAAGGTGATCCTGGTTCTTCAAGATTTTATCTTTCTCTTGAGGATAATTTAATGAGAATTTTCGCATCAGATAAAGTAAGCAGCTTCATGAAAAAGATGGGAATGGAGGAGGGTGAGTCAATAGAGCACACATGGGTCACAAGAGCAATAGAAAACGCGCAAAAGAAAGTCGAGGGCCATAACTTTGATATTAGAAAACATTTACTAGATTATGATGACGTAGCTAATGAGCAAAGAAAATTTATATACTCTCAAAGGGATGATTTTTTAGACACAGACAAAAGAAAAGATATTGTTAGTTTCCATATAGAGGAAGTTTTTACAGAGTTAATTAATATTTATATATCTGGTGAAGAAAATAATATCGAACAATTGGAAGAGATTCTACAAAGAGACTTCAATATTTCAATAAACATATCAGAAATTATAAATAAATCAGACAAAAAAGATGAAGTCGTAAGCAATTTTTTAATTCAGATAAATTCTATATATGAAAACCTCATAAAAGATGTTCCACAAGAAATTTATTTACAACTCATAAAAGAAATATATATCAATATTAGTGACAAAAACTGGATAGAACATATACAATCTATGGATTTCCTGCGCCAAGGAATCGGACTAAGGAGTTATGCTCAAAAAAATCCAAAACAAGAATATAAAAGAGAAGCTTTTGATATGTTTGCTAATATGCAAAATAATTTGCATTATTCATTTATAAGCTTAATATTTAGATTAAACTACAATGCAACTTTTGAAAGAAAAGATTCATCTAGAGAAGTAAATCTTATCCATGAAGAATCAAATAATATTGATAACTCTAAAAAGGCGAAAGTCAAGAGTAAAAATAATAGAAAAAAAAGTAAAAAGCAAAAAAGAAAAAAGAAAAAGTAACTATTTCTAACAAAAAAAATATGAAAATTTACCCAATAAAAGGTATTAAATTAGCATCAATTTGTTCAGGTATGTACAGAAGAAAAAGATTAGACCTCTCCATTCTTGAATTGCCTGTAAATACTATCGTAAGTGCTGTATTTACAAAAAATAAAGCAAGATCAAGTACAATTGATTTTAGTAACAAAAATTTAAAGAAAAAATCCCCAAAATATCTAATTATTAATTCTGGAAATGCAAATGCTGGAACTGGTAAATATGGAATGTTAGATATAAAAGAATATTGTGATGCTTTAGCAAAAATAACAAATTGTAAAGTAAATGATATATTGGCTTTCTCCACAGGAATAATTGGAGAAAGAGTTGCCGTAAATAAAATTTGCAAATCTTTACCAAAACTTTATAAAAATCTTAATGAAAAAAATTGGGCAAATTTTGCTAAATCAATCATGACTACCGATACACAACCGAAAATTTTCTCAAAAAGAATTAAAATTAATAAAGAATGGATTACTGTTACTGGCGTTGCGAAAGGTTCAGGAATGATAAAGCCAAACATGGCAACTATGTTATCTTTTATTGCAACAGATATGAATATAGACAAAAATGCTTTATCTAAAATTCAAAAAGAAGCCACAAAGAAATCTTTTAATATGATTTCGGTAGATGGGGAAACTTCAACGAACGATGCAAGTTTGATTATATCTACAGGAGAATCAAGAATATCTTTTAAAAAATT
>CAJWEM010000008.1 GCA_913031205.1 uncultured Gammaproteobacteria bacterium | reverse complement strand
AACCATTAGAAAATTTCACTGTAGGTCGAAATGAAATTACTTCTGGAACTGTTTCTCCGAGTTACTTGCTACCAATCCAAGGGTTGCAGAGATTGCAAAAAATTATGGATGAATATTGTGGAGGTATCACAGTCGGTTATCAGTGTAACGAGCATCAATTGAAGAAAGGATTAAAAGATTTAAGTATTCTTCAAGAGGATTTAGAAAATATTGGTGCTGAAGACCTTCATCAATTAATGCGAGCATGGGAGTTAAAACATCGTGCGCTTGTTTCACAGTGCGTAACAGAGCATACATTGTTTAGAGAAGAAACGCGTTGGCCAGGATATTACTATCGTTCAGATTTTAAAAAGTTAGATGATGATAATTGGCATTGTTTAACATTGTCTAGAAGGGATCCTGAAACAGGAAAGTTTACTATGGAAAAGGCTCCGCTTTATCATATCGTTGACGAGGAGCAAAAAAAGGCTGGTTAAATGGAATTTATAGAAAAATCTGATAAAGATATATTTGATATTGCAAATCCATTATGGCTAGACTTAGTTAAATCCTCAAACAAGAATGACTATGGAGGTTTTACAAAAAACTTTTCAGAAACTTTTCTTATGGGCGCAAACGAAGTTGAGATTGGAAAACAGTGGGCCAATAATAAACTATTATCAACATTAAAAGAAGAAGCAAACCCAATCGGGTGCTTAAGGCGTGACGAGCATATAACAGTAATATACAAACAAAAAAGCACTGAATTCCCCGGTGACTACTTGGGTAGATTAGTATTGGGAATGGAATATGAGGCTGTAAAGATTTTTGGCGCCACCATTTTTTAAATAAAATATTGTTCCAGTATTATTGTATCTAACTTATTAATTTAATTTGATTTTTTCATATCATTCAAGATATATATAATAAACAACTTGCTTCTATATAATTTGTAATATAATTTTAAAATATAAAATTAATTAGAGAAAAAAATGGACGCTACCTCGTTTAAATCTGAAAACTACATAATTGAAGAAGAACCTTTTTATTATCCAGTAAGGGATGAAATCGAAGTTTTCGAAAGCGCTTATAAAAATCAGTTACCAGTTTTATTAAAGGGCCCAACGGGTTGTGGTAAAACAAGATTTATGGAACATATGAGTTGGCGCCTTAAAAGACCATTAATTACTGTATCCTGTCATGATGATCTAACAGCATCGGATCTCGTAGGAAGATACTTGATTCAGGGCTCTGACACTGTTTGGATTGACGGCCCACTAGCAAGAGCGGTGCGTGTTGGCGCAATATGCTATTTAGATGAAATAGTCGAAGCAAGAAAAGATACAACTGTTGTGATACACCCTTTATGCGACGATAGAAGAGTACTCCCTATTGAAAAAGTTGGTGAAGTTTTGGAAGCTACGTCAGATTTTTGTATGGCTATATCTTATAATCCTGGATATCAAAGTATTCTTAAAGATCTAAAGCAGAGTACAAGACAAAGATTTGTTGCCTTAGAATTTGATTATCCCGAAGCAAATATCGAACAATCAATTATTGAAAGTGAAACTGGTGCTGACAAAGAATTGAGTACCGCTTTAGTTAAATTCGCGCATATGACAAGAAACTTAAAAGGTAATGGTTTGGACGAAGGAGCTAGCACAAGACTTTTAGTTCATGCTGCAAAGTTAATTGTTTCAGGTGTAAATCCAACAACAGCTTGCAGATGTTCTATTTCGGAAGCAATTACTGATGATCCTGATATGCTGAAAGCTGTAAATGAATTAAGTTCTGCTTTATTTTAAAAAAAATCGAGAT
Source organism: uncultured Gammaproteobacteria bacterium (assembly GCA_913031205.1). Classification (GTDB taxonomy): domain Bacteria; phylum Pseudomonadota; class Gammaproteobacteria; order Poriferisulfidales. Next base: position 36,271 of record CAJWEM010000008.1, on the reverse strand, counting down.
GCTATTTTGATAAAGGAGCGAACTAAATCGTAAATAGCACCCCAACTTTTACCTCACACTCAACCAACACATTTGGTGTAGCTTGTACCCCGGTAATTTAATTGATGCTTGTTTTTTATATCTTTTTTATAGCTAGACTTAATAAAATATAAGCCGCGATAGATAAGAGCTATCTTATTTAAATAGATGTCAGAGGGGTCTGAATTCCCTGAATGAAAAATACCTCTATATACTTGATTTTGCATAACTTTTTCACCATCAATTAAATCTAAAACCACTGTAGTGAACTTGTTACGCAGGTTCTTGCGTGGTATAACCAGATTTGAATATAGCATTTTTTGGAAAATATTCAACTTTTCATATCGTTGATACACAAACCATTAACAGTAGAGGTATTGAATTTGACATCAACATTTAAACTAAAAAATATTTTCGATGAAAAGTTTTGCGACAATCTTAGTAAAAAATATAAATTTGTAAATTCTGTTTCGAAAAACATATCTGAAAGTTTAGAAAAGACTTATACAGATTTTATTATCTTAATTTTAAGCGAAAATAATACATACTCTATTGACGAAAGGAACAAGCTTTATAAAGAAGCAATATTTAATCTTGATCACACAAGCAAGCTCCTAAAAGGTATGCCACACCCTGCTAGTTCTATGAGTTATAAGTTATTAAAAATGTCAGAAACATTAAAAAAAGTGACAAGCGGAAATAAAAAAGGAAAGTCAAAAGCAAATAGATTTATTGAAAAAAATTTAATTAGAAAATTTATCATCTTCTGGGATCAACATAGCGACGAAAAATTTCTATCTACGGATGAAAAGATAAATTATAAGACTTGTGAATGTTTTTATGAGTGTTCTAAAAAGATATCACAGGTTTATCCAGAAATAGAATGGTTTAAGGTCTGTGAAATGGATTTTGTTGAAAGCTTATTTGAGAATATTTAATCCTCTGTTACCTCATTGAGAGCATCAATTTCTGTTTTCGTAGCATCTCTAACACTCATTATCTTGACATTAAAATTAATTTTCATATTACATAATGGATGATTTCCATCTAAAACAATCTTTTCATCTGTCAGCTGAGTTACTCTAAAAGGTTTAATGTCACCTGACTCGTTCTGAAATTCAACAATTTTCCCAAGCTCATGATATTCTTTTGGAACATTTTTTATTTCATCTTCAAAGATTAAATCTTTATCTTCCTCTCCAAAAACTTCGCCTGGTTCAAAAGTTACACTAACCTCGTCATCGGCTTTTTTGTTTTCAAGTGCATCTTCAAGTTTTGGCCATAAGCCCATTTTTACACCATGCACATAATTTACCGGCATATCTACCTGTTCTATAATTTGACCTTCGTCACTTATTATCGAATATGTAAATTCCACGTACTTATTTTTTTTTATAAATTCTGACATATGTTAAAAGTAAAGTTTCATCATCATTCCCGTCAAGCCAAGTGTTAATAACAAGGGTAGAATACCAACTTTTGCCTTTTGTAATGCTAGCAAACTTAGAACTATTAAAACTAAAAGATTAATATCAAAATACTCAGCACCATTATTATCAATCCATAATGAGTTATAAGCAAGAACGAATCCTAAGTTTGCTATAAGACCTACAACCGCGGAGGTAACAAAGCTTAAAGGAATATCAAGCGTTTTATTTTCTTTGCTAAGTTCGATCAATGGGGCTCCGATAAAAATAAATGCAAAAGATGGAAGAAATGTGAAGAATGTTGCCACAAACGCACATATTAAAGCGCCTATTAAAGGATTTCCTATTGCCAAAATATCATTCGACCACCCAACTATAAAACCAACATAAGTGACAATCATAATTAATGGACCAGGAGTTGATTCTCCTAAAGCAAGGCCATCAATCATTTGCTGACTTGTTAACCACCCGTGTGATTCAATAATATTTTGAAAAACATAGGGTAGTAATGCATACGCACCTCCAAAAGTAATTAAAGCAGCTTTGCTAAAAAATAAAGATAAGTTTAGTAAAATATCCTCTTTTGCAAGAATTACAAAAGTAAGCACGACTATCCAAATTGATAGTGCAATTAAAAAAGTCTTGAAAGATTTTTTCAAAACTTTATTATCTATGAAATCTAAAAAATTTTGTTTCTCCAATTTTTTTTCTTTAAAATGAAATATAAATCCTATTAAACCTGCAGAAACTATTATCAAAGGAAAGTTTGCATCTATAATATTTATTGCAAAAAGTGCGCAAATTGCAGTTAACCAATAATAAATTTTTTTCAAAACCTTTTTTGCAATTTTGATTGTTGCAGAGAAGATTATTGCTATTACAGCAGCTTTTACTCCATATAGGACGCCTTCCCCCCAAACATTATCTGAAAAATTAATGTAGACATAAGTCAATGCAGTTAAGATGAAGAATGAGGGGACTATAAATAATATGCCAGCTATAAGACCACCAAGCCTTCCATGCATCAACCAACCTAGGTAAGTAGCGAGTTGTTGAGCTTCTGGACCAGGAAGAAGCATCGTAAAATTTAAAGCGTGAAAAAAACTTTTATCATCTATCCATTTTTTCTTTTCAACAATATCTTCATGCATCATACTAATTTGAGATGCTGGCCCACCGAAACTAATAAAACCTAGTTTTAACCAATATAAAATGGCTTCCTTGAGTTGAATTTTATTATTCATAATTTAATTTTTTTTAACAGGATTCATTTTTCCCATTCTTTTAAAATAGGAGCGTCTCTTTTCTCTAAAATAAGCATTTCAGCTTCTAGCATGTCTTCGGCAAATACAACTTTATATGCATTTGGGTTATTTGGTGAGTGTTTTTTTCTAAGATCTTTTGCAAGATTTTTTGCCTCTTTGTACGTATCAAAAGTATCGATATGATCTACCGATCTGAATTTTTTATCCTGATATTTAAATACAAAGTATGGCATATATGAATTATAATACACTTCAGACTTGTATGGTTAAAAATTAATGAGTAAAACAGAATCAAAAAAACAGGCTGTGGCAAGAGCAGCAATCGAGTTCATAGAGTATGATGACTTATTAGGTGTTGGCACAGGGTCAACTGTCGACTGCTTTATTGAACTTTTAAAACCTATAAAAAATAAAATTTCAGGAGCAGTTGCAAGTTCGATATCTACGCAACAAAAATTAGAGGCAAATGGAATAAGGGTTTACGACTTAAATGATGTAAGTGATATTCCATTATACGTTGATGGCGCAGATGAAGTGAATAGTAGGCTACAACTTATAAAAGGTGGTGGTGGTGCTCTCACAAGAGAAAAAATAATTGCGAATGCATCAAAAAAATTTTTATGCATAGTTGATGATTCAAAAATTGTTAATATTTTAGGCAAATTTCCACTCCCTATTGAAGTACTTCCAATGGCTAGATCTTTTGTAGCAAGAGAAATTATTAAGCACAAAGGCATGCCATCTTGGAGAGATGGCTTTGTAACAGACAATGAAAATGTCATATTAGACGTAAGTCATTTAGAAATTATGGAGCCAATAGAACTTGAGAGAAAGCTAAATCAGATCCCAGGAGTCGTTACAGTTGGTCTCTTTGCAGAAAGAGGTGCAGACCAAGTATTGATTAGTAGCGACGATGGTGTATCAGAGCTTAAGAAAGATAATTAAATTCATAAGTTATTTTACCTTTCTAAACTCTCCTGACTTAATTTTCCCAATAGAGTATTCCCCGTAATTCGTTCTAATAATTCTGTTGACGGTTAAATTAAATTTCTCAAAAATTTTTCTTATTTCTCTATTTTTGCCTTCACTTAATTCAATTTTAAACCAGTTGTTTGTTTTTAGCTTTTTAACCAAAGCAATTTTATCCACTCGATGTGAAATACCATTTATTTTAACACCACGTTGAATTTGTAAGATATATGAATTCTTCACATTCCCAAATACTTTTACTTTGTATGTTCTTTTTATTTTATTTTTTGGAAGCTCATACTCCCTAGCAACATCTCCATTATTAGTAAAAAGTAGTAAACCTTCAGTGTTGTAATCAAGACGCCCAATAGTTATAAGATTTTGTTTATTCTTTGGCAAAAGATCATATACAGTTTTCCTTTGATTTTGCCCTACTTTTGAAGTTATATATCCCCTAGGTTTATTTAAAATATACAAATCAACGCTACCTTGAAGATTTATTTTTCTCCCATTAACAAAAACTTTATCCTTTTCTTTTACTTTATATGATAAGTCCTCACATAACTTTTCATTTATTTTAACCTTTCTATCAATAATTAATTTTTCAGCTTCACGCCTTGAGCATAATCCTGTATGAGCTATGAATTTAGATATTCTCATTTAAGGGGCGGGATTTGGGTGACTTAAATTTATCGCATCTATTTCGTTTTTTATTTCTTCATTAAGACTAATATTGATACTTTCAATATTTTCCTTAAGTTGTGAGATATTTGTTGCTCCTATTATGTTGCTAGCAACAAACGGTTGATTGTTAACAAAAGCTAAAGCTAACTGTGTGGGGGTTAGGTCATATTTCCTTGCAAGATTAACGTATTTTACAGTTGCTTCTTTACAATATTTATTACTGTATCTATTAAACCTATTCCAAATGGTTAGCCTTGCATTTTTTGGTGAGTCATTTAAATATTTTCCAGTGAGTACACCAAACCCAAGAGGCGAATAAGCTAGAAGTTTTACATTTTCAATTTCGGCAATTTCAGCCATATTTATTTCATATAACCTATTGAGTAGACTATAAGGATTTTGCACAGTTACAATCTTTGAGAAAGATTTTGAATTAGCAATTTCAATGAATTTCATAGTACCCCATGATGTGTCATTTGATAAACCAATAGATCTTATTTTTCCTTTTGTAACTAGTAAGTTAAGAGCTTCATAACTTTCATTTATATTATCAATGATAATATTCTTATTTTCTTTCGAGTATTTATAGTTTAATTCTCCAAAATAATTTGTTTCTCTTTGGGGCCAATGGATTTGATACAAATCAATGTAATCTGTGTTTAAACGTTTTAGATTCTCCTCAATAGCGATTTCTATATTTTTTTTATCAATTTTTAGAGGCTTGCGAATATAATCAAAATCTGGAGCCGGGCCTGTCACTTTTGAGGCAATAATTACCTTATCTCTTTTTTTAGTTTTATTAAGCCAAGACCCAATAAACTTTTCAGTTAAACCTTGTGTTTTTTGTTTGGGTGGGACAGGGTACATTTCAGCTGTATCAATGAAGTTAACTCCATTGTCCAAAGCGAAATCTAATTGAGCATGCGCTTCTGCTTCAGTATTTTGTTCACCAAAAGTCATTGTTCCCAAACATATTTTGCTAACTTCAATATCTGTATGGCCAAGCTTTGAGTAAATCATAATAATTAATTATTTTTTTGTCTTCTTATCCGTTGTCTTTTCTTTTTTTTTATTGTTTTTGAAGTCAGTTTCATACCAACCGGTTCCTTTTAGTTTAAATCCTGCCGAGGTAACAAGTTTCCTAAGTTTATGTTGATTACATTCTTCACAAAGCGTGAGCTTCTCGTCCGATATTTTTTGAATGATATCGAATTGATGACCACACCCTTCGCATTGATATTCATATATTGGCATAATTTCTCGCTTCCAATAAAAAATTAACAGTTTAAAATAATTACTATGTTAGCTAAACAAAAATTCTCAAGTAAAACATCCTTAGCTTTAATGCTTTCTGGGCTAGTGCCATTTGTTTTTGCAATTTATTACCTTGAAAATTATGATTTTGAAGTAGGTCTAGCAATTTTTGTCCATTATAGTGCAATTATATTATCTTTTATAGGTGCAATAAATTGGGGAAGAAACATTAACGAAAAAGACCCAAATGTATTTATCTTGAGCGTAACGCCTTCAGTGATAGCTTTTGGAGCAATGTTTGCGAACTTTCCATATCAACTTCAGATTCTTACTGTGGGTTATCTAATCGCATGGATGATAGACATCATATTAATGTATCGAGATAAAGGTTTGTATGTTTACTTAGCCATGAGAACATTAATCACTACAAGTGTAATGTACATGCATATTTATCTAATGTGATGATTATCTCTTCGAGTATTGAATATCTTTTCTTGCTTTTCTGAGACCAACTTTTTTTCTTTCGACAACTCTAGAGTCTCTGGTAAGGAATCCATTTTTTTTAAGAAGAGGTCTTAGAGTGTCATCAAATTTCAATAGAGCCCGAGCTATTCCAAGTTTTATCGCACCAGCTTGTCCAGATGAACCGCCACCTTTTACAGTTATTTTGATGTCAGTTTTATCTAATGTATCAGTAAGTTCTAAAGCTTGCTTCACAACCATAATACTGGTTTTTCTTCCAAAGTACTTTTCTAAAGGATTTGCGTTGACTGTAATTTTCCCAGAACCTTTTGATAGAAAAACTCTTGCAGTTGATTCTTTTCTTCTTCCAGTCGAGTAAAATACGTTTTCCACTTTATAATTCCTTTACTATTGGTTTTTGAGCTTGATGATTGTGTTGTGGGCCTTTATAAACATGAAGTTTCTTTATCATGGCACTGCCAAGTCTATTTTTTGGCATCATTCCTTTTACTGCTTTTTCAATAATCTGTTCAGGTCTCTTCGCTTGGAGTTTTGAAAAGTTTATAGATTTTAAATTTCCTATATATCCAGAATGCTTGTAATACATTTTGTCATTGAATTTATTACCAGTTACTTTCACTTTTTCAGCGTTGATAACTACAACATGGTCACCTGTATCAACGTGTGGAGTGTAACATGGCTTTTTTTTGCCCCTTAACATATCTGCGATTTCTGTCGAAAGGCGTCCTAAAACCTTATCGGTTGCGTCGATCACGTACCAATCTCTTTCAACGGTTTCTTTTTTCGCACTAATTGTTGATTTTGTCATCATTTCAATAAATTCCTTCAGGTGGCGTATGATAGCTAAGATAACCATCATATACAAGTATTAGTATCTTTAAAGGGAGCTTATTATTTGCTCTTGGATACTTAAAATTTCTCCAATACCATTAATTTCAACGTATTTGTTTCCATTTTCAATTTGGGCAGCTTTTTTATAAAAATCAATCAATGGTGAAGTTTGCTCATGATAAATTTCAAGCCTTTTTTTGACCGTTTCTTCATTATCATCGGCCCTTTGAATTAATGGTTCCCCAGTTTCATCGTCAATGTTCTCTTTCTTAGGTGGGTTGTGTTTTATATGGTAGGTCCTACCGGATGCTGAATGAACTCTTCTTCCGCTCATTCTTTCTATAATTTCTTTATCATCTACCATTATCTCAATTACACAATCAATTTTAACTCCTCTCATTTGCAGCGCTTTAGCTTGTTCCAAAGTTCGTGGAAAACCGTCAAATAAAAAACCATTGGAACAATCGTCTTCATTTATTCTATCTTTTACTAAATCAAGAATAAGTTCGTCTGGAACTAACTCTCCTTTTTCCATAAGAACTTTTGCTTTTAAACCAAGATCTGTTTTTTTGGCCACAGAATTTCTTAGCATATCGCCAGTTGATATTTGTGGAATATTTAAATGTTCCGAGATAAATTTTGCTTGTGTTCCTTTACCTGCCCCTGGAGCACCTAATAGAATAATTTGCATTTAGTTGCCTTCTGATTTTTTATTATGATTTATGAACTTGATATTACCTTAGAAATATTAATTATCAAATAAGTAAAGTATATAAACCTATAAAAAAAGCACTTTTAGATTACTTCCAACACTTCCTGACTATGTTAAAATAACTTAATAAATAAAAAAATATTCCAATGAAAAAGAAAAAAAGAAACGCATTTTATGCTCAATCTGGTGGTGTCACAGCTGTAATAAATGCGAGTGCATGCGGTGTAATCGAAGCCGTTCGGAAAAATAAAAAATATTTTAATAAGCTATACGCTGGCAAAAATGGAATTTTGGGGGCCCTAAAACAAGAATTAATAGATACAAGTTATGAGAGTAAGACTGATATAAGTAATCTTAAAAATACGCCAGGGGGAATTTTTGGCTCTTGTAGATATAAGTTAAAAGATTTTAATGATGATGAAACTGATTATAAAAAACTTCTGGATGTGTTTTCGGCACATGACATTGGCTATTTTTTTTATAATGGAGGTGGGGATTCTCAAGATACCTCAAATAAAATTGCAAAATTCTGTCAGATAAATAATTTTGATATTCAATGTATCGGAATTCCAAAGACTGTGGATAACGATTTACCTTTAATTGATTTTTGCCCAGGCTTTGGCTCTGTTGCCAAATATACCGCAATATCAACTCTTGAAGCAGGGCTAGACGTTGCCTCAATGTGCGCAACCTCAACGAAGGTTTTTATTCTGGAAGTTATGGGTCGTCATGCTGGATGGATTGCTGCCTCATCGGCGCTCGCAAATGAATCACGAAAAAAACCTCCGCATATAATTTTGTTTCCCGAAATCCTTTTTGATGAGAAAAATTTTTTAAATAATGTTCAGTCCACAATCAGTAAACATGGTTTTTGTGTAATCGTTGCTTCAGAGGGGGTAAAGAATAAAAAAGGAAAATTTCTTGCAGAAAGTGGTTTAAAAGACGCATTTGGTCACTCTCAATTAGGCGGAGTTGCACCATTTCTTGCTGAATTGATTAAAACAAAAAAAGGCTATAAATGTCATTGGGCTGTAGCAGATTATCTTCAAAGATCAGCTCGTCACATAGCGTCTCAAACTGATGTAGAACAAGCATATGCTCTAGGGGCTTATGCAGTTGACTTAGCAATTAAAGGAGAAAACGCAGTAATGGCATCTACAAAAAGAGTTTCTGAAAATCCTTACAAATGGAAGTTAACAAAAGTACCGTTATCTAAAGTTGCTAATGTTGAAAAAAAATTACCATCAAAATTTATAAGTTCAGATGGATATCATATTACAAACTCTTGTAGAAAATACTTAACCCCACTGATTGACGGGGAAAATTTTCCAAAGTTCAACAAAGGCATGCCTGTTTATTCCGAATTTAAAAATAAAATGGTGAAAAAGAAAAAATTATAATTTTAAAACCAATGAAAAAAGATAACCTTTACAACAAAGATATTCCTAATAATCACAAGTTCATTTTCGACAATGATGTAACCAACGTTTTTGAAGATATGGTTCATAGATCTGTGCCCGGATATGAATTTTTAATTGATAACATTGGTTATATAGCAAAGAAATTTTACCAACCAAATTCAAACATTTATGATCTTGGATGTTCTCTTGGCGCATGCTCAATTTCAGTTTCGGAAAAGATTGAAGATTTAACTGGCACTATTTTTGCTATTGATTCATCAGAGTCAATGATCAAAGCTTGTGGGAATAATATTAATAATAAAAATATAGAATTTATAAGATCTGATATTTTAGACACTGATATTATAAATTCATCAGTAATAATCCTTAACCTAACTCTTCAATTTATTTCTATCGATAAAAGAACAGAATTACTAAGAGAATTTTTTAGGAAAATTAATAATAAAGGAGTAATAATTCTCACTGAAAAAATTATAAATAATAAAAAAAACGATGACGATTTTTCAAAAAGTTTTCATGATTTTTTTAAACAAAATAAAGGATATTCACAGGAAGAAATTGATAGAAAAAAGATTGCTTTAAAAAATACTATGAAGATAGAGAGTGAAAAACAGCACGAAGAGAGATTTATGGAAATTGGCTGTAATAGTTTTTATAAGTGGTTTCAATGTTATAATTTTGTATCTTGGGTATTGGTAAAATAAATATATTATCATTTTTTAGAAACAAAGAACTTTATTCAAAGAATACTCTGATTGAATATGATTATTTGTTTGACTGTTTTCAAAAAAATGTAAATTTTAATTCTCATGGAACTTTGGAAAGTTGGATCAATATTTTAAATTCATTACCAAATATTGAGACAAATTTTTTGGATTATTCAAGGCATGCAATTCAAATTGGAAGACCAAATGAGATTCTTGAATCTGAAAAAAAAATCCTAGAGGAAAATCTTTTAAAATTATCTCCTTGGCGAAAGGGCCCATTTTTAATCTTTAAAACCGAAATCGATTCTGAATGGAGATCAGACAAAAAATGGGAGAGAATTAAATCTTTTTTACCACAAAAAGAAGGTATGCGAATCTGCGATATAGGTTGTAGTAACGGTTATTATTCATATAAGCTGTTGGAGCTTAATCCCGAAATAGTTCTTGGAGTTGAGAAAACACCATTGTATATAATGCAATTTTTAGCAACTAAAATTTATGCAAAAATGATCCAAAATATTTTAGTGATACCTAGTAATGTTGAAAACTTTAATAATAAAATTGATTTTGATTTGGTTTTATCAATGGGTATTCTATATCATTCAAAAAATCCCGCTCAACATATTGAAACCATAGGAAGATTATTGAAGAGGAATGGAACCACTATTCTTGAAACTATAATTACTAAAGGTGATACCGATATACGAATAGAAAAAGGAAAAACTTTTGCAGGAATGAAAAATATCGGAGTAATTTTTAAGGAGAAAAATGTATTAAATTTATTAAATGAAAATGGTTTCAAAAATATTGAGTGTGTCGATTACTCCGAAACTGATGTTAATGAGCAGCGTTCAACAAAATGGATGACTGGCAAAAGTTTAAAGGACTTTATTCTTCCAAATGGAAATACGATAGAGGGTTATAGTTCTTTTTATAGAGCTATATTTATAGCTCAGAAAAAATGATTATGATATTATTTCTATAAAACTAGGAAAAATTACATGACTACAAAAGTTTTCACATCTGAGTCAGTTTCTGAAGGCCATCCAGATAAATTATGTGACCAAGTCTCTGATGCAATATTAGATGCTGTCATTTCGCAAGATAAAAAAGCGAGAGTAGCTTGTGAAAGCCTTGTCAAATCAGAAGAAGGTTCAAAAGGAGTTGTAATAATTGGCGGAGAAATTACCACAGCCGCAAAAATTGATTATGAAGAAGTGGTTAGAGAGACTATTAGAGACATTGGTTATGATTCTGAAGATTTGGGATTCGATGCAGGTACAGTAGAATTTGTAAACAAAATCGGACTGCAATCTAAAGATATTGCTCAAGGTGTCGATAGGCAAAATGACGAAGATCAAGGCGCTGGAGATCAAGGACTAATGTTTGGTTATGCAAATGATGAAACAGACGTTTTAATGCCTGCGCCAATAACTTATTCTCATAGATTAGTTCATAAATTAGCAGAGCTAAGAAAAGCCAAAGATGTTGCTTGGTTGAGGCCTGACGCAAAGAGTCAAGTAACATTTAAATACATAGATGATCAAATTGATTCTATTGATACAATTGTTGTTTCAACTCAACATTCTCCGGATGTTAATCAAAATGAAATAAAAGAATATGTAGTTGAAGAGGTAATTAGTAAAGTCTTACCAAAAAATTACCTTACAAAGGATACTATAATCCACGTTAATCCTACCGGGTCTTTTGAAATTGGTGGTCCCGTAGGTGATTGCGGCCTTACTGGCAGAAAAATAATAGTCGATACATACGGTGGTATGGCAAGACACGGAGGTGGGGCTTTTTCAGGAAAAGACCCTAGTAAGGTAGACAGATCAGCTGCTTATGCTGCTAGGTATGTTGCAAAGAATATAGTTGCTGCTGGTCTTGCAAAGAAGTGTGAAATTCAAATATCTTATGCAATTGGTGTAGCAAAACCCACTTCAATCAGTATAGATACATTTGGAACATCTACCAAAGAGGAAGACAAGATTGTACATATAATAAATGATGTTTTTGACTTGCGTCCTTGGGGTATAATTAATATGCTAGACTTATTAAATCCTATCTATAAACCAACCGCTTCATATGGTCACTTTGGTAGGAATGATTTAGATCTTTCCTGGGAACGGACTGATCAAGTTTCAAAAATAAAAGATTTAATATAACGGAGTTTTTAAATGAGCAAGGTTGTTAAAAAAATTGGCCCAGATTACAAAATAGCAGATATTTCTCTAGCCGAATGGGGCCACAAAGAAATGAGAATCGCTGAAACCGAAATGCCTGGACTAATGGCATTAAGAGAAAAGTACTCTAAGGAGAAGCCTCTCGATGGCGCAAATATAGTTGGCTGTCTGCATATGACAATACAGACCGCAGTTCTTATTGATACTTTAGTTAGTCTTGGAGCCAGCGTAAGGTGGTCTTCCTGTAATATCTATTCAACGCAAGACCATGCCGCGGCAGCAATAGCAGAAAAAGGTATTCCCGTTTTTGCATGGAAAGGTGAAACTGAAGAAGAATATTTGTGGTGTATCGATCAAACAATTATTGGTGATCCAACGTGGAAACCAAATATGATTCTAGATGATGGTGGAGACTTAACCTCAATAATGCATGAGAAGTATCCAGAACTATTAGAGAACGTCAAAGGGCTATCTGAGGAAACTACAACTGGAGTTCTTAGATTGCATGAAATGGTTAAAAACAATGAATTGAAAGTACCTGCTTTTAATGTAAATGACTCTGTAACTAAATCAAAATTTGATAATTTGTACGGTTGTAGAGAATCACTTGTTGATGGAATAAAAAGAGCCACTGATGTAATGATTTCTGGTAAAACAGCTCTCGTATGTGGTTTTGGCGATGTTGGAAAAGGCTCAGCTCAGTCATTAAGAAATGCAGGAGCAATTGTTTGGGTTACAGAAGTTGATCCTATATGCGCTCTTCAAGCTGCAATGGAAGGCTTTAAGGTTGTCACTGTTGAATCTGTAGTGTCAGAAGTTGATATTTTTGTAACTGCTACAGGAAACGTTTCGGTAATTACATACGAACATATGGAAAAAATGAAAGATGAAGCAATAGTATGTAACATAGGACACTTTGATAATGAAATAGATGTTGAATCACTTAAAAAATGTAATTGGGACAATATTAAACCACAAGTTGATCATATAGAGTTTCCTGATGGTAAAAAAATTATTTTATTAGCTGAAGGTAGGTTGATTAACTTAGGTTGCGCCACAGGCCATCCTAGTTATGTAATGTCCGCATCATTTACTAATCAAGTATTGGCTCAAATAGAATTGTGGAAAAATTTTAAAAATTATTCTAAAGAAGTTTATGTGCTTCCAAAATTTTTAGATGAAGAAGTTGCTAGACTTCATCTAGAAAAGGTTGGTGCAAAACTTACAGAGCTATCAAGCGAGCAAGCTGACTATATAAGTGTCGAACAGAAAGGACCATATAAAAACGATACTTATAGGTACTAATCTTTAGTAGTGAGAGTTTTTAGATTATATTGTGATGAGTCAATTAATGTTGGCTCATCAATTTTATTAGAAAAATCTTCAAATCACTATCTTACAAAAGTACTTAGAGCTAAAGAAAATCAAAAGTTAATTTTATTTAATAATAGTGGTAACGAATATCATGGTTTCGTTAAGAAAATTTCAAACAAGCATTTTGACATTTTTATTGAAAATAAAAAATTTATTGAAAAACAAAAGCTAGAAATTGAAGTTGCATTTAGCTTATGTAAAAACCCATGTTCGGATCTTATTGTACAAAAATTAACAGAGCTTGGAGTGAATTCAATACAGCCTATCATATCTAAAAATTCTATATTTAAGAAAAGAAAGATTGATCCCGATAAAAAAATTTTACACTGGAAAAATATTGCAATTAGCTCAAGTGAACAATCTGAAAGAGTGTACTTACCAGATATAAAAGAAATTTTATCTTTTGAAGAATACCTTGATATTTGTACTTTCAAAGAAAAAATTATTCTTAATACAAAAACAAAAAAAATGTTACCAAAAGTTTTTAGCTCAAATCAAGAGTCATGCGCAATACTTGTCGGGCCTGAGGGTGATTTTACAGATGATGAATATACTTTAGCAGAACAATCTAATTTTTCATCTGCAAGCTTAGGTGATAATATTCTAAGAGTAGAAACTGCTGCAATAACAGCATTTTCATTCATAAGAATGATTTATAATAGCACTTGATATGACTAAAAAAATTCTTGTAATTATGGACCCAATAGAGTCCATAAATATTAAAAAAGATACAACATTTCAATTAATGCTTTCTGCTATGAAACTTAATTATAAATTATATTACCTATCTCCAGGTTCTCTTACTATTAACTCTCTTGAACCTATAGGTGATATATCTGAGATTGAAGTTTATGAAAATGAAGATAAATTTTATAAACTTTCATCCTTTTCAAGCCAAAAAATATCCAACTTTGATCACATTTTAATGAGAGAAGATCCTCCGGTTGATATTAATTATTTTTATAAAACATTTATTCTTGACCTTATAAAAAATAATAATATGAAAGTTATTAATTCAGGAGCGGTATTACGAAACTTTAATGAAAAACTTATAACATTGAATTTTCCTGAATTTATACCTGATACAATAGTGACATGCAATAAGAAACATGTAGAAGATTTCAAAAATAAACATAAGAAAATAATCTTAAAACCCCTAAATTTGATGGGAGGTAGATCAATTTATTTTCTTGAGGACTTAGATAAAAATTTCAATGTTATATTCGAAGATATGACCCAGATGGGGAAAAATTATATTATGGCTCAAGAGTTTCTTGACGAAGTTGATGATGGTGACAAAAGAATAATAATTGTAAACGGCAAAGTAATCGAGCAATCAATAATTCGTAAGTCTTCAAATAAAGATCATAGATCAAATATTGCCTCAGGTGGGTCAATAGAGAAATATACCTTAACAAAAAAAGAAAAAGAAATATGTAGTGAAGTTGCAGCATATCTAGTTTCTAAAAATATTTTTTTTGCTGGGGTAGATATGATTGGTAATAAAATTACAGAAATTAATATTACTTCTCCTACTTGTGTCGCTGAAATAAATTCTTTGCATAATGTCGATATTGGTAAAATTTTTTGGGATCAACTTAAATGAGTTTTAAGAGATTTTTAGCGATTGATTTTGGTGAAAAAAGGATTGGTTTGGCAGTAGGTGATTCAGAAAATCTAATTGCTTCTCCTCTTGAGACGATTCTAAATAAGAGTAGTGAAATAAGTTGTAATAAAATTATAGAACTTGTAAATGAATGGGAGATTAATCAAATAATTATTGGTATGCCGAAAATTTATGCTGATCAGGAGATAAATAAACAAATTAAGAATTTTGGCGCGAATCTGAAAAAAAAGTGTAATTTAGATGTAATTTTCTTTGATGAGGACTATTCATCAAATTATGCAAAGTCCGAACTATCAAAGCAAATGCAAGCAGGAAGAAAAAAAAAGGTGAATAAAGAAGAAATAGATAGAATTGCGGCAGCAATAATATTACAATCCTATTTTGAAAATGAAATATTCAAAAGAGCAGACACAGGCACTACTTCAAAAAATTGAGAATTCTCTTAGGGACCATCTTTTAAAAAATCAAATTTTAGATCCAATTATAATTGGAGTTCATACTGGCGGAGTCTGGATAGCTGAGTGGATTCAAAAGAGGATGAATTTTGATGGTAAGCCAGCCTCTTTAAATATAAGCTTTTACAGAGACGATTTCAGCAAGGTTGGGGTTAATCCTAAGGTCGAGCCAACCGATATGCCGGTTTCAATTGATGACAAACATATAATTCTTGTTGATGATGTTTTATTTACAGGAAGGACAACTCGTGCCGCTATTAATGAAATATTTGATTTTGGCAGACCTTTATCAGTTACTTTAGTAGTCTTAGTTGAGCGTAATGGCAAGGAGCTTCCTATCTCAGCAGATATTGTAGGAGAAAAATTAGAACTTGCGAATGATAAGAACATTAAATTAGAAGGACCAGACCCATTGTTTTTAGAAATCATTGATAAATAAGAGGTAAATTGTGGAGCCAAATGACATAAATTTAGAAAAAGGCGAGCTTGCAGAAAATGATATTGTATCTCAAAAAAGATTAAGACATTTTCTAGATATTGAATACTTATCTCAACCTTTACTTTTAGATATTTTAGATTTAGCAGAATCGTTTGCTGGTGTCTCAGGTCAACCAGTTAAAAAAGTTCCACTACTAAGAGGTAAAACTATTGTAAATTTATTTTTTGAAGCTAGTACTAGAACAAGAACAACTTTCGAACTTGCAGCAAAAAGATTATCTGCAGATTTTTTAAACATAAATGTGGATTTTAGTGCAACAAAAAAAGGAGAAACACTTTTGGATACTTTGAGAAATCTCGAGGCAATGCATTGCGATATGTTTATTGTTCGACATCCTTTATCAGGTGCTGCAGAGTTTATATCAAAAAATGTCTCGCAAAATATTAGCGTAATTAATGCAGGCGATGGAAGGCATGCTCATCCAACTCAAGCTATGTTAGATATTTTTACAATTCGAAAATACTTTAAAGATTTTAAAAAGATTAAGGTAGCTATTGTCGGCGATATTCTTCATTCTCGTGTCGCACGATCTTTAATTCACGCTCTGAGGATCTTAGAAGTTCCCGATATAAGAGTCATTGGTCCAAAAACTCTTCTTCCAAGCGGAATTGAAAGGATGGGGGCAACACCATATGTGGATATGGATGAGGGTATTAAAAATTGCAATGTTGTAATTATGCTAAGGTTGCAAAATGAAAGAATGGATTCAAGCTTTATTCCCGATGAGAATGAATATTATAATCTCTATGGATTCACCCCTAGAAGACAAGAACTTCTTGCTAAAAATGGTATTATAATGCACCCCGGTCCGGTAAATAGAGGAGTTGAAATAAGTTCTGAAGTAGCAGATGGAGACCGTTCTGTAATTTTGCAACAAGTTTCAAACGGTATCGCTGTTAGAATGGCTATTTTGTCCTTATCAATGCAACCCCAGCAGGATAACAAATGAGCGATCTGATTATAAAATCAGCAAACTTAATAAATCCGCCGGGTGAAATTTCTGGCATTCATGACATATATATTAAAGATGGAAAAATATGTGGGATCGATGAAGATAACGTCAAACTAAATTCACCAATAATTATTGATGCACAAGACTGCTATGTTACTCCCGGGCTAATCGATTTATCTGTGAGATTTAGAGAACCAGGTTTGGAGAAAGAAGCAACAATTTCAAGTGAATCAAAAGCAGCAGTAGCATCAGGAATTACGACTGTATGTTATATGCCAGATACACAACCAGTTATTGACACGCCTGCTCAAATAAAATTAGTCCAAGAAATTTTTAAAAATGTTGATCTTTGTGATGTAAAAGTTCTTGCTGCACTTACGAGAGAACTTGACGGAGAAAGATTAAGCTCTATGTCAGAATTAAAACATGCTGGCGCAATAGCATTAACAAATTGTTTTAGCCCTATTAAAAATTCTTTAGTTTTAAGAAGAATAATGGAGTATGCATCTGGGCAAGATATAACGATATTTTACCAACCTCTAAATTACCATCTTGCTAACGGCGGATGTGTTCATGAAGGGGAAATAGCGAATAAACTTGGCCTACCAGGCATCCCATCTGCTGCAGAATCAGCCGCTGTTGCCGAAGCAATATCGCTATGTAAACTTACAGGTGTTAAGTTGCATTTATGTAGAATTTCATGTGCAGAGTCATTAACTTTAATTAAAAATGCCCAATCACAAGGCATCGAAGTGACGTCTGATGTTGCGATACACCAACTATTTTTTGATGAAAGTTTTATAAATAATTTTAATAGTAACTATCACGTAACCCCCCCTTTTAGAACAAATGAAGATTTAATATCATTAAGAGAAGCAATTTCTTTAGGGTATATAACAGCAATTTGCTCTGATCATCAGCCACATAATGAGGACGCAAGGCAAGCTCCATTTTCAAGCACTTTGCCAGGCATTTCTTCAATTGAAATTTTACTCCCATTAATTTTAGATTTGGTAGATGAAGGGGTTCTTGATATGCAAAAAGCAATTGAGAAAGTGACAAGAAATCCCGCTTTATTATTAAATATTGATAGCGGGGTTATAAAAAAAGATTTTCCCGCTGATTTATGTATTTTCAAAAGAGAGGAATGGATTTTAGAAGAAAATAGAATTCAAAGCGCAGGTCGTAATACACCATTTATTGGTAAAAAATTCAGCACAAAAGTAAAAAAAACTATTCGCAAAGGTAGAGTGGTTTATGAAAATAAGTAGTTTTTTTATTTACGAATTTTCATAAATAAAGAACTTGTATGGAACAAATAGAAAAAAATATTATCCAGTTAAAAAAAGAAATTTCGAATTTCGAAGAGAGATATAAAAGAAAAAAAAATAGTGTCCTTCTAATGGCAGTTAGTAAAACTCATAGTGTAGAGAAAATTAAAACTGCATATTTGGCTGGACAAAGAGACTTTGGTGAAAATTATTTACAAGAGTCAGTCGAAAAAATATCGAAATTAAAAGACTTAGATATTGTATGGCACTTTATTGGAAGCATACAAAGTAACAAAGCGAAATTAATAGCTGAGAATTTTGATTGGGTTCATAGTATTGATAAGGAAAAAACACTAAAAAAGATAAATGCTTTAAGAAAAACCTCTGGCAAAAAATTAAATGTTTGTATTCAAGTAAATAGTGATAATGAGGAAACCAAGTCGGGAATAAGCTTTTGTGAAGTAGAAGAATTTTTAAAAAAAACAAAAAACCTTGATATGATAAATATTAGGGGCTTAATGGCTATACCAAAACCAGAGGAAACTCATATTGCTCAATTAGAAAGCTTTAAAAAAATTAAAAATATCTTCGATGATCTTGTAAAAAAAGGTTATAAGTTAGATACTTTGTCAATTGGTATGAGCTCAGACTATAATGCTGCAATAGAAGCAGGCTCTACAGTCATTCGAATTGGTACAGCAATCTTTGGTGAAAGAAAAAAATGAAAATAGCATTTATAGGTTATGGAAATATGTCAAGCGCCTTAATTAGCGGTGTTTTGTCGTCTGGTAAATTCAATAATTCGAATGACATTACTATTTTTCATAATAAAAAAAAGAGTGAGTTTAATCTTGAGAAGTGCATTTTTTTAGAATCTGGATCAGAAAGTAAAGATTATTTTGATATTATTTTTCTTTGCGTTAAGCCAAAAGATATAGAAAAGGCTATAAATCAAAATATAAATATTTTTCGTGACAATCAATCTGTTGTGTCGGTTGCTGCAGGAGTAAGTATTAGTTCACTAAAAAAAATAATTAAAAAAAATGTATCAATCACCCGCGCAATGCCAAACTTATGTGCGATTTATAATGAGAGTATAACTGGAATTTGCAATAGCAATGAGTCTGATACGGAGAGAAAAAATTATATTGAAGATATTTTTCGAAGTATTGGACATGTTAGAAAAATTAACGAAGATGAGATGCATGAATTTACAGCTCTATTTGGAAGTGGACCCGCCTATCTTATGTATTTCTATGAAGCATTGATGGAGTGTGGAAACTTTAAAAACATATCTAATGAAGATAAATCTCTATTATTAATGCATTTATTAAACAGTACTTCGAAAATGTTATTTGTTACAAAAGATGTGAAAAAACTTAGATCAACTGTTGCATCAAAAGGAGGTACCACAGAAGCCGCAATTGAATCACTTGAAGAAAAAAACTTCAAAAAAATTATTTCTAAGGCAATAGAAGTTGCCAAAAAGAGATCTATAGATTTGTCAGGGTAGGTGGAATAAATGTCAAACTCTTTTTCCGAATTAGGTTATTTTGCGTCAGATTTAGTTCTTTCATTTTTGGTTTTAATATTTACATTAAGAATTCTTTTGGCATTATGTAATGCAAGCGTATCTAATCCTCTTACTCAATCAATAATAAAAATTACTAGACCAATAAAATCTTTTTTCTTTTTTATACCAAACTTTGGAAAATTTGAATTATCAAGCTTTATAGTTATTTTATTATGTCACTTTGCCAGTTTTTATATTCATGGGACAATTTTGGGAAATGATATGATCGTTGAAAAGGTAATTATCTATTCTATAAAGAGTTCAATTTTTAGTATTCTAAATGCTCTTACAATAATATTTATAGTTCTTGCGATATCAAGTTGGTTTGTTCAATCACCACTATCCAACAGAAACCCAGTTCTGGATATTATTTATCAGATATCAAATCCTATTTTATTTTTTATAAGGCGGTTTATACCAACTTCTGTTGGCATAATCGATTTCTCGGTAATAATAGCTTTAATATTAATATATTTCATTCAAAGTTTTATCAATATTTTACTCAGATAAATTTCTTTCTTATTTGTATATTTCTATAAATTACAGTATATTACAAATACACCGATTTGAAGTCAGCTTGCGGGTGGGAAAATACAGCTAAAGCGAAGATCATAAAGCAACGTAAATTCCCTTTTGTTTATTCATGATTTCAAATTGAAATTGTGGATAAAATATGAATAGCAAACTAAAACAAAATTCAGTTGGTATAGTAAAACCAGAAACTATTGAGATAAATGAAACTCTAAGATTGGACTGTGGGAAGCTCCTAGATAGCTTCGAACTAATATACGAGACTTATGGCAGTTTAAACTCAGAAAAAAGTAATGCTATTCTAATATGCCACGCTCTTTCTGGCGATCATCATGCTGCGGGTTATCATCATGAAGACGACAAAAAACCAGGCTGGTGGGACTCATGTATTGGA
Source organism: uncultured Gammaproteobacteria bacterium (assembly GCA_913031205.1). GTDB lineage: Bacteria > Pseudomonadota > Gammaproteobacteria > Poriferisulfidales. Next base: position 15,638 of record CAJWEM010000008.1, on the reverse strand, counting down.
CCGGGAAAACCTTTTGATACAAATAAGTTTTTTGTTGTTTCATTAAATAACTTAGGAGGTTGTAGAGGATCAAGTGGACCGAACTCAACAGATAAAAAAACGGGAAAAGAGTTTGGGCCAGATTTTCCAATTGTCACTGTTAACGATTGGGTCAATAGCCAAAAATTGTTAGGGGACTATCTTGGCATTAACTGCTGGGCATGTGTCGTTGGCGGAAGTCTTGGCGGCATGCAAGCTTTACAATGGGCAATTAGTTATCCAGAAAAAATAAAAAACTCAATTATTGTTGCTGCCGCGGCAAAACTCTCAGCTCAAAATATTGCCTTCAATGAGGTTGCGAGACAAGCAATCATTACTGATCCAGATTTTCACGATGGTCGTTATAATGATCATGGGGTAATTCCAAAAAGAGGTTTGAGCATAGCGAGAATGTTAGGACATATAACATATCTCTCCGACGACTCGATGAGACAAAAATTTGGGCGCGATCTAAGAGAAGGAAAATTACATTTTGGTTATGATGTAGATTTTCAAGTTGAAAGTTATTTAAGGTATCAAGCCCAAGCTTTTGTAGAACGATTCGATGCGAACACTTATCTCTTAATGACAAAAGCCCTTGATTATTTTGATCCGGCCGCGGATTTTAATGGTGATTTATCATTGGCTTTTGAAAAAACTGATTCGCGCTTTCTAGTAGTTTCATTCACAAGTGACTGGAGATTTTCATCTTCAAAATCACATGAAATTGTAAAGTCTCTTGTAAGAGCAAGGAAGAACGTCTCTTATGCAGAAATAGAGGCGAACCAAGGTCACGATGCATTTTTAATGCCAATACCAGATTATTTAAAAGTTTTAAGTAATTTTATGGAGAATGTAGGCTAGTTAACAAAAACTATTTGAAAATATTATGGAAAGAAAAGACTTTAAATTTATATCTGAATGGATTCAAAAAGATTCCACGGTTCTTGATTTAGGTTGTGGAGATTCAACCTTACTTGATTTTCTGCGAACAAATAAAAATGTTTCAGGCTATGGTTTTGAAAAAGATATTGATAAAGTTCAGCAATCAATTAATAAGAACATAAGCGTAATACAGGCTGACTTTAATTCTGGTCTGGGTCAATATTTTGATCAAAATTTTTTCGATTACGCTGTAATGACGCAGGCTCTTCAAGAAAATAAAAATCCCGACAAAATAATTTTAGAGATGCTAAGAATTGCCAAAGAAGGAATAGTTACATTTCCAAACATGGGTTATTGGAAAAATAGATTACAGCTTGGTCTTTTTGGTAAAATGCCAATCTCTAATTCTTTGCCAAATAATTGGTTTGACACTCCTAACATTCATCTTTGTACTTTTAAAGATTTTGAGAGACTTTGTGAAGATTTAAGTATTACAATTCTTGATAAGAAGGTTTTGAATAGCAATTACGATTCAAACAAGCTTTTGAACTTTTTACCCAATTTTTTTGGAGAAATCGCATTATATAGATTTAAAAAAAACTGACTATTTCGTCGAAATTTTTGATTTAATGAAATCCTTGTGGTCGATATATAGCATTTCAGAAAGTTTTCTTATCCTATGTTCTTCATGTTTGTCAACTGTATTATCAGCTCTAGCTATTTCCCAAGCCATATTCATAAATTGTCTTTTTTGATCTTTAGAAAATTTCTCATTTATGATTTTGATATATTGTCTTAAACAATTTGTGTCTTTATGTAAATTAAGAGCTTTATCCCTCAACCATTCTGATTTTTCTCTAGGAAGATTAAAATTTTTTTCGAACAAATATGTCATCGATTCAATTTCTGATTTATCAATTTCAAAATCTGAGTAACTTATTTCCACAAGTAAAATTGCGCATGCTAAATTCTCATCAATATCTTCATCAACTTTTTCATTTGCAGAAAATATTTTTTTTATAAATCTTATCAATTTTTTACTCCTTTTTAGATTGATGAATTATATTTTAAGTAAATGTCAATACAACAATATATTATCTTATTGCTAATTATCAATTTAACATATAAAGTAACATAAATTTTTTTGGTAAACTATGAACGATTATACTGACGAAGAGTTTCTCTTTATAACCAAGACAGTAATGCAGGTTTTAGATGGATGGAATCTTTCTACGGAAGAAACCGTAAACGTTCTTGGTTTGTCCGACCAAACGAGAAAAAGACAACTAGATAAATATAGAAATCTTAAGGCATTTCCCAAGGACGATTTGATAATTAAAAGATTGAGCCATATCGTTGGAATTTCTGATGCTTTAAGAACAACTTTCCCAAGAAATACAAATATGGCTGAGAAGTGGCTTAAAACTCAGCATAGACGGTTTGAGAATGAAACACCGCTTGCAATAATACTAAATGAAGGTGTTGAAGGATTATGTAAAGTAAGGTCAGAGTTAGATGTTACTTTTGCCTGGAACTCAACAGGAGAAAATTAATTATATGAAGAAGCTGTACACTATAAAAAATTCAAAAAAACATGGAAAAGGTTTGTTCGCGAAATGCCATATAAAAGCGGGAACAAACATTGTTGAATATGTTGGAAAAAAAATTACAAAAGCACAATCAGATAAAATCGCCGAAATTCAACTTAAGAAAGCACAAAAGAATAAAGAAGAGGGCCAAGTTTATATTTTTACATTAAATGATAAATACGATATCGATGGTAATGTGCAACATAACAAAGCAAGGCTAATGAATCATTCATGTAATCCAAATTGTGACACAGATATTATTGATGATAAAATATGGATTAGATCTTTCGTAGATATAAGAAAAGGAGATGAACTTACTTATGACTATGGATTTTCGTTTGATCCCGAGGATTTTAGAGACCATGTGTGCAAATGCGGGTCAAGAAAATGTGTTGGTTTTATAGTTACAGAAAATGATTGGAAAAAGCTTCAGAAACACTTATTAAGATTTGTGAAAAACTGTAAGAAAGCTAACTAGTTATCATTTTTTTAAATTCGTTCACGCCTTTGATAGATTTATAACCAAAAGTATCTTGATCTTTTTTACTTGAGTCAGGGCTACTTATTAAGAAAACATTTCTTAATCCATGTTTTAATGAAAAATCAATTACGTTTTTGCTGTCATCTAAAAAAACTGTTGTATCATTATTATATTCATACTTTTCGTTTAATACATCCCAAAAGTCAATGGATTCTTTTGGAAAGTTAAAATCCTCTGAGGATACAATTTCATCAAAATACCCCCATAGTTTAGTTTGATTCAACTTTACATGAAGCATATCTCTTGGACAGTTTGTTAATAGAAAAACTTTAATATCATTTTTTTTTAGTAAAGATAAAAAACCCTTAGCTTTTGGTAACGTTTTTATTTTATTTTTTGTCATTAGAAGCTCTGATAGTAAATCTATTTTAAGGACTTCACTCCAATGTCTTAAAGAATACCACTGCATAGTATTTTCCTTCTTTTTGTACATACTCTCAAACTCTGATTTTGCAGCATTAAAAGAAATTTTTTTTGATTCCGAATATATTTTTGGTAAATGTTCATGCCAAAAAAAGTTATCGAATGCAAGGTCCAATAAAGTTCCATCCATATCTAAAAAAAACGTTTCTATTGAGTTCCATTTCATCTAATCTATATATATAAATTAATTTAATATTAATATGATAACAGAAAAAAAATATTCTCTTTTAGTAAATTTACTACTTCAGGTAATGTTTGTTGGCATACTTTTAGGTTTATTTCGAACAGCTATTCCCGCGTTATCAGAGAGTATTTTTAATGTCCCGAAAGATTCATTTATATTTTTATCAACATTCATTATAGCTTTTGGATTGGTAAAGGGTATTGCAAATTATTTCGCTGGAACTTTGGCCGATCAATATGATAGAAAGGCTGTTCTTCTAATTGGCTGGTTAATAGCACTTCCAGTGCCATTAATAATTTATTTCGCAGATAACTGGTACTATATAATTTTAGCCACATTCATCATTGGAATAAACCAAGGTTTGACTTGGTCTGTAACTCAAATATCAAGTGTTGATATTACAAAAACCGAAAGAAGAGGTTTTACGGTAGGATTAAATGAATTCTCAGGTTATTTTGGCGTAGCAATAGGAGGTGTACTTGTTAGTTATATGACCTCTCTCTTTACCGTTAAAATAGCTTTATTTTTGTTTTCGTCCATCTTTATACTCATAGCGCTTTTGTATTGTATTTTTCTTATTGAGGATACTAAAAAATATGCAAACATTTTAAAAAAAGATGATCCGGAAAATATGTTCTTATATGTTTCGTGGAAAAATAAAAAACTCTTTGCATATTCTCAAGCAGGACACGTTGAGAAATTTATTGATACATGTATTTGGATATTTTTCCCAGTTTACTTGTTTAATAATGGCATGACTTTAATAGAGATTAGTTTAATAGTTGGAACATACGCTATGACTTGGGGTGTTATGCAAATTTTTTCAGGTCTATATTCTGATTTTGTTGGCAGAAACCTATTGATTATTACTGGGATGCTTCTTTGTGCAATCACATTGCCCGTATGCCTATTAAGCTTGGAATTAACTTCGTGGTTGATATGCAGTTTTATTCTTGGAATTGGAATGGCTTTACTTTATCCATCAATAAGCTCAGCAGTAAATGATAATTGTGAAGACAGTTGGAGAGCATCTGGAATTGGAATTTATAGATTTTGGAGAGACACTGGTTATGCCACTGGGGCTCTTGGACTTGGTATAGTATCAAGTTTGATAAATATTGAGGCAAGTTTTGTATTTGTATCAATTTCTATATTATTATCCACATTGATATTAATTTTAACAATTAGAAAATATGGCAGATAAATTTAATAAAAATATATTTGGAGAAGTTATCGAAACTTGCAGCAAAGAAACAATGACAGGTTTTTTGAGAAACGGCTCATGTGAGACTTTAAAAGATGATATTGGAAGTCACACTGTTTGCGCAATCGTAACGGATGAGTTTTTAGAATACTCAAAAACGAAGGGAAACGATTTAATAACCCCGAGACCAGAGTTCGCGTTTCCTGGCTTAAAAGATGGTGATAAGTGGTGTGTTTGTGCGCTTCGTTGGCTTGAGGCTTTAAGAGATAATGTTGCACCTCCAATCGTTGCAAAGAGTACAAATGAGCTAGCTTTGGAAGTTATTGAAATTGATATACTTAAGAAGCATGCAATTGATTTAATTTAGTGAAAAAGCTGGTGGCTTGGGGCAGAATTGAACTGCCGACACGAGGATTTTCAGTCCACTGCTCTACCAACTGAGCTACCAAGCCAAAATATTTCGAAAAAGTGAGTATACACTAATGTATTGAATGATGAAGTCTAACTTTAATTGGGTAGCTGTGATTTGAGGAAAGTTATCCATATTTATCACAATATTAGATTATCATTATATTTTAATTAAAAATTTCACAAATTTTTGAAAAAAAAATCAATTTTTTCAATATCTTATAAATCAAAAAATACAAAAAATTTCTGAGTAATTAAGGGTTTATTTTTTAACTGAAATGAATAGAATAACAAATGTAGTTAGAAAAAATATATCTATAATAACTCGAGGAAAAAACGATATGATTAAATTATTAGATTTTAGCAAAAAACTTTTTGCATCATTTCTAGTAGTAATCTCTTTACCGTCAATAGCGCTAGCAGGTGGCCACAGTAGTGGTTTAAGTCCTGATGATACGGTTGGAGTTACTTTCTGGATCATTTCTATTGCAATGGTTGCATCAACTGTTTTCTTTCTTATTGAACGTGACAGAGTAAGCGCCAAATGGAAAACATCATTAACAGTTGTAGGCTTAGTTACTTTAATAGCCGCGGTTCATTACTTCTACATGAGAGAAGTATGGGTATCTACTGGTGATTCACCAACAGTACTTAGATACATTGACTGGTTACTAACAGTACCTCTACAAATGATTGAGTTCTACTTAATCTTAGCTGCTGTAACAGCAGTTTCTGCCGGCATATTCTGGAGACTATTAATTGGTACTCTTGTAATGCTTATCGGTGGATTCGCTGGTGAAGCAGGCATGATGTCTGCGATGACAGGTTTCATCATCGGGATGATTGGTTGGTTATACATTCTGTATGAAATCTTTGCTGGTGAAGCAAGTAAAGCAAACGCAGCAAGCGGAAGCGCAGCTTGTCAAACAGCTTTCGGTGCAATGCGTTTAATTGTTACAGTAGGTTGGGCAATTTACCCACTAGGATACTTCTTAGGTTACCTAGCTGGTGGAACAGACCCAGCAACAGTAAACATCGTTTACAACTTAGCTGACTTTGTAAACAAAATCGCATTTGGTGTGATTATATGGGCAGCTGCTGTTAACGAATCTGCTTAAAGCAGTTCAAAACGTTAGATTAAAGGCTCGCTGTAAATAGTGAGCCTTTTTTTATTCTTAGGATTTATATGAAAAAAGTTGTGGTAGTAGGATCTGGCTTTGGAGGCCTTTCAATTGCTTCAAGGTTAAAAGCCAAGGGCTTTGCAGTTACTCTAATTGAGAAACAAGCAGATTTAGGTGGTAGAGCAAGGACCTTTATTCATAATGGTTATAAGTATGATGCTGGCCCAACAGTAATAACTGCTCCTTACTTAATTGAAGAATTATTTTCAATACATAATGAAGACTTTACTAATTATGTAAATTTACTCCCTGTAAAACCATGGTATAGATTTTTATTTGATAGCGGCGAGTATATCGATTATGGCGATAAATTAATCTCAACCGCCCATGAGATAAAATCTAAATATGGCATCAAAAAAGCAAAAGCTTACATAAAATTACTAAAGCATAGCAAAAGAATATTCAATAAAGGATTTACTGAGTTATCGGATGTGCCTTTTGAGTCGATTTTTAGCATGATCAAACATTTACCCGAACTAATGAAAATTAGATTTGATCGATCGGTTTATAAAACAGTTGATAAATATTTAAACGACAAAAATTTAAACGAAGCGCTTAGCATGCACCCTCTTTTAGTAGGAGGAAATCCTTATTCAACAACTTCTATATATTTATTAATTCAATATCTTGAGTGGAAATGGGGCGTACATTACTCAGAGGGCGGAACTGGAAAAATTGTAGACGGTCTTGAGAACCTGTTTGCAAAAAAAGATATAGAAATAAAAAAAGATACTGAGGCAAAAAAAATTATTACAAAGAATGGCAAGGTAATTGGCATCGATACATCTAAAGGCATGATTAATTGTGATTTGGTTGTTTGTAACTCAGATCCTACATATACCTATAAGAACTTACTAGGATTCAAACCAAAAAAAATATCAAACAAATTCAACCTAAAGCATTCAATGAGTTTATTTGTTTTGTATTTTGCTACAAAAAAAATCTATGATGATGTAAAACACCATACCATTGTATTTAGTAGAAGACACTATGAATTACTTAATGATATTTTTAATAAGAAGATATTTGTTAATGATCCTAGCCTTTACTTACATAGACCTGGAGCAACTGACCCGTCAATGATACAAAATGGTCACGATACTTTTTATGTTCTTGCTCCTGTTCCAAATAATTTGAGCAATATCGAATGGGAAAATAAAGGCGATGAGTTGGCAAATATAATAATCAATAATCTACAAGAAAAGATAATGCCTGATTTATCAAATAGCATTGTCGACAGTTTTTTTATTACGCCTGATTACTTTGAAAATGATTTAAATACATACGCTGGAAGTGGTTTTGGAATACAACCTGTATTCACCCAATCAGCTTACTTTAGATATGGTAACAAAGCGAAAGAAACAAATGGTTTATATTTTGTAGGCGCGAGTACTCATCCTGGTGCAGGGGTCCCCGGAGTTATTTCAACAGCAAAAGTTACTGAGAAGCTTATACTAAGAGACTATGGGATTAATTGATAATAAAGAAATTATATACAAAAGTAGTAAATCCTTCTTTTGGGCAAGTAGATTTTTATCTTCTGAAGTATTACAAAAAGTTATTAACATTTACTCTTTCTGCAGAATACATGATGATTTAGTAGATGAAAACTTAAAATTCACCGGCGCTGAAAATAAAGTAAAGACTGAAATAGAAAAATTAAAAGAAGTTATAAAATCATATGGAATAAGCGAAGATATTATTTCCGAATTAATTTTAGGTATAAATTCAGATATAAATTTTAAAAGATATAAGAATAATAAAGAGCTTTTAAGGTACTGCTATAGAGTAGCCGGTGTTGTTGGGCTGATGATGACCAAAGCTTTAAAAATTGAAAATGAGGAGGCCAATTTCTATGCGATAGATCTAGGTATTGCGATGCAGTTAACAAATATATCTAGAGATATTATTCAAGACTTTAATAATCAAAGAATATACTTACCTGAAGACACTGATATTTCAGAAGAAACTTTGAGTACAAAAACCTATGAAGATAATTTAAAGATAAAGCGGGAGGTGGATAAGATTTTGCTTAAATCTGAAATTTATTATAAGAGTTCATTGAACGGATTTCGACATATCCCTATAAAATCTAGACTCTCAATATTAGTTGCCTTAAGAATATACGAAGCCATAGGATTAAAAATAAAGCGTTCAGGCACAAAATTTTTAGAAGAGAATATTTACATAAAGAATCACGAAAAATTTTTTATCATCGCAAGAACATTACTTGAATTCATAATTTTTTTTATTATTCCAGTATATAGAAAAGCACATAACCCTTATTTGCATGAGAATCTAAAAGGTATGATTAATGTTAACGAAAAGTGAGTACGATTTAGTAATAATTGGAGCAGGGTGCGCAGGTTTAAGTTTAGCTCATAGACTAGTTGGAAAAAATTATAAAGTTTGCATTCTTGAGTCAAGTGCTGATATAAATTTGAAAAATAAGCTGTGGTCATTTTGGGACACCTATGAAACACCTTATGACCATATAATAAAAAAAGAATGGGAAAGCTTAGTTATAAAAAATAAAAATTCTTTAGTTAATATAAATTGCAAGAAATATAAATATAAATCTTTAGACTCACATGTTTTTAATAATTTTATCTTAAATTTAATAGATAAAAATGATAATATTAATTTTATTTCATCATCTAAAGTTAAAAGTTTATCGACAAATAAATCAGAAGTAATAGTTAAGACAAAAGATCATGAATTAAAGTGTAAACATGTTTTTGACAGTAGACCTGAAAATATAAAAGTATCCATGTGGCAGCAATTTTTTGGAGCATATGTAGAATCCGAAGAAGATATTTTCGATGATGAGAAGCCAATGTTTATGGAATTTTCAGGAATTGAAGACAAATTCCACTTTATTTATCTTCTGCCTTTTTCGAAAAGAGAAGCTCTAATAGAATCAACTTATTTTTCACAAGAAAAAGAGGACCAGTATTTAGATAAAAAGTATATCGAAGAATATGTGAAAGAAAATTACAGCCAATCAAATTTTAAAATTAGAAAGACTGAATATGGATCAATTCCTATGGATGCAAATATAAAAAATTCATCAACAAAAAGTATAACGAAAATTGGTTCTTTTTCGGGTGCCACGCGCGCCAGTACAGGATATACTTTTATAAATATTCAAAAGCAAGTTGATAATATAATTAATCATTTACCAGATATCATATCAAAAAGAAGAAAAATTAAAAAAAATTATCATTCATATATCTTAAGGAAAATGGATGAAGTATTTTTAAAAATCGTAAACGAAGAACCAAGACAAATGAAAAATGCATTAATAAAGCTTTTTTCATCCAATAATAATGATGCTCAAATTAGATTTTTAAGTGATATTCCGAGTATTATTGATATAGTGAAGATAATACTATTACTCCCAAAAAAAATATTTTTGAAATACTCATTCATAAAGATAGTAAAAAAATGATCAATAAATTAGATAAGTTAAGAAGAAATTTTTTTATTTTTTTAAGTATAACGAGTTTGGTCATATTTTTTCTAAATAATATAAATTTAGATTTAAAATCACAAAGTTACGTTTTATTTTTTCTTGTTACTTTGATTGGTATTCCTCATGGTTTCTTTGATTTTTCAGTTGGGAAAAAATTATTAAAGAAATTTTCAGAACTTTGGTTAATATATTTTATTGTTCTATATGTTTTAATTTCTATGATTTATTTTCTTATTTGGATAAAGTTTCCTGGGATAGCTTTAATTTTCTTTCTTTTAATTGCTTCATATCATTTTGGATACGAGGAATACAACTATTTAAATAAATCAGACCATATTGTTTATGATATAAATATGATAATTCGTGGGATTATTATTGTGTTTTCCCCAATACTGTTTCATTATGATCAAGTAAGCCATCTATTCTCTATCTTAGTAGGATATGATTTATCTACCTTCTCCTTTTCATATACTCAAAAGGCATTATTTATTATTCTTTCTGTTTTTCATATTTTATTTGGGAAAAATGAAAACGCTTTTGGTAAAGTGGAGAGTCTTATTTATTTAACAAATTTTATTCTTCTTCCGCCATTAATATCATTCATATTATATTTTTGTTTCTCGCATTCTATTAAACATTTTTTAGAGTCTATCTATGTTTCAAGAAATGTTCCAAGTAATTTTTCAACAAAAGGCTTCTTATTTTTGATAGTAATTTCGTCACTATTTTTTTCTACAGCTTTTGTTATGTTAATGTCTAATTATTTGGGCGAATCAATTAGTAAATCTATAATAAAATTTATTTTTATTTTACTCGCATGCTTGACTCTTCCTCATATGATATTTAATATGATTCCCTCAAAAAGATAGTGGACTAGTTTTTATTCAGGTTTAAATTCTTTTGGCACTTCAGATCCCTCTCCGAAAAGAAACTTTTCCATTTCTTCCTCAAGAAAGGTCCTAGCCTTAGGTTCTATAGGAGTAAGTCTATACTCGTTGATTAGCATCGTCATATGCTTTAGCCAAAGGGCCCAAGCCTCTTTCGAGATGTTTTCGAAGATTCTTTTGCCAATTTCTCCTGGATAGGTGGGTCTTTCTAAACCCTCAAGTTCCTTTTTTAACTTTGAACAATGGACTGTTCTCATTTTCTAATTCCTCAGTAAGTTTTTTAATAATTTCTACAAACGGCTTAGCTGTAGCAATGTTATCATAAATATTTTTCCAATAGAATTCCTCAGAAATTGGATAATTCTTAACATCAATCCTATAAATATTTATGTTTAATTTCATATGAGTTAAATTATGCTGTATTGAAGCGTAATTATAAATATTCGGAGTTAAATTTATTTTTTTTAAGTATTTCTTACAGTCGTCTCTTGTTTTAAAATTTAAGAAAGTCCATAAGTTTGCCCAAATACCTTTACTAGGATTCTTTTGCATTAGTACTAAGTTTTTGTTTTTAACAACTAATAAATAATTCAAGTCTTTTTCTTTTTTAATTATTTTTTTTCTCTTGATGGGGATTACATTTGTTAAGTCAAATTTTAAAGATTTACAATCGAGGCTTACTGGACATTTTTCACAGACAGGTGTTTTCTTTGTGCAAATTGTAGCGCCAAGGTCCATAATTGCTTGACTATAAATATTATTCTTATCTTTTGGAAGTAAATTCTCTGAGAATTCCCATAGTTCCTTATCTATATTTTTTTCTGCTTTAATTGCAAAGTATCTTTCTAAAACTCTTTTAACATTTCCATCTAGAATGGCATATCTCTTATTAAAAGCTAGAGATAATATCGCTCCAGCTGTAGATCTTCCAATACCTGGTAAATTTATGATTTCCTCAAAAGTGCTTGGAAAAATTAGGTTGTGCTTATTTCTTATAATTTGAGATGATTTATATATATTTTCTGCTCTCCTGTAATATCCTAACCCAGTCCAAAGCTCAAATACGTCTTCAATCTTAGATTTCGAAAGAGCTTTAATATCTGGATACTTTTTCATAAACTTTTCAAAAAATGGCAGTACAGTTTTTACTTGAGTTTGTTGTAGCATTATTTCAGAAATCCAGACTCTATAGGGATTGGTTTGCTTTTGCCATGGTAGATTATGGCGACCAAAGTCCTTTTGCCATAAAATTAAATTCTTAGAAAAATTTCTATACTCTTTATTTTGATCTTTTCCACTCACCAGAAGCACCGCCTTTTTTTAACTCAAGTTTTATCTCCGAAATAACCATTCCTTTGTCAATAGATTTACACATATCATATATTGTGAGTAGGCTGATTTGAACTGCAGTTAATGCCTCCATTTCAACACCAGTTTTTCCTGTAGATTTAACATTTGCAATGCACTCAACATATTTTTTTGACTTATTAATCTTAAAATCAATATTTACTGATGATAAATTAATGTTATGGCATAAGGGTATTAAATCCGCGGTTTTTTTGGCAGCAGTTATACCAGCTATTCTCGCAACGCCTAAAACATCACCTTTTTTATGCCCACCCTCTTTAATTTTAATTAAGGATGCTGAAGACATATATATTTTCCCACTGGCTACAGCTATTCTCTCTGTGATATCCTTTGATTGAACATCAACCATTTGAGCATTACCGGATTTAGTAAAATGTGTAAGATTCTTCTTCATAAGTTAATATTTATATTATTGCTTATAGTGTATCAAATATGAAAATAAAAGTAATTTACTTGGCAAGACTTTCGGAAGATATGGGTAAAAAAGAAGAGATTCTTGACCTACCAAATTCCAATCTAACAATTCAAGATTTATTTTTCGAACTAAATTTAGACAAATTTAAATATAAAATATTTACTGCATGTAATTTTGAACACACCAATTTCGAATATGTTTTGAAGGAGAATGACGAAATAGCATTTTTCCCTACAATAACTGGCGGTTAATTTATTTTAATAAGATAAAAGCTGTTCTATTTTGCCTTTGAACATGAAGAACAAGTTCATCGTTATTATTTGCAACTATTTCCAAATCCTTTAAAGATTGAACAGGTATATTATTAATTGATAGAACAATGTCATTTGGTCTGATGCCAACTGAAAATGCTTTACTGTCCTTTCTCATTTTCATTATCTTTATACCATTTACTTTTCCATACTCTGGCATATTTTTTTTAATATCCCCGAATATAACGCCTGATAATCTTGGATTTAATTTTAGATTCTTTATTTTCGCTTTATCAGGTTCTACAATACGTACTTTTTTTGTTAACACTTTACCTTTTCTGTTAATTTGAAGTGTTATTGTGCTATTAATTTTTAAAAGACCAATTTTATTTCGCATAGATGCAGCATTTTCTATAGCTTTATTATTAATTTTTGTTACTACATCTCCTACTTTTATACCTGATAAATCTGCAGGAGAATCTTTCTGTACTCTTGTAATTATTGCTCCACGGTTTGTTTCGACTCCGAATGCTTTTGAAAGGTCATCTGTCAAATTTTGAGCAGAAACTCCTAAATAACCTCTTTTTACCTCTCCATACTTAAGCAACTGATCAGTAATGTCTAGAGCCATATTTACAGGAATAGCTAGACCTATCCCCACACTTCCAGCTGAAGCTCCCCTTGAGCCGATAATGGCTGTATTAATGCCAACAAGCTGACCTTTTAAATTGACTAAGGCGCCACCAGAATTACCGGGGTTTATTGACGCATCAGTTTGTATGAAATTTTCATAAGCTTCGATACCAAGTCCAGATCTTCCTAAAGCGCTGACTATCCCAGATGTAACTGTTTGCCCGATTCCAAATGGGTTGCCTATAGCAACAACAAAATCCCCAACTCTCAATTTTTCTGAGTTTGAAAACTTAATAGCTGTCAAATTTTCTGGCTTGATTTGAATAATAGCAATATCAGATGCAGGATCTGCACCAACTAATTTTGCTTTAAACTCTCTTCCGTCGTGAAGTTTAACTTTAATATCTTTTGCTTTTGCGATGACATGATTATTTGTAATAACATATCCTTTTTTACTATTGATTATTACGCCAGAGCCCAAACCAGACCTATTTCTTTTTCGTGATTTTTGCTGATTAGGAATATTAAAAAATTTTCTTAAAAACGGGTCATCAATTAGTTGATTTCGTTGCTCACTCTCACTTATTGTATAAATATTAACAACGGCAGGGGTCACGTTTTCTAGCATGGGTGCTAAAGAGGGGACTCCTGAACTAAATAACTTTGAATTATTTGAAAATACAGAAGACGATAAAAGAATTGTAGATATTAGGATGGTCTTAATTAGTTTATTCATTTCTTTAATCCTTTGTTTCAAATTTACCTAGGTCAATATTTTTTTTAACATTGTTTGATTGGAAAACCTTGCCATTCATTGCAATGTAAACTCCAAATTCAAGGCACATTGTAGCTCCAAGAGCGAAGCCGGAATTAAAGTTCGCATCTGTTTTTCGAAATCTTGCTGGCTGCATTGACCCAGTTAGAACTATAGTTTTATCTATAACACCTTCTAAATATTTTGCTGTCTCAACCATAGTATCGGTTCCATGTATAATCATAATTCTTTCTTCCTCGCATTCTTCCACAGATTTTTTAATTATTTCACGTTCTTCAGAAGTTATATCTAGACTATCTTTTTTTAGAATAGATTTAATACGGAAGTTTGAAGTTACATTACCCTCATCTAATATAGATGTGATGCATGGCTCCCCAATACTGTACTCACTATTTGCATCAAAATATATCTTATCGAATGTCCCGCCTGTAGTTAAAATTGCTACTTTCATAATCCTTTGCCCCAATGCTTTTCATACTGTGTTATTATCTTGATTGTGTAATTCTTCACAAAAACAAGAAATAAGCAAATTTATTTTTTTTAGAATATTCGAGAATACTAATATGAGAAAAAACGGTAGAAAAGCAAACGAATTAAGAGATATCAAAATTATCAAGGACTTCATATCACACCCTGAAGGCTCAGTCTTAGTCGAATTTGGGCAAACAAAAGTAATTTGTAACGCAACTATTGAAGACAAGGTGCCAAATTTTCTCAAGGGTCAAAATTCGGGATGGGTTACAGCAGAATATGGCATGTTACCAAGATCAACCAATGATCGAATGCGAAGAGAATCTAAAAGTAGACAGAGCGGAAGAACAATGGAAATTCAAAGATTAATTGGCAGATCATTAAGATCAGCCATTAATCTTGAAAAGCTTGGAGAAAAAACAATTACTGTAGACTGTGATGTTATTCAAGCAGATGGAGGAACTAGGACAGCATCAATTACTGGTGGATTCGTAGCCCTTTGCCTAGCATTGAGAACTAAAGAGGATGAATCTTTCTATTCTTCAGATGTTATAGATTCGTTTACAGGATCTGTATCTATTGGCAAAGTTGACGGAGAAATATTATTAGATTTAGATTACGAAGAGGACTCAAACGCCGAAACAGATATGAATTTTATAATGAACGAAAAAGAGGAATTTGTTGAGATTCAGGGTACGGCTGAAAAAGGCTCTTTTTCAAAAGATGAATTAGACTCTATGGTATTGTTGGCGTCAAAAGGAATAAAAAATATTATTGAAATTCAAAAGAAAGCCTTAAACAGCTATGGATAAAATTTTATTAGCTTCAAATAATACTAATAAAATAAAGGAATTCAACGAAATCTTAGAGCATAAATTTGAATTAATACCTCAATCAAAATTAAATATTAATGAAGTTGAAGAAACTGGT
>CAJWEM010000007.1 GCA_913031205.1 uncultured Gammaproteobacteria bacterium | reverse complement strand
TTTTACTTGGATATCAGGAAAGGACTCACTCAACCAGGGACATTCCCTAGTATCTTTTCAAAATACGATATTATTCATAAAAACTCTACAACAGGCATGAGAACTGAAGATATCTGTATTGATATACCCAAAGGGATTTTTTTTGAGGGACCTGGAAGTAAAACATTAGAATCTGTAGATATTAAGTGTGAAGATGGAAATGCAGGTTATATATCAGGAAAAGGTGATGCATTCTTGAAACTTGATGATGGCTCATATGCTGTGATTGACTTTAAAACAACCGCTATGAGTTCTGATAAAGCAAGAGATTACTCCACACAGTTACATGCTTATAAGTATGCTCTTGAAAACAATCGCGAGGGTAAACCTCATCTTTCTCCTATTACAAAACTTGGAATAATTGTATTTGAACCAGATATTGATGAAAAAATGATAAAAACAAGTGAATCATCGTTGGGAATCATTCATAAAGCACAGTGGTTTGAAATACCCATCGATGAAGATAACTTTGTTAGTTACGTTAAAAAAGTAGTCAAATTATTATCTTCACAAGATATTCCTCATTCTGCGGAATCTTGTCAATTTTGTGAATATGGAAAAAATGATTATTAGTGTATGCTTTGTATATGAGTAAAAATTTAGATAAAGAACAAATCATATCAAAAATAGATATTTTACTTGAAAGAAGCGATTGTGTATCTATTTGTAATCATCTTAATGAACTCCAAAATCTTATAAAAAAAGATGAGGAATTTGTACTAAAAATATTTGATGAATTAGATGAAGAATCAAAAGATATATTTACTAAAATCCTTGATTACTTAGATGGTGCTATTTATATTTCTCAAGCCATAAAAAAATCTGATGATATTAATACTTTTATTGAGCTTATAAGCATAGGTTGGACGTCTGAAACCTATAGTGAATATGAATCATTTCGTACACAAAAATATAGAAACCCTGTTATTTGCGAAACCACAGATTTATTTACGGAAACTCAAAATGAATCTATAGACCAAGGTTTTGAGAATATAAATGATTTTATTGAAGAAAGTTATGGTTCGCTAGATACTTTTTTTATAAGTACAGTGAAAGATTACTATCTTGAAAACATTAGAGAACTAATTGAGTTAAATTGATGTGGGAAAATCCTGGTGGCTATGGGTGGAATTGAACCAC
Source organism: uncultured Gammaproteobacteria bacterium (assembly GCA_913031205.1). Taxonomy (GTDB): domain Bacteria; phylum Pseudomonadota; class Gammaproteobacteria; order Poriferisulfidales. The sequence goes on along the minus strand of CAJWEM010000007.1, from coordinate 42,233 downwards.
CGACCCCAGCGTTATGAGTGCTGTGCTCTAACCATCTGAGCTACATAGCCATATTCAAGAGATAATTATTATACTTAAACGTTATAACGAAATACAACTATATCTCCCTCATTTACCTGATAATCTTTTCCCTCTAGGCGCATCTTACCTTCGTTTTTTGAATTCGCTGTCCCTTTTAAATTCACATAATCATCATATGAAATAACTTCGGCTCTAATAAATCCTTTTTGAAAATCGGTATGTATTTTACCGGCCGCTTCTGGTGCTAATGAATTTTTTTTTATAGTCCAAGCTCTTGTTTCAGTTTGGCCTGAAGTAAAAAAAGTACCTAAATCTAATATATCGTATCCATGCTTTGCTACTCTATCAATGCCAGATTCTTTTAAATTATATAATTCAAAGTACTCTATTTTTTCCTCATCGTTCATCAAAGAGATTTCATATTCAACATTCGCGGATATAATAATATTTGAAATATTTTTTTCTTCACAGAAAACTCTCACTTCCTCAGTATATTTATTTCCATTAACTTCATCATCTGCAACATTTAAAATTAGGAAGAACGGTTTCGTTGTTAAGAAATTATATTGTTTTAACAATTCTTTGTTCTCGTTATATATATCTTTTAGAAAGTTTCCGTCATTAAGCTCTGCTTCGACTTTTTCTAAAATTTCTAGTTCAGCAAGAATATCTTTTTTTCCAGTCTTTGATAATTTTTTTAACCTTGCTAAGCTTTTCTCAACAATTGATAGATCTGACAAAAGAAGTTCAGTATTAATAGTTTGTATATCCGATAGTGGATCAATTTTGCCAGCGACATGCGTAATGTCTTCATTTTCAAAACATCTTATGACGTGTGCAATTGCGTCAGTTTCTCTAATGTTTGCTAAAAATTTGTTGCCAAGACCCTCGCCCTCCGATGCCCCTGCAACTAAACCAGCGATATCAACAAACTCAATTACTGCTGGGATAATTTTTTTGGGATTATCTATTTTTGCTAATTCATTTAGCCTTGAATCATTTACCTCAACAATTCCTACATTCGGGTCTATCGTACAGAATGGATAATTTTCTGCTGCAACCCTATTCTTTGTTAAAGCATTAAATAATGTTGATTTACCAACATTAGGTAAGCCAACGATACCGCACTTAAATCCCATTATTCCCTCGTGTGTAAAATTTTAGTGTACTTATCAAATTCACCGTCTAAAAGAATATCGATATCATCAAAAGAATTATTCATAGCAATATTGATATCTAGCTCTTCCTCTTTTGATGGATTATTTAAAACATAATTATGGACTAATGATTTTTCGCCAGGATGGCCTACACCAATTCTAAGCCTCCAATAATTTTTCCCAAGGTGATTAATTATATCCCTTAATCCATTATGTCCGCCGTGGCCTCCGCCAAACTTTAATCTTACAGAGCCAACATTAAGATCAATATCATCATGTATTACCAATACATTTTCAATAGCAATTTTGTAGTAACTTATAAAACTATTGATAGACTTTCCGCTATCGTTAATAAAATAAGTGGGTCTCATCAAAAATATTTGATTATCTTTGTAATCAACTTTAGAAAATAAACTAGATAGTTTTTTTTCTTCAGTTAAAGTAGTTTGAAATTTGTTAATAAATTTATCAAGATACCAATAACCGACGTTATGCCTTGTGCCTAATAGCTTTTTTTCGGGATTACCTAATCCAACAATGAGTTTTATTTGAGGGGGATTGCCTTTATCAATATTTGGCATAGGGTCGAATTAAGTTGTTTGCTTATATTACTCTTTATCTTTTGATTCGCTTTCAGAATCTTTATCTGCATCTTTATTTTCGTCATTTTTCTGATCCGATGCAACCTCTGATGCCTCTGGCGCACCCTCAACTTCTTCTTCCACCACGACCTTAGCTTTATGTATAACGACTATTGCAGCATCTGAATCTTCGTCACCATGTTGTAAAAGAGGAATCTCAACACCATTTGGAAGTTTCAATTCGCTTAGATGTATTGGCTGATCAATTGGAAGGTCAATTAAATCAACTGTAATATTTTCTGGGATATCGGCAGGTAAACAGACTATTTCAATTTCTGTCATTAAGTGACTAATTATGCCGCCGTCAACTTTCACCCCTGGAGCAACATCTTCATTCACAAAATTTAAAGGAATCGTTACGTTAATCTTCTGATCGGCTTTAACTCTTTGAAAATCCATGTGCAGAATTTCTCTTTTTGCTGGATGTCTTTGAATATCTCTAAGAATTACTTGCTCTTTTTTACCTTCTAACGATATATCAAGAACTTGGCTATAAAAGGCATCTTGTTCTAAATTTTTTGCGATTTCGTGTTTCTGGAGAGATATTGTTTGTTCTTTTTTACCAGCACCATAGATTATACCAGGCACAAAGCCATCTCTTCTAATATTTCTACTCGAAGAAGTTCCCTTTTTGTCACGTTTTTCAGCATTAATTAAAAAATCCATAATGTCTCATAAAATAATTTAGAGCAGTATTATCAATTAAATTCAAAGCAAGAACAAGTATTTTTACTCAGTAAATAGCGAACTTAAAGATTCTTCTGTATGCACTCTGATAATTGACTCAGCGAGCAAATTTGAAACCGAAAGTTGTCTAACTTTTTTACATTTTTTTGCATCATCAGAAAGTTGAATCGTGTCTGTAACAACGAGTTCGTCGAGGGCTGATTTTTCAATATTTTGAATCGCATTTCCAGATAAAACTGGGTGTGTTGCATATGCCATTACTGCCTTTGCTCCGCTATCTTTTAAAGCAACGGATGCTTTACATAATGTCCCTGCGGTGTCGACCATGTCGTCAACAATCAAGCATGTTTTGGAGGATACATCTCCAATAATATTCATTACTTCGGATTCATTTGCTTTTTCTCTTCTTTTATCTACTATTGCTAGGTCTTCAATACCGAGTTGCTTCGCAACCGCTCTAGCTCTTACAACTCCTCCTGTATCTGGAGAAACAATAACAATATCAGAATATTTCTTTTTCCACATATCAGAAATTAATATTGGCGAGCCATATATATTATCAACCGGTATATCAAAAAAGCCTTGCTCCTGATCTGAGTGAAGATCTACAGTTAATAATCTGTTTGTACCAACTGTACTGATTAAATTTGCAACAACTTTTGCTGATATTGGCACTCTTAAAGATCTAGCTCTTCTATCTTGTCTTGAATAGCCAAAGTATGGAATGACTGTTGTAACTCTAGCAGCAGATGATCTTTTTAAGGCATCGACCATAATTAACAGTTCCATTAAATTCTCATTTGTTGGATTGCAGGTTGACTGAATAACAAATACGTCTTTGCCTCTGACATCCTCGTGCAATTCTACTTGAACCTCACCATCGCTGAAACGACCTACTAAGGCTTTGCCAATTGGAATCCCAATTTTTTTTGCAATTTTCTCAGATAAATCTTGATTAGAATTACCTGAAAATATCTTCAAAGTTTCATAACTAGCCATGGGCGCCTTGGAATCTAGTGAATTTATGTGTGCAATGATAATACAAATTACATAAAAAAGAAGTAAAAAGTTGGCTGGGCCGGTAGGATTCGAACCTACGTATGTCGGGATCAAAACCCGATGCCTTAACCGCTTGGCGACGGCCCAATAAAACGAGTATATATAAATTATATATTATTTATGCTGTGCACAATATAAGTTTGGTAACTTTTTGGAATAAATTCCTGTGCCTTTTTTGCGTCTTCTTCTTTATCAAAAATCGAAAATAAACAACTCCCTGAACCAGATACGTAACCATTATAATTTTTCCTCATTATACTTAAAGTTTCTTTAATTTCAGGGTACTCTTCACATAGAAGAGGCTCAAAACTATTAAAACCAATATTTTCATGAATATTCTCAATATTTATTTGCTTTACTGAAGACTCTGGCAAATATTTCTGATACATCTTTGCGGTAGAAACATTTATCAAAGGATATACAACTAAAAAGAATTTATTTTCTAGGGAAAAATTTTGTAAATTGCTGCCAATTCCAGTTGCATATGCTGGAACTCCATTGATGAAAGCAGGAACATCTGCACCTAATTTTTCACCCATAGTGGCTAGATCATTTTTACTCAAATTACACGCCCAAAGCTGATTCAACCCAGTTAAAATTGAAGCTGCATTTGAACTTCCTCCTCCTAATCCTGCGCCGATAGGGATATTTTTTTCTAGGAATATTTCTACATTTTTTCTCGAATTATTACCTATCTTTTCTTGGAAAATTTCAACGGCTTTTAAGCAGAGATTATTTTTTGGATCAATGTCAGAATTATTTGATGTAAATATTATATTTTTACTTGAAGTCTCAGAAATAGTAATTTGATCATATAAATTTATAAATTGAAAAAAAGTTTGAATCTCATGGAAGCCATCATCTCTTTTTCCAAGAATATTTAGAAATAAATTTATTTTAGCTGGAGATTTTAAAATCATCACTTGATTAAAGTCCAATTCACAATCTTCAAATCAAATAAGATATTTAAAAAATTTATTTTCATATTTACCGGTAAATGGTCTTTATTATACATTTTATAATAAATCGAATATTTTTCATTTTTTATAAATTCAAATAAACCATTACTATATTTTTTAATAACTTCAGCGGATTCTGTTGTTCCAGTTAAAATATTTGAAAAATTTAAAATAATTTTTTTAAAATATGGTCTATTAACTATTTTCTCCAAAGATTCAGAATTAAGTTTTTTTGATCCGTCTAGTATCTCAATATTTTTTTCATCAACTTGAAAAGTCACGATAACATTATTAAATACGTCTAAAAATTCTATTCTCTCGTCATCCTTATTTTTTATGAATTTAAATCTAGAAGATACATTTTTATTTTTTGCGTAAAACTTGACAACACCTTTTGCAGAAAAGTTTTCATAAAATACATTCTCTATTTTTTTTTCTTCAACAGGTGGTTTTTCTTTAAAAATTTGAATACTCTGGCATCCAGTTAGAGAGATAAATATAATTATTATTAACTTAAATTTCATTTAGTAAATTTTTTAACTCATTTAATTTTTCGTCTTCAGGATTGAGTTTAATATATTTTGAAAATATCTTTTTTGCCTTGTTTGTTTTACCAAGTTTTAAAAGCACTTGAACAAAATGACTTACAATTTCGCTATCGTCACTGTACTTTAAGGCTTTAATAAAGTAGGGCTCAGCTTTTTTATAACTTCCAAGTCTAAACAGTATCCATCCCTTGCTATCTAATATTGCAGCGTCATTTGGCTCTAGTGACAGAGCTTCGTCAATATATTCGTGAGCTTCTTTCAAATTAATATTGTTGTTTGCCCAAGTGTAACCAAGGGCATTGTATGCTTGGGCATTATCAGGTTCTAACTTGATTAATTTCTTCAAATCTTCTTCTAATATATCAAATCTATCAAGCTTCTCTGCAACTAAAGCTCTAGTATATAAAAATGCTCCATTATTTTTATATTTTTCTAAGCCGGAGTTGATTCTATTCATTGAATATTTAAATTTTTTCTCGTTATAAAAAATTTCAGTTTCTATCAATATTAGCCTTATTTCTAAATCTGACATCCCACTAAGATTTTTATATTGCTTTTTAAAAAAACTTTTCAGTAAGCTATATTCTTTCTTCTTAATTTTTATTTTTGAGAATTCTTTTACAGAATCAATATAATTTGGATCTTCATTTTCAACTTTTTGTAGATAAGTTTCAGCTTCTTTAAAGTTATTTTTTTTTGAATAAAATATGCCTTTTAAATAATGAAAGCTATTAATATCTTTTTCTTCAATTGAATCAATAAAAGCCATGGAGTCCTTAAATTTGCCTGCTTCTATATTTAATAACGCCATTTTCTTTGCAGTTTCTAAATCTGAAAAATTAATTAATTTGTTTGCTGACATAAATCTATAATGCTCTAAAGCATCATCATACTTTTTTTCTTTTGTTAGAATATTTATATAATAATTATTTAGATATATATTTTTTGGTGAATAACTTAAATAATCTTTTAAGGTATTTATAGACAGATCAGATTCTCCTAGCTCGTAGTAAGCATCAGCTAGAAAAATACCCCATCTGCTTTCTTTCTTTTTAAATTCTTTAAATTTATATGCTTTTTTAATTACCTTAATAGCATCTTCGAAATAAGCATTATTTAGCAAAACTTGTGTGTAGTAAAAATGGGCTAAATATTCATTCTGATGTTTTTTATAAACAACATCAAAAATTTCTTTTATTGTCTCGTCTTCAAAAACTTTTAAGGTATCGTATACTAGAGCAAATTTATCTTTATCCTTAGAATTTTCTATTGCTTCTAGCGTTTCCTTAATAGCTGGTCTTGTTTTTTTTAGTGTTAAGAAGATTGAGATTCTTACATGTCTTATGGTTGCTTTATCTTTTTCATCAGCAAGTTGTAACCACCGCGAGGAATTTTCTAACATTAATTCATAGTTATTTGCCAGACCTGCCAATTGTGTTGCTCTCTTTGCAATTTCTGGATCATCAGATTCGTTAATAATTTCTTGGTATATTTTTGAAGCTTCCTGATAATCACGGTTTTGAGCTAATATTTCTGCCTCAAAAGCTTTTTGCATCACATAGCTTTCATTCTCTTTATCGTCAACAAAAATTAGCTGAGATTGGTTGTCGTTTGTATTACTTAAGGGATAGGCAAAACTTATAAATAACAGATTTATTGCTAGGAAATGTTTAAAAAACACCCTTATTTTAGTAGTATAGCTTATGATTGATTCTCTATTATTACTCATATTTAGTTATAATATACGTTGAACATGAATCAATCTACCATAACGGATTAATTAATTAAGAGTGGGAAAGAGATGAGTTTAGTCACAATAGGAATGAGTCACAAAACAGCTTCTCTAGATATCAGGGAAAAACTCTCTTTAGACAAATATGAATCCCAAAAAATTCTAAAAAAACTTCATAGCATGCCACTAGTTGATGAAGCTTTTCTGTTATCAACTTGCAATCGGACTGAGCTGTATATTGAAATTGAGGATCTTCAATATGTTGATAATATTTCTGACTGGTTGTTAAGGCAAAAGGGTTTATCAATGGAGGATTTCGAAAATAATATATACAGTTTTTCTGATAGCAATGTTGTAAGGCATGCCTTAAATGTTGCTTCTGGTTTAGATTCTATGGTAATTGGAGAGCCACAAATTCTTGGGCAATTTAAAAGTGCTTTTATCAATGCTCACAACGCAGGAACTATTGGAAAAAATTTAGATAGACTTTTTCAATATGCATTTTCAACTGCCAAAGAAGTCAGAACCGATACAAAGATAGGAGCAAACTCGCTTTCGTTAGCAAATGTAGCAGTTTCGCTAACTGATCAATTTTATGATGACCTGTCAAAAAAGAACGCTCTTCTTCTTGGTGCAGGTGATTCTATTAACATTGCTGCAAAAAATTTAAAAAAGAAAAATATAAATGACATATTTATTGCAAATAGAACTATTGAAAAAGCTGAAGTAATCGCGGATGAAGTAGGTGGTTTCGCAATACCACTTAAAGATGTTGCGAGTCGCTTAAAGGATGCAGATATTGTAATTAGCGCTGTTTCTGGAAGCATCCCTTTAATAGGAAAAGGTGCTGTAGAAACATCCTTGAAATCTAGAAAACATAAGCCAATCTATATGGTTGATCTTGGAGTTCCAAGAAATATTGAATCAGAGGTAAAGAATCTTCCTGATATATTTTTGTATACATTAGACAATATTCAGGAACTCATCAAAAATAATTACCAAGCGAGAAGAAATGCTGCATCAGACGCTCAAAACATTATAGATACAAAAGTTGAAGAATATATGAATTGGAGAAAATCCCAATCAGCTTTTTCAGTAATCAAAATGTATAGAGATGATTGCGAAACTATAAGACAAGACTGTGTTAACAAATCATTGAATCAACTCAAACTTGGTAAGGATCCATCAGACATTATTAATCAATTAAGTATAAACCTTACTTCAAAGTTATCTCACAAACCTACAATCGCATTAAATAAAGCTGGGCAAACAAATAATAGAAAACTAATTAACTTAGTCTGTGATATTTTCTTGATTAACAAGAAAAAATGAAAGATTCATTACGAAAAAAGCTCAATGAAATTTCCGAAAAGCATTTAGAAATAGAAAATTCTCTTTCTAATCAAGACGTAATTAATAACCTAGAAAAATATAAAAATTTATCGGTTGAATATGCAAAATTAGAACTTATTGTAAAAGATTATCGAAAGTATTTGGAATGTGAAGAGGCTTTAAAAGACTCGGAAGAAATATCTAATACCGCTTCGGGAGACATGAAAAAACTGGCTGATGAGGAAGTCAAGCTTGCAAAGGAAGAGATTGATAAACTTGAAAAAAATTTGGAGATATCTTTGCTACCTGAAGATCCAAATGATAGTAGTAACGTTTTTTTAGAAATACGGGCAGGCACTGGTGGGCTTGAAGCAGCAATTTTTGCTGGGGATCTATATAAAATGTATTGTAGATTTGCCGAAAGACAAAATTGGGGTGTTGAATTACTTTCTGAAAGTGAGGGCGACAAGGGTGGTTATAAATTAGTTATTATAAAGATAACAGGAGATAAAGCTTACTCTAAACTAAAATTTGAATCTGGCGCACACAGAGTACAAAGAGTTCCCGAAACTGAATCACAAGGACGCGTTCACACATCTGCTGCTACTGTTGTTGTTATGCCTGAAGTTGAAGAAATTGAGGATTATAAAATTAATTCTGAAGATTTGAGGATTGATACATTCAGGGCTTCTGGTGCTGGTGGTCAACATGTTAACAAAACTGATTCTGCTATAAGGATAACACATCTTCCCTCTGGCGTCGTAGTTGAATGCCAAGATGGCAGATCTCAACATAAAAATAAAGCTAAGGCTATGTCTTTACTTCAAGCAAAATTACTTGATGCCGAAAGATCAAAACAAATGGACGAACAATCTCAAATAAGAAAAAAACTTGTTGGTACTGGAGATAGGTCGGATAGAATAAGAACTTATAATTTTCCTCAAGGAAGAGTTACAGATCATAGAATAAACTTAACAATTTATAATTTAGAAGATTTCCTTGACGGTAATTTACATTCCATTACCTCCCCTTTAATTAGTGAATATCAAGCAGACCTTCTCGCAAGTAATGAAATCTAATCTAATTCAATTTGAAAAATTTAATATTCATGTCTCAAAAGATGTTTTTTGCCCAAGAGAAGATATTGACATCTATCAAAAAATTTTTAGAAATTTAATAAAAAATGATAGAGAATTTGATTTGCTTGAACTTGGAACAGGTACTGGGCTTATAAGCATAGCTATTGCGAAAGAATACAGTAGTGTTAATGTAACTGCCACTGACATAAGTTTAAATGCTTTACAAAATGCTAAGGAAAATGCCGAAAGGAATAAAGTAAGTAAAAATATAAAATTTATTAAATCAAATTGGTTTTCTAACTTAGAAGATAAAAAATATAATATTATTGTTTCTAATCCTCCTTATCTATCTAAAAAAAACGCTAAACATTACCAGAGTTTAGATGATCCAGATATCAGCTTATACTCAAAAAATGATGGGCTTTATGATATTTATACTATAATGCTTGAATCAAAAGATCATTTTAAAGAAAATTCCTATCTAGTTATTGAGCATTCACATAACCAAACTTTAGAACTTAAGAATTTTGCGTCGAAATGTAACCTTTGTTACAATTTTACAAAAAAAGATATACTAGGTTTTAATAGAATTTCGGTTTTTTCAAACTTTATCTAATATTTTTATTATCTTTTCCTTAATCAATCCCGGGTCTGAATCTTTTGCAGTTTTTAGAACTTGGCCAACAAAAAAACCTAAAATTTTTGTTTTTCCTTTTTTATAATCATCGACCTGTTTCGGATTATCACTGATTACTTTATCTATAAGAGAATCAATATTCTCCAGATCGTCATCTTGTGCTTTTGCAAATTTTTTAATAATTTTTTCTGTCGATCCCTTTGTGGTTAAAAGAATATCAACAATTTGTTTTATATTCCCTTTTGATATTTTTTTATCTTCCACAGCGTTTATGATTTTACAAAAATCTTCCGGTGTAATTGTCATATCTTGTATTAATAGGTTTTCTTTATTCATTTTTAAATATATTGAAGAAATAAAGTAATTCATTAGCTTTTTTGGCTCTATTTTTGATTTTTTTATGACATCATCAACAAATTGAGATAAATCTGAATTATTCAAAAGAATATTTATTTGTTCATTGGTTAAAGCATGATCTTCTTGATAACTCACCCTCTTTTCGTCTGGGAGCATAGGCATCCCATCTTTAATTTCTTTTATAAATTTTTCGTTTATTTCAATTGGAAGTAAATCTGGGTCTGGAAAGTATCTATAATCATTTGCCTCTTCTTTCGACCTCATTGATTTTGTAATATTTTTATTTTCATCGTATAGTCTAGTTTCTTGAATTACTCTCCCTCCATCCTCTATTAAGTCAATCTGTCGCTGAATTTCAAAATTTATTGCTTTTTCAACAAATTTGAAGGAATTTATGTTTTTAAGTTCTGTGCGAGTACCTAATTCTTTGTCGTGATATTTTTTTACTGATACGTTTGCATCGCACCGAAATGAGCCTTCTTGCATATTTCCGTCTGAAATTTTTAGAAAAGTAACTATCTCGTGAATTTTTTTCATATACTCAACAGCTTCGTTGGCTGATCTTAAATCTGGTTCTGAAACCACTTCGAGTAAAGGCGTGCCTGCTCTATTTAAATCTATAAATGTACAGTTATCCTTTTTACTGTGTATTGATTTACCAGCATCTTCTTCTAAATGTGCTCTCAGAATATTTATTCTTTTTGCTATATTTTGGTCATTTTGTATCTTTATATATCCACCTTCAACTATAGGAAGGTCTAATTGGCTTATCTGATAATTTTTCGGAAGATCTGGATAAAAATAATTTTTTCTAGCGAAAATTGATTTTTTTGAGATCTGCCCGTTGATAGCTAAACCGAACTCAATTGCTTTTTTAATTACTTCTTCATTTAAAACTGGAAGTGTGCCAGGCATGCCCAAATCAACATATGAAGCTTGCTCATTGGGTACAGCGCCGTAAGCTGTTGAAGAAGATGAAAAGATTTTACTCTTTGTCATTAATTGAACATGTATCTCTAGACCGATTACACTTTCCCAATCACTCATGATTAAATTCCTCTGGAATATAATTATGCCAATCTGTTTCCTTTTGAAAATAATTAGCAATATTTAAAATATTACTTTCAGAAAAGTAGTCGCCAATGATTTGCATCCCAACTGGTAGTTGATTATTGAATCCAACAGGTATTGAAATAGCAGGTAATCCAGCTAAGTTTACTGGTGTTGTATATACATCCGATAAATACATTTCAAGAGCATTCGAAGTTTTTTCACCAATATTAAAAGCTGTTGTTGGTGAAGTTGGCGAAAATATAAAATCGACTTCTTTAAAAGCCTCTTTAAAATTATCTCGTATAATTCTTCTTATTTTTAAAGCTCGCATATAATATTCATCATAATAACCTGATGAGAGTGCATAAGTACCAATCATTATTCTTTTTTTTACTTCTGTGCCAAATCCCTCTTTTCTTGTTCTAAAATATAAGTCTTCCAGACTAATCGGATCTTGGCATCTATATCCAAATTTTACTCCATCGTATCTTGATAAATTTGATGAGGCTTCAGCAGATGCAATAATGTAATATGCTGGTATTGAATATCTGTGATCTGGCAGAGTTATATCTTTAATATTGAAACCTAAATTTTTAAATTCTTCTATTGCTTGAAAGATAATTTTTGATATGTCTTCGTTCATTTCTTGAGAAAAGTATTCTTTTGGGATGCCAATTGTAATTTTATTTACATCATCTTTAGTTAAATTTAATTGTGTTTTTTTAAAATCAATTTGATGATTACTCGTGGAGTCGTTCTTATCAAAACCCTTTATCTCATCAAAAATCACAGCACAATCTTCAGCACTTTTTCCAATTGGTCCTCCTTGATCTAAGCTAGAAGCATAAGCGATCATTCCGTACCTAGAGACTGATCCGTAAGTTGGCTTGAGACCTGTAAGTCCGCAAAATGCTGCCGGCTGTCTTATTGACCCTCCTGTGTCAGAACCGGTTGCCACTGGGGATAACCTTGCAGCAACTGCTGAAGCAGAGCCGCCAGATGAACCGCCAGGTACTTTTTCTAGGTTCCAAGGGTTCTTCACATCACCAAAATAACTTGATTCATTTGATGAGCCCATGGCAAACTCATCCATATTAGTTTTTCCAATACTTATCATTCCTGCATCATTAAGCTTTTTAACCACAGTTGCATCGTAGGGAGGTAAATATTTCTCTAACATTTTTGAACCACAAGTGGTAAAGATATCTTTTGTAGAAAATAAATCTTTATGTGCAATTGGTATTCCTGTAAGAAAATTATTTTTTCCTGCTGAGATCAATTTATCAGCATTGTCTGCTTGCTGATTTGCATAATCTTCATTAACAGAAATAAAGGAATTTAATTTAGAGTCATACTTTGCAATCCTTTTAAGAAAGTATTTTGTAAGTTCTTTTGATGATATTTGTTTACTATTTAATAAAGCAGCTAATTGTGTGAGAGATTTTTTATATATATCCATAATTTTTTATTCAATCACTTTTGGAACAATAAAATGCTTTCCGTTATGATCGGGTGCTGAATTAATTCCATCATTTTTTGGATCATCATCGATACTATCTTTTCTTAAAATTAATGACGCCTCAGGAGCATGGTATAAAGGTTCAACTTTCGATAAATCAATATTTTCTGTACTTTCAACTAATTTCAAAAAATCTATAATCTCTTTTGAAAAGTAACTTGCGTCATCATTATCAAGCTTAATCATGGCAAGTTTCGAAACTTCTTTTACTTTATCTTCATCAAACATTATAATTTCCTTTATGTTGTTATTTTATTGCAGATGACCTTGTAGGTTAACTAAACCTCAGTTAAAATCTTACTATAATATAACGTAGCATATCAGAAAACTCGGGGGTTTTAATGATTTTAGATATTTTTTCTAGTGATTTATCAATTGATTTAGGCACTGCAAATACAATTATTTTTGTGAAAAATAAGGGTCTTGTTTTAGATGAGCCATCCGTAGTTTCAATTTCTGATGAAGGTGGTAAAAAAAGAGTAAAAGCTGTTGGTCTTGAAGCAAAAACAATGCTTGGAAGAACGCCTGAAAATATAGAAACAATAAGACCGTTAAAAGATGGTGTGATTGCTGATTTCACAACAACAGAAAAAATGTTGCAATACTTTATAAAGAAGGCAAGTAAGAAAAATTTTATATTAGGCCCAAGAGTTTTAATATGTGTGCCCTCTGGCGCAACTCAAGTTGAAAGAAGAGCTATTAAAGAATCTGCTGAGGGTGCTGGCGCTCGTAAAGTCTACTTAATTGAAGAACCTGTGGCTGCTGCATTGGGGGCAGGTCTCCCTATTAATGAAGCTATTGGTTCTATGGTTTTTGACATAGGTGGAGGTACTACAGAAATTGCCGTTCTATCACTTGGAGGAATTGTCTATTCGGAATCAGTTAAAATTGGTGGAGACAAGTTTAATGATGCAATTCTAAACTATATTAAATGGAACTATGGCATCTTGATTGGGGAAGCAACTGCAGAAAAAATAAAACATACGATAGCTACTGCCTATCCAGGCAAAGATCTTAAAGAGATGGAGGTTAAAGGAAGAAATATGTCTGAGGGTATTCCCAGAAGTTTTAGAATAAACAGTAATGAAATACTTGAAGCACTTCAAGATCCGCTGAAAGGAATTACTAACGCGGTAAAAACAGCTTTGGAAGCTACTCCGCCAGAGTTAAGCACAGACATTGCCGAAAATGGAATTGTTTTGACAGGTGGTGGTGCGCTTCTGACTGGTCTAAATAAACTAATTCAGGAAGAAACAGGAATTCCTGTGATCATTGCTGATGATCCACTGACATGCGTTGCACGCGGTGGTGGATTGGCGTTAGAGCTTATTGATAAAAAAGGTCAAGACACAATTGCTTTAGAATAATTAGAAATATATAAAATGAAAAGTGATTTACATTTTAAAGAAAGCAACATCACATTTTTAAAACTTTTTGTTTTTCTTATATTATCGATATCTTTTTTATTTTTAGATAAAGATTTACAATATGGTAACAAGGTAAGAAATAACATATCTTACCTAATTCAGCCAGTGTATAGCCTAGCAAATTTTCCATCAAAGCTAAATGATAACATCCAAACATTCTTTAAGAGTAAAAGTGAATTGATGGAAGAGAATAAAATTTTAAAGAAAAAAATTCAAATTCAATCTGGTATAATACAAAAGATTCCTTCATTGACAGAAGAAAATAATAGATTAAAAAAATTACTAGACTCTTCTACATCTGTAAACTCCTCAAGAATTCTTTTGGCAGAGCTTATAAGGGTAAATTTAAGCCCGTTCTCAAATAAAATCATTATAAATAAAGGAAGTGATAAAAATTTATCTATCGGACAAACAGTTATAGACAGTACAGGTATTCTTGGTCAAATATCTGAAATAAATCAAACATTCTCAGTTGTTACCTTAATTACTGACCCAGGACATGCGCTTCTTGGAGTTAATACAAGAACTAAAAAAAGGATTGTAATTTCTGGAACTGGTGATAACAGAAAATTAAAAGCAATGTATATTGCTTTGAATGAAGATGTTGTTGAGGGTGATAGTTTAATTACTTCAGGTCTCGATAATGTCTTTCCTGAAGGATACTTGATTGGAAAAATATCTAAGATAAATAAAGATATGAATCAGGATTTTTTAGATGTTAGTGTGGTGCCAAGTTCCGCTTTATCTTCAAATAGAGAGGTAATGGTTTTATGGTAATAATTAATAAAGTTCATATTGTAACAATAGTCTTTTTAATGATTGGAATAATTCTTAATTTAATTCCTTTGCCAGACTTATTGGCTGCTACAAAACCACCTATTCTTCTTTTAATTTTAATATACTGGTCGCTTGCTTTTCCAAAACATATAAGTCTTACATATGCTTTTGTTTCTGGAGTAATAATGGATATTTTATTAATAACGCCCATTGGATACCATGCATTGTGTTTTACAATAACAATTTACTTAATATTAATTTATTATCCACAAATGAGGTTGCAATCGAGCTGGAATAAGATGGCCTCATTACTAATAATTTTAATACCCTACTTCTTAATGTCCACGGCAGTCAATAACATCCTTGGAATTAGTTTCAATTTAGTGCATATAATTTTTTCAGTTTTGATCTCTGTTATTATTTGGCCGGGTTTGTTTAACGTGCTAAGATTTATACGTCAAAAATACACATCATAAATAAGAAATGCAGAATATTAGGCTGCTAGCAGATTTTAAAGAAATTCAGGATTTCCTAAAAGTTATTGAAGCATCGCAGGTTGTTTCTGTAGATATAGAATTTATGAGGCGGAGCACATACTTTCCAGAGCCTTGTGTAATTCAAATTTCAGACGGTGAGAATCACTCATGTATAGATTTGACTCTAGACATTGATTACAAAAAACTATTTAAAGAAATATTTTTCAGCGATAAATTAATAATTTTTCATTCATGCAGACAAGATTTAGAAATACTTCACATAGTTTTTGGTGAAATTCCAAGAAATATTTTTGATACTCAGATTGCCGCTTCATTTTTAGGGTATAAATATCAAATAGGATATGCTGAATTAGTAAAGATTATTTTTGATATTGATATTAATAAATCAGAAAAGATGACTGATTGGAAAAAAAGACCGCTCAGTAAAAATCAAATTGATTATGCTTTGAATGACGTTATATATCTGGGTAAATTATATAGTTCTCTAAACGAAGAGTTAATTCAAACAAAAAAAATAAATTATTTTAAAGAAGAAATGAAAAACTTCATAAGTGATATTGATTGGGACCCTAGATTAGAAAATGCATGGAAACGAATTAAATCAATTAAGAGTTTAGAGATTAGAGTAAAAAAAGTTGCTAAAGGGATTTCAATATGGAGAGAAAGTAAAGCTATCAAAATGAATATTCCGAGGAATTGGATATTATCAGAAAAAAAGATAATCGATATTTCAAAAGATTTCATAAACTCAAATGAGATTAATTTACCTAAGAATAAATATATTTCTATTAAAGATGATATAAAAGAAATAAAATCTCAAATTGAACATCAGAACAAAAACGAAAAAGATTCTATAAATAAGAAAGTTTATGATTTTAATGAGTATAAAAAAATTGCAGATGATCTATATGATTACTATAAATCAATATCTATTAAAAATAACATTTCATATCAAATTGTCTCACCGAAGAAAATGATATTTAGTTTTTTAAAGGATAAAGACGGTGATTCAAGACTTATTAGTGGTTGGCGAAGAGAGTTGATAGATATGAAAAAGATTTCAAATATTACAGACGCCTATTTTGATGCTAATTAGATAATCCGCATGCATTATTTCTTGGGACTGCTATGTCAATTTTCTTAGGTTTTGCTAATTTTAAATTATTCATCTTTTTAATAAAGTTTTTCAAACTTATATCAAAGTCAATTAATTCGTTATCTTTTTTTTGATGGTAAATTGTTGAAAGACTCTTATTATTATAATCGTGTGCTGGGTATACTTTTGTATTATCTGGCATAGAGTAAAATATTTTTTTAATAGTATTAAATAAAACCTCTGAAGATCCCGATTGAAAGTCTGTTCTACCACAAGCATCAATTAAAAGTGCATCTCCAGAAAATAACATTTTCTCAGAATTATAATTTAACGAATAAGAAAAATGCGTATCCGTATGCCCTGGAGTATGAAAAGCATTAATCTTTATAGAATTTCCAATAATCAGTGAATCATTATCTAAAAAATTAATGTCTCTACACTTTAGTTTATCATTTGCTGGCCCAGCCACTTTACATTTTGTTATTTCTCTTAAGGCTGAGGCGCTTGTTACGTGATCAGCATGAATATGCGTATCAATTGCATAAGTTAGTTTTAATCCTAACGAATTAATAATTTGTAAATCTCTATCTAGGGTTTCGATTACAGGGTCTATTAGAACTGCTTCTTTTTTATTTGTACAAGATATCATGTAAGTATAGGTACATGATTCATTTTCAAAAAGCTGTTTAAATAACATTTTATGAATTCTACATTTTCAAGTATTATAAATATACAATTTTTAATCCAAAGGATAAAGTGAAATATGGACAAAGCTAAGATAAAAGAAATAATTGAATCTTCTTTAGAAGGATCAACTGCTACAGTTGAAGGTAGCCAAGGTAAATATACAGCAAAAATTGTATTTGATGGATTTTTTGAACTTAATACTGTAAATAGACATAAGATTGTTTATAAAGCTTTAGATGAATTTATAAGTTCTGGTGAGCTTCATGCGATTAGCATGGAGACATACACGAACGAAGAGGATAAAAATTTAGTTTGAATTAGTCAAACGTCTTTAAAGCGAATGTTCCTTGATTAATCTTTTGCATTCCTATCTGGGAAGCGTAAAACTTTGAAAGTTTAATCATCTGTTCTTCGGTTAAAGTTCCAGCAATCCCACTCATGATTGCATTATTTCGACTTCCATTTTTATAAGATTTTAAAGCATGCAATAAATAATCTTGGTATTGACCTGCAATTTTTGGAAATGTAGGAACCAAGCTGTTTCCATCTGGGCCATGACAACCAACACATGCGTTTGCTTCATCAATAATCTTTACATCTAGATTTTGTGTTCTTTGTTCGTTAAGTTTGAAAGAAGAGAAGTAATCAGCAATCTTTGAAATATCATTATCGCTCAAATTTGCTGCTTGAGCTCTCATTGTTGGGTGAGATCTTTCTCCAGATCTGTATGCTTTTAAAGCTGCAACGATATAATCTTTATGCTGATTTCCAAGCATTGGCACTTTGTAGGCTGGATAGATGTTATTGTAGCTGACTACGCCATGGCACCCAAGACATGTTGAAGAAAGCTCCTCTGGTGTTGAGTCAGCAAATATATTATTAATACTAAAAAGGAAAAGCCAAACTAAATGTATACAAAACTTCATTGTTTTCAATTTATCTCCATTTATCAAATCTTTATTAAGACTTTAATATATTATAGCCAAATTTAGACAAAATTACACATGCAAATTAAAAAAATATTACAAATAATGCAAACTATGGGATATTATTTCAATAATAATAGAAGTTTATAATTTAATTAAATTGAAAAATTTTTGAGGATTTTATGAAAATAGAAACAATTGCTATCCACGGTGGATATGAGCCAGAAAAAACAACAAAGTCTGTTGCGGTACCAATTTATCAAACTGCATCATACGCTTTTGACGATACACAACACGGAGCAGATCTTTTTGATCTTAAGGTAAAGGGAAATATTTACACAAGAATAATGAATCCAACAACTGAAGTTTTGGAAAATAGAGTATCGCAAATGGAGGGGGGTGTCGGTGCGCTGGCTTTTTCATCAGGCATGGCAGCTGTAACAGCAGCTATACTCAACATTACTTCAAACGGAGATAATATTGTTTCAACGAGCTCGCTTTATGGAGGAACAGTAAGCTTATTTAAAGATACTTTCCCAAAAATGGGAATTGAAGCAAGATTCGGTGATGTAAAAGACCTAGAAGGTTTGGAAAAAATGATTGATGAAAATACAAAATTAATATTTTGTGAATCAATTGGAAATCCAGCTGCAAATGTTACTGATATTGAAAAAATTGCAGAAGTCGCTCATAAAAACAGAATACCTTTATTTATTGATAATACAGTCCCTAGTCCATATGTTTGCAGACCGATTGAGTATGGGGCTGACATTGTAATCCATTCTCTTACAAAATATTTGTGTGGACATGGAACAACAATTGGCGGGATGATTATTGATTCTGGTAAATTTGATTGGAAAGAAAATTCAGATAAATTTCCTCTTCTTTCGTCTCCTGACCCAGCTTACCACGGTATGGTATTTACTGATGCTTGTGGTCCTGCAGCCTTTATAACAAGAGCAAGAGTAGTGCCATTAAGAAATATGGGCGCCGCAATTTCTCCAATGAATAGTTTTCAAATTCTTCAAGGTATAGAAAGTCTTGCTGTAAGAATGGACAGACATTGTTCAAATGCAATTGCAGTAGCTGAATTTTTGGAAAACCACGATTCAGTTAGTTGGGTAAATTACCCAGGATTGAAAAGTCATCCAGATAACCATTTAGTCAATAAATACATGAATGGAAAAGCTTCAGCAATAATGAGTTTTGGAATCAAAGGCGGATCAAAAGCAGGTGGAGAATTCATAGATAAGCTCAAATTAATTGTAAGGCTTGTTAATATTGGAGATGCTAAATCTTTGGCTTGCCACCCAGCATCAACTACCCACAGACAATTAAATAAAAAAGAGCTTGAGGCTGCTGGTGTTCCTGAAGATATGGTTAGACTATCAATTGGGATTGAGCATATTGATGATATTATTGACGATTTAACACAAGCTTTAAATTAGTTTCATTTATCTATATTAATTAATTTAGAAACTCTTATTGTGTTTTTTTTATTTTGAATCCAATCATAAACTAGTGCATATTCAAGAACTAACTTTGTGTAGCTTCTTGTTTCATCATAAGGGATGTATTCAATCCATGCATCCTCAGAAGCTTTATTATTTTTTCTCCATTTTCTAACTATACTTGGGCCTGCATTATAAGAGGCTATAGCCTCAACATAACTCTTCTTTTTATTGTATAGATATCTAAAATAGTAAGAACCTAAATATATATTCATATTTTTATTATATAAGTAGTTCCTTGAAACCTTTTTCATTTTAGATTTTTTTAGAACCCAGTATGCTGTTCTCGGCAAAACTTGCATTACTCCTAAAGCTCCTGCTGATGATTTCGCGTATTGAATAAAAATACTCTCTTTGCGAGCAATCCCTAACAAAAGACTTTTTTCGGTATTTGATTTTGAGTACTTATCAAAATATTCTTCATAAAGAATTGGAAATCTAGCTTCAATATGATCAAAATATTTTGATTTGCCATAACTGAGAATTACTCCGTCACTCCAGCCCCATTTTTGAAACAAAAGACTTAATGAGCTAAAGTTAATTGCACTGCTATTATCCATTAAATATTTAAGCTCTCTCCTTGCAGCCCTCTTTTTCCCCAAAATAAAAAGTTCATAGATTCTATTTATTTCAAATCTTGAGCCTAGGTTTTTAAGTTCATCTTTGGATGCTTGATAAGGAATATTTTTAATATTTAAAGGTTTATTCATCAAGTATGCAGACAAAAAACCATAGTATGATCTTTTTTTTGCTAAATCGCCAAGCACCTCATTTGAATTTCCTTTATTTA
Organism: uncultured Gammaproteobacteria bacterium; assembly: GCA_913031205.1. GTDB lineage: Bacteria > Pseudomonadota > Gammaproteobacteria > Poriferisulfidales. Next base: position 21,741 of record CAJWEM010000007.1, on the reverse strand, counting down.
GCTTATAGATTGCCTTACCCTTCCAATAAATCCATTTTTGTTCCTCTGACACATAAGCAGGAAATTTTTCAATATAATTTATTAACCTCTGCCATTTAGAATTATATATTGCATAATTTGCCAGCGCTTTCGTAAAATATAAATCATTGTTTTCGTAAGAAAGCATATCTTTATCATTAAAAATATTCTTTTGATTGGTTTTTAAGCCTTGAGTAAAAATTTCTTGTAAGAGTTGAAAATATTTTTTATCTGAGAGGCTATAAAACGATTTTGATTTCTTTAAATATTGTTTTGCTTTTACATAATCTTTTTTTGCAATTCTTTTTAGGCCATATCTCAAAATTGTATTTCTATATCTATTATTTTTCTTATAAGATTTTGAAATTATGTTTTTCTTTGGATTTATGTAGGTTTTAAGAAGACTGTTTGCCCAGAATTTATTTTTATTTGATAAAAATCTTACTAAATATCTTCCAAGACTATAATTATTACTATCCAAAGATATTTTTATTCTTTGCCAAACCAACTCATCTGTTAACTTACCTTTTTTATAAAACCATTTGAATACGAAATCACATGATTTTGGCTGTGATTTTGAACTAAGCCATATAGGGATTATTTCTTTATCAATTTCTTTTTTTAAATTACTTTTTATTTTTGCCCTTATATATAAACAGTGCAAATCTGTAGACCCAATGTTTTCATAATTTTGTATAAGTTTATTGTATTTATTTTGGCTGGATAACCTGTAAATTAAATTTATATAAGCTTTTCTTGACACATAGCTTGTTTTATATTTTTCAATGAATTTGATGATTTTTTGATCATTTTTAATTTTTGATTTATGTAAGCTTTTATACTCAAGATCAGCGTACAGAGGATAATTTATAAGCTGAGATTTTAATTTTTCAAAGTTTTTATAGTCTTTGTTTTTGTAGTATTTTAAAGCCTTTGTGTATTTACTTCGCTCAACATCATAATTTGTTGCCAAAGTATTCGCAGAAAAAAGTAAAATTCCAGATAATAATACTGTTTTTAATCTCATTTTTTTAAAAATATTGGTAATATACAATCCATTTAAATTTTTTAAATCATGCTAAATATAGGTGAAAAATGCACTTTTTAAAAAAAAATGTATAATATAGTATATGAAAATTCACCAAATTATGCGTTCTTATTTTTAAGCAAAGCCTTACTTTATGGATAGTACCCTAAATTATCTAACGTTTCTGTTTTATATTGTATCGGCCTTTTTAATATGGGCTTTTTTATCGTCAGTTAAAACAAGTAAATTGTTACAAACACTGATCTGGTTGTTTTGGTTAACTGCAATATTGTTACACTCATATCAACTGTCGCCTATTTATAATGATGGCTTTAGTGTAAATTTATCTCTGAATTATGCGCTGATCCTTGTAGCTTTTATAATTTCTATTACTTTATACATTTCGTCTATCATAGGGAATACACAGTTTTTAGGAATCATAATTTTACCAATTGTTTCACTAGTATTTTTGTTTGACTTTCAAAATAATCCTGTAAATGTTGAATTGAATAACTATATATTTATTCACGTAATTTTGTCGCTAATTAGCTATAGCATTCTTGGTTTGTCTGCCGCACAATCTATAATAGTTAAGCTGCAAGAAAGAAAATTGCAAAAAAATCGGCCCATGGGTTTAATAACTAGGCTTCCTTCTTTAGATTCTATGGATAATTTGTTGTTTAAGCTATTACTTCTGGGTGTAATATTTCTCTCGGCTAGTCTAATTTCAGGTTTAGTTTTTCTTGAGGATCTCTTTGCTCAGCACTTAGCTCACAAAACAATTCTTTCTATTTTCGCTTGGTTTATTTTTGTGCTCTTGATTTTAGGACGAAAGGTTTATGGCTGGAGAGGAAGCAATGCAGCAAATATTACATTGATTGGTTTTTTCTTTCTCTTTTTGTCTTATTTTGGAACAAAGTTAGTTTTAGAAACAATAATATGATTAAAAAATTAAATCTGGAAAATTAAATTGGACAGCATATCAACCGAAATTTTAGTTATTATACTTGTAGTTTTATTCTTACTTTCTGCTTTCTTTTCAGGATCGGAAACTGCTCTTATGTCTGTAAACAAATATAAAATGAGACATCAAGCAAAACTGAATAACAAGGGAGCAAAAGCAGCCAAAAAACTTTTGGAAAATCCTGACAAAATTATTGGTGTAATTTTATTAGGAAATAATTTAACGAATATATTGATAACACAGATTACTACTTTAGTTGCTTTAAGATTATATGGTAATTTAGGGCTAGCTATTGCAACTGGTCTTTTGACAATATTTATTCTTATTTTTGCCGAGCTAACACCAAAGACTATTGGAGAAATGCATTCTGAAAAGATAGCTTATTCTTCATCTTTATTGTATAAACCAATGTTGTTTTTACTTTATCCGTTTGTTTTTATTATAAATCTTATTGCAAATAGTTTGATTAAAATTCTTGGCCTAAAACAAAATTTATCAAAAGGCACTCTATCCTCTGAAGAACTAAAAACTATTTTGGGAGAAACATCTATAAAATTTTCTAAACCTCATTTAAGAATGCTAGAAAGCATAATAGATCTCGAGAAAGCAACAGTTGAAGATATTATGATACCAAGAAGTGATATATATGGAATAGACCTTGGTGAGGATATAGGATCAGTAGTGAATAATTTCAAAAATACTCCATATACTAGAATCCCGGTATTTGAGGATAATATTGAAAACCTTCTTGGATTAGTTCATGTAAAAAATATTGCCCCAATGTTAGCGAGCAAAAGTATCGACACAGAAAAAATAAAAAGTTTAATAAAAAAACCATACTATATAGTTTCCGGGACCTCTTTATATAGACAGCTTGTAAATTTTCAAAAGGAAAAAAGGCGAATTGGTTTCATTGTTAATGAATACGGAGAGATTCAAGGTCTTGTCACTTTAGAGGATATTCTTGAAGAAATAGTTGGAGACTTCACGAGTGACCCAGCTGATAATGAGGAAATTGTCCCAACAGATAATAAAAATATCTTTCTAGTTGATGGTGGAGTCCACATTAGAGAAATAAATCAAATCTTTAATATAAAGCTTGTTGCTAAGGAAGCAAAAACAATTAATGGCTTCATATTAGAGCATCTAGAAAATTTGCCAAAAATTAACGATATAATTAATATACAAGGACATACCTTCAAAATAATCGAAAATATGGATAACGCCGTTAAAACAGTTCAACTTGAGATTAAAAATGAACAAAAAAAATAATAAGTCAAAAGTAACTCTTTCAAATAGTGGTCTATCTCCTACAAATAAAGTATTGACGCACAATCATTTAGGGGAAGAAGTAGATTCAAAAGTTGCTGGTGAATTGCCACTGACAATAAAAATTGATAACGAAGAGCTTATTACTCTTATGACATTGGGTACTAGACCAGAGGAGCTCACTTTAGGTTATCTGAGAAATCAAGGGATTATTGATTCGATTGACAACATTCTAAGTATTGACGTGAAATGGGATATTGGTATATCTAATGTGATAACCAAAAATAAAAATGTAAAAAATATATTGGATAAACTTGAAAAAAAAACTGTTACAACGGGTTGTGGTCAAGGAACAATTTTTGGAAGTACAATAGAAAAGCTTTATGATAATACTCTTCCAAGTGTAAAAATTAAAAGATCGGAGATATTCGATCTTCTTGCAAAAATTACAAAATTTAATGACATTTATAAAGAAGCAGGAGCTGTTCATGGTTGTGCTCTTTGTGACAGAAAAAATGTTTTGGAGTTTGTTGAAGATGTTGGTAGACATAACGCCGCGGATACACTCGCTGGATTCATGTGGTTAAATGACATGGCTGGAGAAGAGATTATATTTTACACGACAGGAAGATTAACCTCCGAAATTATTATGAAAGCAAAGCATATGGGTATTCCTATTATTATATCAAGGTCAGGAGTGACAAATATGGGTATTGAATTAGCTAAGGATTTAAATATAACTATGATAGCAAGGTCGAAGCAAAGATCTTTTTTAATATATAATAATAAAAAAAATATAATATTTGACTAAATTATGAAAAAAAAAATAAAAAGAAACTATGAAAACATTATTGATGATTTAGAAAAAATAATTGTAAAACTCAACTCAGCAAAAACTCCGATTGAAGAGTCTATAAATCTTTTTGAAAAAGGCATAAAGCTTTCGGAAGAAGCTGATAAGGAACTTATAGAGATAGAAAAAAATATAGAGAAGAATAAAAAGATAAAAAAAAGCGTTTCTGAAAAAATAGATATAGAGAAAACTTTTAAAGAAATTGAAAAGATCGTGGAAAATATTGAAGATCAAGATATCAGTATTGAAAAAGCTACAGAATACTACTTAAGTGCGCTTGATAAAATTTCTAAGATAGAATCTTATTTAAAAAAAGCAAAATCTATAATAAAAAAATATGAGCAATAATAAAACAGAATTTAATGAATTTAGAAAAAAATTTACTAGTAGGATTCAACAAAAAATTGAAGATGTATTTAATATTTATGGTGATGGTTCATGTAACTTAATTGAACCAATGAAATATTCCTCTCTAAATGGAAGTAAATATATTAGATCGCTTTTAGTTTACGCAACCGGATCCGCTTTAAATTTGGATCCTGAGCTACTTGATCAACCTGCAGTTGCTATTGAATTAACCCATACCTATACATTAATTCACGATGACTTGCCTTGTATGGATGATGACGATATTAGAAGAGGGTCTCCGTCTTGTCACATTGCTTTTAATGAATCTTCTGCTGTTCTTGCAGGCGACGCTCTTCAGTCTCTTGCCTTTCAAATATTAAGTCACAAAAAAAATAACCAAATATCACATGAGACCCAACTTAACTGGGTGAATTTCTTTTCGGCTGCGATTGGGCTTCACGGTGTAGCTGGGGGTCAGTATTTGGACCTTGCTATAAACAATAAAGATGTTGAATTGAAACAATTAGAAAAAATCTATACCTTGAAAACTGGTAATTTAATAGCGCCGTGTATTATGTTACCTTACATGTTAGATAAGAATTACCCTAATCACTCAAAAGAAATACTTGAATTAGGTTTAACTTTAGGAGTATGTTTTCAAATTAAAGACGATTTGTTAGGTTGTACAAGTTCTTCTAAAACTTTGGGAAAAACTAGTAATAAAGACGAAATTAGAAATCAACCTAACTATGTTAAATTACTTGGTGTTGATGAGGCACAAAAAAAACTTAATGAACAAAAAGATTTTTTTAATGAGAAGTTAAAAAGCATTGATTTTGATAAAACAATATTTGCAGAGATTTCAAACTATATTTTTGAAAGAGAGTTCTAAATAAAGATTTAAATAATGAAATACGAATTTATAAATAAAATAATTAATCCATCGGATCTTAGGATATTGTCTTTGAGCGACTTGGATGACGTTTCTGATGAATTAAGACATTATTTAATCGAGACGGTGTCTCAGTGTGGAGGACATTTTGGTGCAAGTCTTGGAGCTGTAGAACTAACAGTTGCGCTTCATTATTCCTTTAACACGCCAGATGATAAGATAATTTGGGACGTTGGGCATCAATGCTACGGGCATAAAGTTCTTACCGGAAGAAAAGATGAACTTCATACAATTAGAAAAAAAGATGGACTGCACCCTTTTCCCTCAAGAGAAGAAAGTGAATATGATGTTTTTGGTGTTGGTCACTCCAGCACATCTATTAGTGCTGCTATTGGGATGGCCATTGCTTCATCATATAAAAATGAAGATAAAAAGATTGTAGCAGTTATAGGTGATGGGGGGCTAAGTGCAGGAATGGCTTTCGAAGCATTAAATCATATGGGATCTATAAAAGAAGATATATTAGTTATTTTGAACGATAATGAAATGTCAATTTCGCCAAATGTTGGCGCTATGACGAACTATTTAACAAAAATACTTTCTAGCAAGGCGTACTCTACGGTTAAAGAAGGAAGTAAAAATATATTTAAAAAAGTGCCTCCTTCTGGCGGTTTATTCTTAACGAAAACTGAAAAACATATTAAAGGTTTATTAGCTCCTGGAATGCTTTTCGAGGAAATGGGAATTAATTACTATGGACCGATAGATGGACATAATACTCAGAATTTAGTAAAAACTCTTAAAAATTTAAAAAAGATTAAAGGTCCTAAATTACTTCATGTAATCACTAAAAAAGGTAAGGGTTACCTTCCCGCAGAGTCAGATCCAGTAAAATATCACGCAGTCCCGATTTTTGATACTAGTAAAGGTGTTGAGAAAACTAAAGATCAAAAACCAACCTATACTAAAATTTTTGATGACTGGATATGCGATATTGCGAATAAGGATCCAAGAATTTTTGCAATCACTCCTGCAATGCGTGAAGGTTCTGGTTTAGTAAATTTTTCTAAAAAATTTCCTGAGAGATACATTGATGTCGGTATTGCTGAACAACATGCAGTGACTCTAGCAGCTGGGCTTGCTTGCGAAGGACAAAAACCAGTAGTTTGTATATACTCCACTTTTCTTCAAAGAGCTTATGATCAATTAATACATGATGTGGCTTTGCAAGGTCTCGACGTACTTTTTGCAGTTGATAGAGCCGGTTTTGTAGGAGCTGACGGAAGTACACATAGTGGAATGTTTGATTTGTCATACTTACGCTGCATTCCAAACATTTTAATAATGGCGCCAAGCGATGAACAAGAGTGTAGAAATATGCTTTATACAGGCTATCTTCATAATGGTCCTGCCGTTGTCAGATATCCAAGAGGAGAGGGTCTAGGAGTAAAAATAAACAATAATCTTGAAAATTTAGAAATTGGTATTTCCAGAAAAATAATTGAAGGAGAGAAAATCTCAATATTATGTTTTGGGTCAGTATTAGATATTTGCAAAAGTGTTGCGGAAGAAATTAATGCAACATTAGTAGATATGAGGTTTATAAAGCCTATAGATAAAAAAACAATTATTGAAAATGCTAAAAATAATCATTTGCTTGTTACTGTAGAGGATAATACTGTAAAAGGTGGTGCTGGTAGTTTAGTCAATGAAATAATTATAGATGAAAAGATTGAAAATATTCATGTAATTAATATTGGTGCCCCAGATGAATTCTTCCCACATGCAACAAGAGAGGAGCAGTTGAAGCTTGGTGGTATTTCGAAAATAGAAATTATTAAAAAAATAAAAAAATTTACAAAAAATAATGACTTGTATGATCTAAATCACTCTAGTAACATAAAATGATATATTACAAGATTTAAACAAGGTTATGGCAATAAAAAAAGAAGATAAAAAAACGGAAAATAAACCTTCAAAAGAATTACAAGATACTCAGAGTAAGGTTGATGTCAGAAACATACCAATCAGTAGAGTTGGTATTAAGGACATAAAGTACCCTATTAAAATTTCTGACAGAGATGGCGATACTCAGTCAGTAATAGGTAATTTCATTATGTCTGTAGGTCTTCCACATGATGTAAAAGGAACTCACATGTCAAGATTTGTGAAAATTCTTCAAGACCAAGATGATACTATAAATATTGAAAACTTTCAGAATCTTGTAAAAGACACAACAAATATCTTAGATTCCGAATCAGCGTATATTTCAGTTGATTTTACCTACTTCAAAATGAAAGCTGCTCCAGTATCGAGGGTTGAAAGTCTTCTTGATTATTCTGTGAATTTTACTTGTGAAATTAAAAATAATATTATTAATAAATATTTAAAAGTTACTGTTCCAGTTACAAGTTTATGCCCATGCTCTAAAAATATATCTGACTATGGCGCTCATAATCAAAGATCTCATATATCTGCCCACATAAAAATTGAAGATACGGTTTGGATTGACGATATTATCGAGATGCTTGAAGATCAAGCATCATGTCAAATTTATGGGTTATTAAAAAGGCCAGATGAAAAATATGTGACAGAAGAAGCATATGACAACCCAAAATTTACTGAAGATATTATCCGAGATGTTGCTGTTACTTTAAATAAAGATGACAGAATAACTGCATATAAGATTGAGTCTGAAAACTTTGAGTCTATTCATAATCATTCTGCTTATGCTTATATTGAGAAAGATAAAAAGAAAGATACTCATAACAGCAAAAAAAGTAAAATATCTTATTTAAAGTTTTCAAAACTTCATTCATTCCCAGGCTAGTTAGTTTTTGCAATATTGGTATCGTAAGACGAAATTATATGTTTTAAAATATCCCTCGCTTCTTTATTTGATAACTTAGAATTATTTAAATTATGTACAGTAATGAGATATTCATCATTTTTTTTCGTTAATTTTATTTCGTAACTTTTCTCTGTTTTTAAAATCTTGTTTGTTGTAATTGTATATGTTGCTAAATCTCTATTATTATCGACTACAAATAACCCGCTTCTATCTAAGGAAGAACCGACTTCTCTCCAAAGTTTGCTAAAGGATTCTTTGATTAATATTGCTGGCACTCCATAAAAATCGATTAGATCTATATAAGTTTTACTGTTATCTTTTTCTTTCTCTCCTTCATTAAATATATCTACAGCTTCACTTCTAGTTAATCCAAAATACTCCATGAGTCTTACTAACATTTCAGCTTCTCGAGAAACATCAGATCTTTTATTTTTCCAAATTATATTACCTTGATTATCGACATCATCTAACTCTAGCAAATGATTAGATACATATATATTTGTATCCCCATCTGGTTGTCTCTCAAGCCGTATTCTGAACTTTTCTTTTATTGCATGGTAATTGAAGTCATCTGTTTCAATAAGATCACTCTCGCTATCAAAGTTAATTTGATTTTTTTTCCATTTTGTTTCAAGGATTCCACTAACGGGTTCGTTAATTGATAATTCATAGCCTTGCGAAATCCAAAATTGACTCAAATATGGCCACAGTGACACAGGGTCGGCTTGTACGACAAGCCATCTTGCAATTCCTTGTTTTACGATACTCATATCTAAATAAGTAGGTAAAACTGGCGCATCAGACATATCTATAATTTCTCCTTTATCATTGATTGATTTAGGAACTTTTAAAGAATCAGAATAATTTGGATTATCTAAAGAAGGAGGAATTTCTAATGATGCTATACTTTTACTGTTACCATAATTTTCTGAATCCTCTCCTCCAAAAATTTCGACAATGTCATCTCCTATGCCAGTAACATCATCAACAGTAATTGGTTTATCTGAACAACTTGCAAGTGAAAAAAATAAAATAGAGAGCAAAAAAATATTTTTATTATTATGCATTAATTATACTCCTGCAAGCTTCATTGATTCTAAAAGTTTTTCGTGGTGTTCTTGTGAAAAAAATGTGAGAGGTAGTCGTATACCTTTTTTTATTAAACCCATTTTATATAAAGCCCATTTTGCTGGAATTGGATTTGATTCCAAAAATAGATCTCTATGCAATCCTATAATTTTTTTATCATACTTGCTTGCCAACTCTCTATCTCCCTCTATAGCTGCCTTACACATTAGATGCATATATTTCGGAGCAATATTTCCGGTTACGGTAATAACACCTTTTCCACCATTTAGAAGAGCCTCCATGGCTGTTAAATCATCTCCACTAAGTATGTTAATTTTGTCACCACAAATACTAACCAATTTCTTTATTCTATCAACATCGCCAATTGCCTCTTTTATCGCGACAATATTTTTTATTGATAAAAATCTTTCTACCGTCTCAGGTAACATATCACAAGATGTTCTACCTGGAACATTATAGGGAATTAAGGGAACAGGTACAGCATTTGCTATAGATTTGAAATGTAAATAAAGGCCCTCTTGTGTTGGCTTATTATAGTAAGGGGTAACGGATAGACAGCCATCAACTCCTGCATCATGAGCGTACTTTGTAAGATCAATTGCTTCGGAGGTTGAATTTGCTCCAGTGCCGGCAATTACAGGAATTCTTTTCGCAACCTTTGAAACAACAAAACTTATGGTTTCACAATGCTCTTCATGATTAAGTGTTGCAGATTCGCCAGTTGTTCCAACTGGAACTATTGCATCTGTTTTATTTTCAATATGAAATTCAATTAATTTCTCAAAACTTTCAAAGTCTATCGATCCGTCTTCATTCATTGGTGTAGCTACTGCTACCATGCTTCCTGTAAACATAAAATTATCCTATTTTTCTTCGAAATATATAATATAATTCTAAAATATATAATATTATTCTAACTTATTTTTAAAAAACTTTAGAGGCATATTTTATGAAAATTGTAGAAATTGGTAAAAAAGTCAACAATTTTAAAGCAAAATCAACCAGTGAAATTGAATTTAAGTTAAAAGATTTTCAAGATAATTTTTTAGTTCTATATTTTTATCCAAAAGATAACACTCCTGGTTGTACACAAGAGGGTATAGACTTTTCAGATAACTATAAAAAATTTAAAAATCTAAGTACTGAAATTTTCGGAATATCTAGAGATAGTATAAAATCCCATGAAAATTTTAAAAAGAAATACAAATATAAATTTGATTTGATAAGTGATGAAAATGAAGAAATATGTAAAATGTTCGATGTAATAAAGGAAAAAAATATGTATGGGAAAAAATACATGGGCATTGAGAGAAGTACTTTTGTTATTGATAAAAAAGGTAAGCTAATAAAAGAATGGAGAAAAGTTAAAGTTAAAGGTCATGCCGAAGAGGTTTTAAATTTTATTAAAACTAATACTTAATTTTTAATCAAAACTTTTTGCATAAGTTATAAGTTCATCAGTAACTTTGAGTCTGAATTTATGCCTTTTCTTCACAAAATAGAAATTACGAGTAAGTTTTGGGCTTAATGGAACATATGAAAGCCTATTTAATTGTAGCTCTTTTTCAATTGTTGTTTTTGAAAGTATAGAAACCCCTATACCAGTTTCTACAGCTCCTTTTACTGACTCTGAATTTCCAAGTTCCATACATATATTGATATTATTTTTTTCTATATTGTGTTTTGCAAAATAATCGAAGATAACTGACTTTGTACCTGAGCCCTCTTCTCTTGTAATAAAAGGAAGTTTTATAATATCTATTGGCTTAACATTTTCTTTTTTTGCTAATTTATGTTCTGGATGTGTAATTAAAACAAGTTCGTCTGCCCTAAAAATATCAACATCTAAGTCTTGATTTGATACTGGTGCTTCAACAATACCTAAATCGATCATTGAGCTTTCTACTTTTGCCACAATTCCTTCGGTATTTGCCTCACAAATCCTAATACTTAGATCAGGATATTTTTCTCGGAAGCCCTTAAGGAGAGATGGAAAGGTATATTGCGCAATTGTTGTGCTTCCTCCAATAGATAATGTGCCGGAAGTATCCTCAGAAAGAGCTCTTAAAGAGTGTTCCATTTCTGAATTTAGTTCAAAAATTTTTTCAGCGTAGAAAAATACCTTTTGACCTGCATCTGTTAATACAATTTTATTATGTGTCCTATCAAATAATCTTGTATTAAAATGATCCTCAAGCTGTCTTACTTGAAAAGTAACTGCAGGCTGTGTCATATGCAATGTTTCGGCAGCTTTAGTAAAGCTTAAAAGTTTTGCCACGGTATAGAATACTTGTAATCTCCTATCAGACATTTTCTCCCCTTTGTTACTAGTATATTCTCCTCTTATAATATTTAGTTATATCATATATCATATAATCTTTATAACTTAAATGTTTCAAAAAAATGAAATACACACAGTCAGGCATAACTACAACTAAAGACACACCTAACGATGCTGAAATTATTAGCCATAAGCTAATGATTAGATCAGGGATGATTAAAAAATTAGCATCTGGTTTATATACTTGGATGCCATTGGGTTTACGAATTTTAAAAAAAATCGAAAACATAATTCGTGAAAAGATGAACGATACAAACGCCCTAGAAATTCTGATGCCAGCAATACAACCCTCAGAACTTTGGAAAGAAACCGGAAGATGGGAAAAGTATGGCCCAGAGTTACTTAGATTAACTGATAGACATGAAAGAGAATTTTGTTTTGGGCCGACACATGAAGAAATCATAACTGATATTGTTAGAAACGAAATAAAGAGTTATAAGCAATTACCAATTATTTATTACCAAATTCAAACAAAATTTAGAGACGAAATTAGGCCAAGATTTGGTGTAATGAGAGCAAGAGAATTTCTTATGAAAGATGCTTACTCTTTCCATGAGAGCGAAGCTTGTTTGAATAAAACATATGAAATAATGTTTGATACATATAAAAGAATATTTGAAAAAATAGGTTTTGAGTTTAAAGTTGTTATTGCAGATAATGGTCAAATCGGCGGGAGCGAGTCTCATGAATTTCATGTAATTGCTGATAATGGTGAAGATGAACTTATTTTCTCAGATAAATCAGACTATGCAATTAACGCAGAATTATTTCCTGAACCTCCAAAAGAGGGGGATGTATCACCTGACGGATCAGGAAAGGTAAAGATTAAAAGAGGTATCGAAGTTGGTCATATTTTTAAACTTGGGAAAAATTACTCCCATGCAATGAATGCTAACATCTCAAATAAAGAAAATAAGAACATAACAATAACAATGGGATGCTATGGTATTGGAGTGTCAAGAATTGCAGCAGCAGCAATTGAACAATCACATGATGACAAAGGAATAATATGGCCCAAAAGTATTACACCCTTTCACATTGTTATTATCTCGATTGGTTATTCTAAAAATGAAAAAATAAAAGGTTACTCGGATGATGTTTATCAAAAGCTGATAGCCTGCGGCGTAGATGTCTTACTCGATGATAGAGATATAAGTCCTGGTATAATGTTTTCTGATAGCGATTTAATCGGAGTGCCATATAAAATAATTGTTGGTAAGCAATATCTGGAAAATAAAAACCTTGAGATAAAAGAGAGGGTATCTGATAAAACCTTTACAATTTCTGAGAATTCTAATTCTGTACAGGCAAACTCGAATACGATTGAAGCAGTTTTAAAAATAATATTTGAAAAAAATCAATAACGTATCGATAAGAATATATAGATTAATATCATTATATAATCAAATACTTAAATATATATATAACACTTGACCGCTTCGCATTTTCTAGTAAATTAGAAAGTTCCCCACGCAATTTTTGTTGTCTGGGGCTCAGGTAATCAGGAGGATCAGAAAATTTCTGTTATGTTTTGAAATAGGCCTGAGTTTAGTAAGTAGGATGAAAACAATAATAAAAATTGTTCATTCTGCAGTTAACTGCAACATGAACCTCTTAAGGAGGAGTACAAATGAAAATAAAAGCAATAATTACTAGTATAGCGCTTTTAGCTTCAATGTCTTTCACAGCACCAGTTGTTCAGGCTGCTGATGATACACTTTATGTTCCAATTCCAAGTTACCGTGTAGGCCCATACGCTGTGGGTGGTACAGGTTACTTTGGTGGAATTCTAGACTACTACAATCTATTAAACATGCGTGATGGTGGTGTTGGTGGAATGAAGTTAGTTTGGTCAGAGTGTGAAACAGAATATTCTGTAGAACGAGGCGTTGAATGTTATAAACGTTTAAAAGATAAAGAAGGTGGAGCTGTTTTCTTTGACCCATTAAGTGTGGGTATCAGTACCGCTTTGATTGAAACTGGTCGTAAAGACAAGATGCCAATCATTGCTGTAAACCATGGAAAAACAGCTGGACAACGTGGTGACGTTTTCCCTTACTACTTTATGCCTGGTATTAACACATATGATGAGCACTCAATTATGATGCACTTCATTGGTGACGTACTTGAAGGAGATAGAGCAAAGTTAAAAGGTAAAAAAATCGCTATGTTATTCCACGGTTCACCATACGGTCGTGAAGCTATTATGTTTATGGACATGATGTGTAAAAAGCACGGTTGTGAACATACAGCTATCGAAGTACCACATCCTGGTAACGAGCAACAATCACAATGGCTAAAAATTCGTAAGATGAAGCCTGATTATGTTCTATTAAGAGGATGGGGTGTGATGAACCCTGTAGCTATGCAAACAGCTGTAAGAACTGGTTTCTCAGTTGGAAGATTAATCGGAAACATCTGGAGTAACTCAGATGGAGACGTGATTCCTGCTGGTGACGCTGCGGAAGGATATTACGCTATTACAACTCATCCAGCTGGAAGAGTTGCTAAAGTAATTGACGACATCGTAGACACAGTTTACAAAGCTGGTAAAGGTGACTTAGCTGATAAAAGCCGTATTGGTTCTGTATATTGGAACCTAGGTGTATTAGCTGGTGTGTTCCATACCGAAGCTTTAAAAACAGCTCAAGATCGTTTTGGACCTAAGGTCAATAGTGCGCAAGTACGTTGGGGTTTTGAGAATTTACGTCTCAACAAAAAAGACTTAGACGCTCTTGGTGCAACTGGTCTTGTTCCTGAAATCAACATCACATGTATGGACCACGTTGGTGGACATTTAGCTAAATTCCAACAATGGGATGCTGGAAAGCGTCAGTGGAAAGTAGCTAGTGACTGGATTGAAGGTGACGTAGCATTATCACAAGCTATTATCGACGAAGGTGCTGAAAAGTACGCGAAAGAAAATGGCGTTAAAAAACGTGATTGTAATAACGAAGAAGACAGAGATAACTTCGACTTATAATCTTTGAAGTTTTTTTGATTAAAGGCGGTATGAATTTACCGCCTTTTTTTTATTCTGTCCAAACAAAAGTTCCAAATCTTTCCTTGTCTGAAAACCCTCTATGTGAAAAAAATAAATCTTTATTTTTGACTGTGCAAAAGCCTGAATAAAATATATTTGATATGTTGCAGTCCAATAACTGTAACGATGCTATACCTACTAAATCCATAGAAAAGAGATCTCCCTTTCTTTCAAAAAAATCCAGGAGTCTTTTATCAATTTCTTCAAAATTATCTTTTATATTCGAATTGACATAATAATAATTCTTTGAAATACAAGGTCCTATCCAAGCTTCATAGGAAAGTCTAAAATCTTTAAGAATATTATATGCTTTTTTAATTATATTAAATTCAAGGCCTTTTCTTCCTACATGAAGAATACAAATTGTACTTCCGCATAGACTCGAAATTATTACAGGTATGCAATCAGCAGTTTTGATGGCAATAACTTTATTTTTTTGCTGGGTAATAATACCATCTGCGACATAAGAGTGATCTTCTTCGTCGATATTTATTATTTTTGTGCCATGAACCTGTTTGACAAAAGATGGATATGACGGTAGAAAACTTTCTTTTAAGCTGTTGATATTATCTTTAACACCAATTGATTTATCATGGCCATAAGACACATTAAAATTCTTTCTATTATTGAAGTCTTTTGTTGTAACCAATACTTTTACTGAACCTGAAACATTCCAATTGGGTTTTAAATTATTCATTTTTCTTTATTTCTATGTGTAATTCAGAAAGATCTTTTGGTAAGGAAGAATTTAGTATTATTCTTTTCTTTAAAATTGGATGAGAAAATTCTAATTTCTCTGCATGAAGTGCTTGGCGTGGAAATTTTTTAATATAATTACTTGAGCTTTTACATTTATTTGGATTTAAACCATATGTTTGATCACCAATTAAAGGGTGTCCCAGAAAGTTCATGTGAACCCTAATTTGATGTGTTCTTCCAGTCAAAAGATTTATTTTTAATTTTGTAAAAAAATTAAAGTTTTGTAATACTTCATAAGAAGTAATAGCTTCTTTACCCTCTAAATTTACTGCCATTTTTTTTCTATTTGTTTTATGCCTTGAAATTGGCTTATTAATTGTATCATTTTTCATAATTTGACCATGAACATAAGCAATATAATTTTTTTTTATTTGCCTATTTTGCATTGCTTGAGTTAATAATTTATAACTTTTAAGATTTTTGGCGACTATTAGGAGCCCTGTTGTATCCTTATCAAGTCTATGTATTAAACCAGCTCTTGGTAGATTAATTAATTCTGGAAACTTATATACAAGCCCATTCGCTATTGTTCCTTTTTTGACGCTATCTGCTGGATGAGAAACAATATTAATGTTTTTTTCAATAACTAAAAGATCTTCATCTTCAAAATTAATATCTATTTTTATATTTTCAGGTATTATCTCGTCAGCGCTAATATTTTCTTCAGGGAAAATTGTGATTTTGTCATGAAGAGAAAGAATATTTTTTGCTCTAGTAGTTTTACCATTTACTAATATCTTTTCTTTTTTGATCCATTTTTGGATTAAGGTTCTTGAATATTCTTCATACGCTTTTGAAATTGCTTGATCTACTCGCAGCCCTTTACTTTCTTCGGATATTATATATTCTATAATATTATTGTTTATTTTATTGATCATAATTAAATATAAAAAAATATATATATAGAATATGATAAAAACTGGATTATATACACTTTTAATTTTGTCTCTTGCTGGTTGCTCAAGTTTTCAAGCAAAAGAAGAAGGAACAAAAATTGACAGTAGAGGAAATATTATTGATACAAGTGGTGAACCGCAAACTGCTGAAGCAATATATGCTAGAGCAAAAAGTGCGCTTAGAAGAGAGCAATATGACGAAGCAGCTGAAGAATATAGAAAAATAGAATCAAATTACCCTTTCTCTAAATATGCTGAGCAAAGTCATATCGAGTTGGCTTTTTCTGTATATAAACTAAATCGATGGGATGAAGCTATATCGGTTATTGATAGATTTATATCAATGAATAATACAAGTAGACTAATACCATATGCTTATTATTTAAGAGGACTAACAAATTTTAACAGGGGTAAAACCTTTTTTAATTATGCTTTACCACATGTGCAAATCGATAAAGATCCTGTAAATCTGAGAACAGCATTTGAGGACTTTAGTTTTGTTTTTAAAAATTATGATGACTCTGATTATGTAGAAGACTCATATAAAAGAATGATATATCTTAGAAACACGCTTGCTTCATATGAATTACATGTCGCTAATTATTATTATAAAAGAAAAGCATTTGTTGCTGTTATTAATAGATGTAATTACTTGATTGAAAAATATCCAAATGCTCCTGCCAATGTTGATGCGCTGTACTTTTTAAGAAATGCTTATAATCAACTTATGATGGTAGATAATGCAAGAGATATTGAAAAAATAATTACACTTAATTACCCAGACCATAAATCGAAGTTTTTTCAAGACGTTCTTGATAATAATATTAAAAGAAATATTCTGGCTCTTAGTGAAACAGCGGATGATATAGCAATAGGATTGGGTTTTGATATAGAAGATCAAAAATTTGATGACTTTTCTGGTGTGTATAATGTCGAGTATTTTACAAATTCCGACCTTATTGAAATCCCAAGGAATATAAAACCAAAAAAATACACCATTGTTCATAAAGAATCTAAGGATTTAATTGATATAGACGAAGTAGTTGAAGAAATTAAAGAGACTAGCAGTAACTTATTGGAGTATTTTTCAAAGGATGATACTTCTGATGTAATTGCAAAAGATATTATTGTGGGGGAAAATATTAAAGATGAAAGTACTGATTTGAAGGATGAGAAGATTGACGACAATAAAAAAAATAGTAGACAAGAAGTAGATACAGTTGGTTCAGAAGAAGTAATAATTGAGCTTCTTGAGGATTAATATTTAAATCTTGAGACAATTGGGAATCTTCTATCTCTTCCAAAAGATTTTTCTGAAACCTTAACGCCTGGGGCATATTGCCTCCTTTTGTATTCGTTTCTTATGACCATGTTAATTACATTTGAAACAAGGCTTTTCTCAAAACCTAAGTCACAAATCTCACTTAACGATTTTTTTTCTTCAATAAAAGCTTTTAGTATTTTATCTAAAATATCATATTGGGGCAGCGTATCAATATCATATTGGTCTTGAGCAAGTTCTGCGGTTGGCAACCTTTCTATAACTCCTTCTGGTATAACTCTTGAAATCTTATTTCTAAATTTTGCTAAATTATATACATCAGTTTTGTAAATATCTTTGAGTGGCGCAAAACTACCAGACATATCACCATATAAAGTTGAATAACCAACTGCAAGTTCGCTTTTATTTCCAGTAGTTAGTAAGATTTTTCCTGTTTTATTTGAAATTGACATTAATAATAAGCCCCTTGCTCTAGCTTGTATATTTTCTTCAGTAATATCTCTTGATAAACCATCAAATCTTTGTTTTAGGGTATTATTAATTGCATTGTCAACATCCTTGATACTTATTGTCGAGAAATTTACACCAAGTAAATTACATTGTTCTTCAGCTAGCTGTATGCTTAAATCTGATGTATAAATTGAGGGTAACAAAACTGCCTCGATGTCATTCTTTTTAAAAATATCGCTAGCAATTGCTAAAGTAAGAGCCGAATCAATTCCTCCAGAAAGTCCTAATAAAACTCCATTTAAATTACTTTTTTTTATATAATCGTATGTTCCGACCTTTATTGCTTCGTATAAATCTTCGAGTTCATCGGTATTAGTTTCAACTCTATAAGTATTATCATTTGAGAATTCTTTATCTAATATAAAAAATTTATAGTTTTCTTCTTTAAAAGTATTACACCTGTGAACTAGATTAGAATTTCTATCCATCAAGAATGATGATCCATCAAAAACAATCTCATCTTGACCTCCTACCGAATTTAAGTAAATTAGATTAAAATTATATTTTTCAACAATTTTTTTAAAAACATCGATTCTCTTTGAAACTTTTGTATTTTCAAATGGTGACGCATTTATACTAATTAAAAAATCAATATCTTCTAGATTTTTTTCATATAAATTCTGAAAATTCCATAAATCTTCACAAACGAGTATGCAGATTTTATTATTATTAATGTCGATTACAAAATTACTGTTACCTTTTGAAAAGTATCTTTTTTCATCAAATACGCCATAATTTGGTAAAAACTGCTTATCATATATGTGATTAATTTTTTTGTTATTCATAATATAAGCACTATTCCATATTTCAGACATATCCTCTGAATAATTTGGTGCCCCAAGAATTAAGTACTCATTACTCCCAACATTTTCTTTAATTTTTTCAATTGAGCTTTTTACAGCAATCGAAAAGTCTTTTCTTAAAAGTAAGTCTTCTGGAGAATAACCGCATAAAGCCAGTTCCGGAAAAATGATAATTTTTTTAATATCTAAGGATCTATTTTCTGTAATAATATTGATTATTTTATCTGTATTGCCACATAAGTCTCCCACAATAGAATTAAATTGAGCAATAACAACTTCTACTTTTTCTTTCATAATATCAATATCAAATAAATTACTATTAATATAAGATATATAACATATATTTATAACTATTGTTAAGGTATTTAAATTGAGAATATATATAATAACTGGCCCTATTGGATCTGGAAAAACAGAAGCACAAAAGATCTTATGTAAGTTAGATTATGAGTGCTATTGCGCGGATGAAAAGGTAAAAGAAATTTATCTAAGAAAACAAACAATTTCTGAAATGAAAAAATTTTTTCCAGAATATGTTTCTGAAAATACTATAAATACAAGAACTATAAGGGAACATATTTTTAAAGATAATGAGAAAAGAATTGCGCTGGAAAGTTATATTCAGCCAAAAGTGTTCGAAGATTTTAAAAAAATTATTGAAAATAATACATCTAAAATGATTTTTTTTATATTCCCAATAATTCAGAATAATAATTTTATAAAATTATATAAAACTATATATATAGATGCGGATGAGGACATTCGGCTTAAAAGAATAAATAAAAGGGAATTGTATAATGAAAAACTATCAAAGGAAATAATCAGACTACAAAATTCGTTTGACAAAAATAAAAAAAATTCAGATTATTACATAAAAAATAACAATTCAATCACAGAATTAGAAATAAACATTAAGGAATTAATAAATAAGTTATGAGTGACTATATAATATACGAACAACCAGTTGCTGAGAATGTACGAAATTTTCTTAAATGCGAATATCTGAATGAAAAACTTAATTCTTCATTGATGCAAGATAACATTTGGAGTATAAAATCTAGTATTATAACGTTATTAGAAATGTCTGATTTTTCACAAAGAATAAATTTAAAAATAGAATTCCTAAAGGAACTTGAGAAAAGTAATTTATTGATAAAAAAATTACATGATAGTGAGATATTAGACTTTTCAAAATATGATAGGTATAAGACTGAAATTGAGGAATGCTTATCAAGATTAGAAGAATTAGAGGGTAATCCTTCAAAAACGATTCTCGATAATGATTTTTTAATGCAAATAAAAAGTAAACTACATATTCCTGCCGGAGATAATTTTTTTGATATGCCGGCCTATTTAAACTTTCTATCATCAAAAAAAAATTTTATTATAGAAAATATTAATACATGGAGCATCCCATTTTCTCATTTTTTTGAGTCATCTAAGCTAATTTTAGATATCAAAAGAAGAAGTTCAAGATTTGAGGCATTCACATCGAATAACTCTTTTTTTGAAAAAAAATTGGAGAATAACCAGAGAATAGATTTAGTTAGGATCAGGCTTGAAAAAAATATGAATATATATCCTGATATTAGTGTAAACAGACAAAACATAAATGCGGTTTTTAAAACTTCTTATGGGGACAGCAGATTATCAAAACCTGTTTCTGAGGATGTAAGATTTGAACTCTCTTTATCTATCTTGATATAAATCATAAAAATAACTTGTTGCAGCAATGCCGCGCCCACCTTTCTCTTCAACTTCATGGATATCTTTTTCAAAATTCAAACCGCCTAATGCAAATACTGGAGTACTAGAGCGAGATGCTAATTCTTTAAATCTTTTCCAGCCAAAACCGCTTTTATCTTTTGTATCCTTCACTGGCGACAGTAAAATAAGATCAAAATTATTTCTATTACATATATCTACTTCGTTTTCATTATGGCAAGAACCAAAAAAATAATTGTTCTTGTCAATTTTTGAAAAATCCAAATTTGTAATATCTTTGGCAGTAAACTGAATACCTCTGCAAGAAATATCTTTATTATAATTTTCATATCCATTAATAATAAATAAAGCTTTATTATTTTCACATTTATCAGATATTTTCGATGCTATTTTTTTATATAATTCTTTACTAATATTTTTTGACCTAAATTGTATTATCTTTAAATTATCTTTTAGTGCATTATCAATCACCTCAAAAAATAATTTTTCGTTTTTTTTTGTATATTCAGGAGTTATATAATATTTATTTAATTCTTCTAACTTAAGTTCTGTATTCTGCATTTATCTTAATGTATTGATATGTTAAGTCACTTGTCCATACTGTTGCCTCTTTATTTCCAGAATTACAACAAATATTTATGTCAATTTCTTTATTCCTAAGATATTTAAATAATTTTTTTTCGTCATAATTTTTTGCTTTATAACCATTTTTGAAAACTGTATTCTTCCCAAATGATATAGTATATTTATTAATATCTTTTGCTTTTATCTCAACATTACCGATAGCGCTAATAATTCTACCCCAATTTGGATCTTGAGCAAACAAAGCTGTTTTTACGAGTAGGGAATTTCCTACCGACATAGCAATATTTTTAGCTTCATTAAAAGTTAAACACTTATTGACTTTAATTGTAATAAATTTTGTAGCGCCCTCTCCGTCTTTAACTATCATCTTAGCTAATTGTGTATGTGCCTCACAAATAGTATTACAGAAATTTTCTTTTTCTTTTTTTGTTAATTTTTTAAAAGATATTCTTGATTCTCCTGTAGATATAATCAAACTTGCATCGT
>CAJWEM010000006.1 GCA_913031205.1 uncultured Gammaproteobacteria bacterium | reverse complement strand
ATTGCGCCACCAGATCCTCCCTCACCAATAATAATTGAAATTGTAGGCACACCAACCGACATTGAGCATTCTATTGATCTTGCTATTGCTTCAGCTTGACCCCTCTCCTCTGCTCCAACTCCAGGATAAGCGCCGGGAGTATCTATAAATAAAATAATTGGCAAATTAAATTTATCTGCAAGCCTCATTAGTCTAACTGTTTTTCTATATCCCTCTGGTTTCATCATTCCAAAGTTTCTCTCAATCCTTGTTTGAAGACTGTCTCCTTTTTCTTGCCCAATTACTAAAACTGAAATATCCTTGAATTTTCCAAATCCAGTAATTACTGATTTATCCTCACCATAATATCTGTCTCCACTTAATGGAATGAAATCTGAAAATAGATTATCAATAAAAAATTTTGACTTTGGTCTTTCCTCATGTCGGGCAACCATTGTTTTCTGCCATGGATCTAGATTTGAGTAAATATCTCTTAATTTGCTATCTATTTCTTCTTGCAAATTTGAAATTTTATTTGTGTCCACCTCGGTTAATCCCTCTTTATTAAACGGATCTTTAAGATTATCTAATTCTGCCTCAAGTTCTTTGATGTTTGTTTCGAAATTTAAGTAATTTTTCATTTATTTTATAAATATTTCTTTATCAATTTTCAATTGGCAATAAAATAGATAAAATAAAAATTATTAAAATATTTGATAAGTTTATGAAAAAACAGGAAAAATTTATAAAAATATGCGATTTATCAGTATCAAAGTTATTATTTGACTTTGTAAATAATGAAGTTTTGAGAGGAACCAGTATTTCAAGTAAGAGATTTTGGTCTGGATTTAATAAAGCTGTTCATGAGCTAGCCCCTATAAACAAAAAATTAATCCAAAAAAGGCATAAACTACAAAGATCCATTGATAGCTATCATCTTTCTAAAAAAAGTAGGAAATTAATCGGGTTTTTATAGGGTTGAGCTGTTGCCTTTTTGTGCTTAATAGGGTAGAATAGGGGGTAATAGGTTTAATTAGGTGAAGGCAGTTGCGTCAATGCTATCAGACGAAATCATATTCACCGGAGAGTTTGAGCATTCAGTTGATGGCTCCACAATTGGTGTCTTTTTCTCTCCTAAGAGTGCTTCGTAGGTTCTAACACGCCGAATAGTTTCTTCAAACATTTTTTTAACTTTTTATTCATTTTTTAACGTTTTTTTAACATTTCCTAGTTTTTTTTTAAAATTTTTTTATTTTTAAGTGATTTTTTCTTTTTTTTTAATTTATTTTTTTTAAATATTAAAGAATATGATGATGTCATGATGAATTACTAGGTAATACCGGTATACCGTTACTATTAATTTTCCTTGAACCCTTGAGTTCAAGTGGGTTTGATACTAAAGCATTAGGCTTCCTAAATAATTAGGCGTGCGCACCTACTTTAAGATACTCAATCCCTGTTTATAAATTAGGAACAAAGATTTAATAACAGTATCGAGTACACCAGTACTATTTTCAAATATATCAAATTAAAAATAATTTAACTAGTGGATAAAATATAAAAATTAATCTAAAATCAAATTATCAATTTTATTATTTAGTTCTGATAACTTTTGTTTTGAAGTTGAATTAAGAGAATTTATTATATCTTTATGACTTAAAGAATCTTTTGCAAAATTAAGTGCAGAGATTACTGCTATTCTATCCAGACCTATTGTTTTCCCTTCAGCTTTTGTCTTCATCATTTTGTCATTTAGAAGCTCTGCTGACTTTATTAGCGTTTCTTTCTCATTCTCGAAACAGAAAACGTCATAGTTTTGATTTAAAATTTTAACAGTAACCGGAATCTTTTTTCCTTGATTTTCCATTATTGATTATACTCCAAAGATCGAAGCCTATTTATAATCCCTTCGACCTTACTTTGAACTTTTTGATTTTTTTCTTTGATTTTAAATTTTTCAGAGACTTCTCTTTCCTGTCTTTCCTTAAGCAAGGAGTTTTCTTTTTTTAAATCTAAATATTTCTTAGACAACTGATCTATTTTTGCTTCTAGTTCGTCTAACTCTTTATTTAAAGAAGATATTATGGGATCATTATTCATATAACTATATACTATTCTTGCCAACAATGTAGGTCAATAGAAAATTACATAATTTATAATAATTTTTTTAAAGTAAAAGAAAAAATGGAGTTAGCGGAACTAAAAAGAAGGCGAAAATCTCTTGTAAATAAGATGGCTAATAATTCAATCGCTATATTATCATCTGCTAATAGGAATTTTAGAACGAGAGATGTGGAAAATCCATTTAGACAAGAAAGTGATTTTCTTTATTTGACTGGAATAAGCGAGCCAAATTTACTTTTTGTTATTTTTGAAAAAGATAACAATCTTCATTCTATTCTATTTAGAGATAATACTTCTGAAAAAGAAAAAATTTGGGATGGCGAAAGGCTGGATAATTCTGAAATTTTAGAAAGTTTTGGATTTACTGAAGTTTTTAATTATGAAAATTATATTGAAAAGCTTGTTGATTTAATTTCAAAGAAAGAAACTCTTTATATTGAATCAGGAATAAATGAAGATCTAGATAATTTCATATCAAACAATATTGCTAGTAGCTCAATGAATAATAGGGGAGGGGCTTCCTTCCCTAAAAAAATTATCGCTCTTCATTCAATTACGCAAAAATTAAGATTAGTAAAATCTCAGTATGAAATTGATTTGGTGAGAAAAGCAGCAGAAGTTTCAGTTCAAGGGCATATAGCTGCAATGAAAAAAGCAAAACCAGGTATATACGAATATGAGCTTGATGCAGAAATCAAATATATTTTTAACAAAAATAATATGCCTTTCGCATACATGTCAATAGTTGGTGGCGGAAACAATGCATGTATACTGCATTATATAAAAAATAACTCAATTTTAAATGATAATGAGCTTGTCCTTATAGACGCTGCAGCTGAGTGTAATGGCTATGCCTCAGATATTACTCGAACTTTTCCAGTTAACGGAAAATTTTCAGAAGAACAAGCATTAATTTATGATTTAGTTTTAGAATCACAAGAAAAAGCAATTAATTTTATAAAACCTGGCATTACTTGGGATGAACTTCATAATATAACTGTGCAAACCATATCAGAAGGCTTAATTGAATTAAAAATATTGAAAGAAAGTCTTGAAGAGGTGATAAATAAAGAATTGTATAAGGATTTTTATATGCATAAAACAGGTCATTGGCTAGGACTCGATGTTCATGATGTTGGTGAATATGAAAATATTTTATTTGAACCTGGAATGATAATAACAGTCGAACCTGGCGTTTATATAAATCAATCCAATAAAAATGTTGAAAGAAAATGGAGAGGAATAGGTGTAAGAATTGAGGATGATATATTAATCACAGACAATGGAAATGAGGTTTTAACAAATAAGTTGCCAAAAAAAAGGAATCATGTAGAGGAAATTTGTAATAAAAATGAAGAATAAAGTTGATGAAGATATCATTCTTGTAGGTGCAGGACTTACAGGTTTAACATTTTGTAATTTTCTAAGAGAAACTGATATAAAAATTGCAATTTTTGATGTGAATCCAGAAGAATTTTATAATACTTTTGATGATAATAGGCATATTGTTTTATCAAATACTAGTAAAATTATTCTCTCAAATATGGGCATATGGGGGGAATTAGAAAACTATTGTACTGAGATTAAAAATATTCATATCTCAAAAAAACATGTCTTTGGAAATACCATTGTGAGTGCTAAGGACGAAAATATTGAAAGTTTGGGCTATCAGATTCCTCTAAAAAGGCTTTTAAATAAGCTATATCAGAGTATAAAATTATCAAAAAATATCCGTGTTTATAGTCGATCAGAAGTAGCGAGTGTTATACAGGACGATATTATTAATGTTAAATTTATACGTAATAAAAAAGAGGAAACAATTTCATCTCGTGCATTGATATTTACCAGTGGTTCTCAACTTAATATTGTTAAAGACTTATTTCAACCTAAAATACAAAAAGATTACAAACAAAATGCTATCGTTTGCGAAGTACTTACGGACTTGCACGATTCTATTACAGCTTTTGAGAGATTCACGGATGATGGAATTCTTGGCGTAATTCCTAGAAAAAAAAATTCATGGACACTAATATACTCAACGAACTTCAAAGAATCTGGTTATATAAATGAACTTAGTAAATCAGAGCTAAAGGATTACTTTCAAAATCTTATAGGCTCAAAGTGTGGGGGAATAATAGATATTAAAAATTTAGTCTCGTATCCTTTAAAGCTTAATTTTTATGAGAATTTCACAAATAAAAATACATGTCTTTTAGGAGATGCAGCTCACACACTCCATCCAATAGCAGGACAAAGTTTTAATCTATCAGTCCGAGATTGCTTAGAGATAACTAAAATGATAAAACAATACTCTAGCAAAGGTAATATAAATTTCTCGCATATTTTTTCAGATTATGAAAATAATAGAAAAAAAGAGGTTCAAAGGATAGTAAAATTCACTGATTTTTTATCTACGTTCGTTCATGGAAGAAATATAGTAAAAAATAAATTTATTAGCTTATTCCTTTTAGCAATTGATTCTAATAAGACATTAAGAATAGATGTAATCCGCTATTTATTGGGTGTGAATTTTTCTGACAAGTTAATCTCAGACATGAAAAATAAATGAAAAAAGATATCGTAATAGTAGGAGCAGGTGTAATTGGTATGAGTTTAGCTCTGTCTCTTTCTCAAAGAGATAAGAAAGTCTTGATTCTTGAAAAAGATATAAAGAAAAGTCACTCAATAAATAGGATCTACTCCATATCTAATAAGTCAAAAAATTTATTTAAGGAAATAGAAGTATGGAATGAACTTAATTCTGTAAATGAAATAAAAAATATGGTTATTCTATACAGAAGCTTTGAAGATAAAAATAATATAAGTTTTCGTTCTGACCTACAAAAGATTGGTTTCATCGCGCAGAGTTCTGATATTACAAGTGTTCTTTATAAAAAAGTTATGGCAGATAAAAATATTGAATTAATTGATAAAGTGAATCTCAAAAGCATTATAGAAAGAGATGAAAATAATTATGAGATAGAATCAAGTGAATCAGATATCTATTCGGGTGATTATATCTTCAGTTGCGAAGGAACTAATTCCTTTATAAAAGATCAGATAAGTATAAATAATTTAATAAAAGACTATGATTCAAAAGCTTTTGTTTTTAATATTCAAACTGAAAAATCAAATAATAATTCAGCATACCAAATATTTCTTGAAAATGGACCTATTGCTTTTTTGCCAGTCAGTGAAAATGAATTTTCAATGGTAATAAGCGTAAGAAATAAATTCAATGACTCAAACATTTATTGTAAAGAAAATCTTACACAATATTTAAATCAAATAACGAACGGTTCCTTCGGGGAAATTGATATTCTTGGTGAGGTAATAAACTTTAATTTGTTTGGTTATAATTCAGATAGCTATAAACATAAAAATATCGTGTTTGTTGGAGATTCTGCACATTCAGTTCATCCGCTTGCAGGCATGGGTTTGAACTTGGGGCTATCAGATATTATTGAAATATATAAGGCATTTGATCTAGATATCTATAAATTTGGAGACCATAGGTTCTTCGATAAATACGCGAGAAAACAAAAAATTATTAATTCACAAGCTAGGCAGCAGCTCGAGCTAATCGAAAGATTTTATTCATTAGAGAATTCTCTTATTAAAAATTTAGTTGGTTTTGGAATGTCTAAGATTAACAAAAATGATTTTCTCAAAAAAAATATTGTAAACCATGCGAATCAAAACTTAAGTCTCTTTAATTAGCCATAGCTTATATAATTTTTGATTACATTACTTATATCTTGATCAAGAAATTCTATTAATTTTCCATTAAATATTATTTCACCTTTATCTAAAAATATTATCTCCTCTCCAATTCTTTTTATTTGTGATATATCATGAGATGTCATAAAAATTTTTGTACCATCTTTTGAGAGCTCAGAAATTATACTTTCAATTTCATTTTTGTAAACTGGATCAAGTTGAGATGTAGGCTCGTCTAAAAAAATTATCGTTGGATTTCCTATTATTGACATCGCTATTGCAACTTTTTGCTTTTCTCCTCCTGATAGATATCTTGCATCAGTATTAGAAATACTCTCTAAATTTAGCTTTTCAATAATTTTATTAACAGAATGTTTTTTATTAACTTTTTTTTTCTTTGCAACATACAAAATGTTTTCAAAAGTTGTTCTGTTTAAAAGAATAGGAGTCTGAAAAACCATAGATTGTTGCTCTTTAATTTCTCTTATTGAATTACTTCCCCAACTAATACTATTTGATGGATCCTCAATAAGTCCGTGCATAAACTTTAGCAAAGTTGTTTTTCCAGAACCATTATTCCCAGCAATTATTGTAATTTTTTTTTCATCAGAAAAAATATTTATGTTTTTTAATATTTCACTATCTTTTATAGTATAAGAAAGGTTTTCTATCTTTATTGGAAGAATTTTCATTTTATTTTACGTAAAGATTTAATTATTAAAGTTATCATAAAAGATATTAATATTAAAATTAAACCTAAAGCTACAGCTAATTCTATACTTCCCTTACTAGTTTCGAAAGCTATTGCGGTTGTCATGACTCTGGTAAAATGGTTAATATTTCCACCGACGATCATTACGGCCCCAACTTCAGCACTGGCACGCCCAAAACCAGTTAATGTAACAGTAATTAGTGCATAGCGACACTCGTATATTAGGGTCTTGAGTTTAGAAAAGTTACTAAGGTTTAAAGAATTTAAAAATAAATAGTAATCTTTATATTTTTTATAAATTTCTTCATAGGTAAGTGAAACTACAATTGGCGTTATTAACAATGTTTGCGCAACTATCATAGCTGATGGTGTATATAGAATATCTAAAAAACCAAAAATACCTCTTTTTGATACAAGGGTGTAGATAATTAATCCAAGAACAACTGGAGGCATTCCCATGAGTGTGTTTGAAATTAGAATCACCATAGATTGTAATTTATTTCTATATAAAACAAGAAAAGCACCAAATGGTATACTTATTATCACTGATATCACAAGAGCAGATATTGTTACTTTTAATGACAGGCTTATAATTTCAATTAAATCTTCGTTAAGAGTAAAAATTAAATGAAAAGCAGTTTCTAAGATGTTACTAAGCATTATGTTCTAAATTATTTTTTACAATTTCATAGCATTCTTTTGATATATCTTTTCTATTCTTATTTTCAGTATCTACAAAATCAACAATACTTACTTCAGCAATGATATCGTTTCTATATAAAACTTTTAAAATATTTAAAAACAAAGAATTTTTCCTTACAAATGGAACAGTGGGGTGCATTCTCTCACCCTTAAAGGGATATCTTATTGTAACACATTGAACTGGACAATTTGCCTCAATACAGCTGGCAAAAAGACGCGGTTTAAAATTTAATAAACCCTTCCCCCCTGACGATGTTCCCTCAGGAAAAATTGTAACGTTTCTATTATTTTGGATGTATTGTGAAATATCTTGGACAGCCTTATTTGCAGCATTCTTTGCGCCTCTATCTATAAAAAGCATATCCACTGCTGTTGTAATTTTGCCTAAAACTGGCCATCTACTAATTTCAATTTTTGATAGGAATGTTGTTTGAAATATACTGCCAAGAATTACAATATCAAGCCAGGACGAATGATTCGAAATTATTAAATAATTCCCCTCTTTTACTTTACCTTTTACTACGAGCTTAACATCAACAATATCTAGTATTTTTTTAAACCAAAGCCTAATTTTTTCAGCTTGTTTTTGGTTAGCGCAAATATTAAAACTACCTATATCAGATATAATTTTTTTCGTATTCGTAATATGAAAAAGAAATTTAAACAGTTTTTTAAAAAAATAGAGAATTTTCATAAAACATAAAGCCCGTAACATCAATTTATTGACATTATACTTCTATTCGTTAATAAAGCGGAAAAAATATTTACATGGTTAAAATTCTTGTTTCCTCTGGTATCATATGCTTTTTGAAAGAATTATTTACTTATGATACATAGTATTGATCCAATCTTTCTAACAATTGGTAATTTCCATATTTATTGGTACGGAATTATGTACCTATTTGCTTTTTTTCTGGCATGGATTTTGGGTAACATATATATAAGAAAACATTTAGTTCCCATATCAAGAGATCAATTTTCTGATTTGATTTTCTACAGTTTCTTAGGTGTTTTTTTTGGAGGAAGAATAGGGTATTGTTTTTTTTATAATTTTGCATTTACAATTGAAAACCCATTATCTCTATTCTTTATATGGGAAGGAGGCATGAGCTTTCATGGTGGCTTCATAGGAGTTCTAATAAGCATTTATTATTTTTGTAGAAAAAATAGAATCAAATTTTTCCAAATATCAGATTTCATTACCGCTTTGACACCAATCGGTTTATTTACCGGAAGAATAGGAAATTTTATTAATGGTGAACTTTGGGGGAAGCCAACAAATACTTCCTTTGGTATTATTTTTCCAAGCGTAGATATGATTCCTAGGCATCCAACACAAATATATGAAGCGGTTTTCGAAGGGATAATATTATTTATAATTTTGAATATTTTGTATTTAAAAAAATTGAGTTTTTCAGTTATTACAGCTTACTTTCTTATCCTTTATTCTGCTTTTAGATTTTCAATTGAATTCTTTAGAATGCCGGACGCTCATATTGGATATATTGCATTTAATTGGGTTACAATGGGTCAATTACTATGTCTGCCAATGTTACTTTTAGGTATATATCTGTTACAAATAAATAAAGGAAATCATTCATGAAGCAATACCATAATTTACTCAGTCACGTATTAAACAATGGTGTTGAAAAAGCCGATAGAACTGGTGTTGGGACTCTGTCAACATTTGGATATCAAACAAGATTTGATTTGAGTAAGGGGTTTCCATTAGTTACAACAAAAAGGATACATATAAAATCAGTTGTATACGAACTCTTATGGTTTTTGAATGGAGATAGTAATATTAAATTTTTAAATGATCATGGAGTTTCTATTTGGGATGAATGGGCTGATAATAAAGGAGATCTTGGTAAAATTTATGGTGTTCAGTGGAGGAAATGGGGTAGAAAAGATAGTAGCTATGTTGATCAAATTGAGAACTTGATAGAAGGCCTTAGAAATGATCCTGATTCAAGAAGACATATTGTGTCTGCTTGGAATGTAGGAGAGCTTCATCAAATGGCGCTTCCACCGTGTCATTGTTTATTTCAATTTTATATTGAAGGAAATAAGTTATCTTGCCAGCTTTACCAAAGAAGCGCAGATTCTTTTTTAGGAGTACCATTTAATATTGCTTCCTACTCACTTTTATTACACATGGTATCTCATGTTCTTTCCTTAGATATTGGTGAATTTATTTATACTGTTGGAGATTTGCACTTATATAAAAATCATATCGAACAAGCAAAAATTCAACTGGCGAGAGAGCCATTCCCACTTCCAAATTTAAATATAAAAAGAAGAGTTGATGATATCTTTTCCTTTAAATTTGAAGACATCGAGATAGAAAATTATAAATCACACCCACATATTAGTGGTGAAATCGCTGTCTAATATGAATATTTCGATTATCGTAGCAATGTCCAAAAATAGAGTAATCGGTAAAGATAATACAATGCCATGGCATTTATCGGATGATCTTAAAAATTTCAAATCAATTACCATGGGAAAAACTATCATAATGGGAAGACTTACATATGAATCAATAGGTAAGCCTTTGCCAGGTAGAAAGAATATTATCTTATCAAGAAGCCTTACTCATAAGGAAGTCCCCGTTTATAAGACTATAAATGAAGCACTTCAGTCTGTAAAAGATGAAGATGAAGTTTTTATTATAGGTGGGCAGGAGATATACACTCAGACCATTAATTTGGCAGCAAGAATATTTATTACAAAAATTGATGAGAATATTCAAGGAGATAAATATTTCCCCGAAGTGGATTTCGAAGCTTGGGATTTAGTTAGTAGCGAAAATTATAGTAAAAATGAAAAAAACTCGCATAACTTCAGATCAGAGGTATATGTAAAAAAGCTTAGCATGTAACCTGATATTTTTTTACTTTCTTTTCACTTTTTAGTTCAATAGCAGTTAATTTTTTACCCCAAGCACATCCAGTATCTATTGAAACAAAATTATTTTTTTCGTAGTAGCCTAAAGTTGACCAATGACCAATAATCATCTTAAATTCATTTAATACGTCATTTTTAAATTCAAACCAAGGATATTTGCCATCTGCTTCAACATCATTCGGATTAGCTTTAACTGTTAAATTTAAGGACAAATCTTTATTAAGATATCTCATTCTAGTAAATACATTAACAGCAAATATTAATTTTTCATCCTCACTTAATGCCTCATGCCAATTTGCTGGCTCGTCATTCCAAAGATACTTTAAAAAATAGTTGCAGTTCTTATCTTGAAGCTTTTTCTCGATATTTTTTGATAAAAAATTTATATCCTCTAGTGTCCATTTAGGATAAATTCCTGCGTGCGCAATAATAAAACCAAGATCCTTATCAGTATGCACCATCTTTTGGTTTTTAAGCCAGTTTATTATTTGGTCTCCATTAGGATCATCAATAATCTCATTAAAATTATTATTTTTATGTGGCCATGGGTCAACCTTATAATACGAGGCAAGTAAGTAAAAATCGTGATTTCCTAAAACAGTTATTGCACTGGACTCTAAATCCATTACATATTTAATTACGTCAAAAGAATTTGGCCCTCTATTAACTAAATCACCCGCTAACCACAAAGTATCCTTACTCTTATTAAATTTAATTTCATTTAGTAAATTTCTGAATTCTTTGTAACAACCTTGAATGTCCCCAATAGCAAATGTAGACATATCAATTTAAGACTTTCGGGACATTTAAAGAAAAAAGAGGTATTTCTGCATCAAATTCGTACCCATTATCAGCAATCATTTGGTAAGTACCATACATTGTACCTACCGGAGTATTAATTATTGTGCCGCTTGTATATTCAAAAGATTCATTTGTTTTCAGCCTTGGCTGCTCTCCGACAACTCCTAACCCTCTAACTTCTTCTTTCCTTTCATTTGCATCAGTTATTATCCAATGACGGCTAATAAGCTTTGCAGGAATTTTACCAATATTTTTTATTTTAACGGTGTACGAAAAAAAATATTTACCTTCAGACGGCAATGATTGACTTTCAACATACTCTGTAAAAACTTTGACCTCAATTTTATACAAGCTTTCCATCATTCTTTAAGTCTCTATATAAATTAATCATTTCTTGAATTGATAATTGTTCAGCTCTTTTATCAATATTATCATATACATTGTCGTACTTTATTGAAATACAATTCTTGATTTTTTTTCTTCTTTTTTCAAAAATTTCTTTTACGAAATTTAAAAAACTATCAATTTCGTTTTCTTCTAATAATATTTTCTTTTTTGGAGTAATAGAAAAAAAAGACGAATAAACTTTTGGTTCTGGATAAAAATCTTTGGGGGAAATATCGATATATTTATTTATATCAAAAAATATCTGACAAAAAACAGATAATCTTCCAAATACCTTATTTCCAAATTTAGATTGAATTCTATCCACAAATTCTTTCTGCATCATAAAGAAAGCTGACTGAATATTCATTCTATTTTCGATACACTTAATAATAATTTCGGTTGATATGTTATATGGAATATTGCCAATTATTCTATATTTTTTTTTATAAATATCAGAAAATTCAACTTTCAGGACGTCCTCGTTTATTATTTTTATATCTTTTTCATACTTTTTTTTTAGATATTCAGAAAGATAAGGATCTTTTTCAATTCCAACATAGTTTTTCGTTTTATCCAGTATACTACTGCTAATAGCTCCCATCCCTGGCCCTATTTCTATTACGTAATCACTTTCCTTAATATTTATTATGTCACCAATTAAATTAATTGTAATTTGATTTTTTAAAAAATTCTGACCCAAACTTTTTTTTGGATTTATTTTTTCAAACATTTTTACTTTTTACTATGTTGATAGATGCCTGTATTGCAGCTATTAAGCTACTTGAATCAGCTTTATTTGTTCCCGCAATATCAATAGCTGTACCATGGTCTACAGATGTTCTTACAATTGGTAAACCTAAAGTCGTGTTAACAATGCTACCAAAGCCCAATGTTTTTATTACTGGTAAGGCTTGATCGTGATACATTGCTAGTATTAAATCCGCATCATCTCTGGCAAATATTGTATCAGCCGAATATGGTCCAAAAACATTATAACCGCGTTTTTTCAAGTCTTTTATAGCTGGAGAGATAATTTCCTTTTCTTCCTTACCAATATATCCTTCCTCACCAGCATGTGGGTTTAGCCCGCATACATTTATTCGTGGTTTTTTGATGCCAAATTTTTCATTTAGGTCTGAACTAATTATTTCAACATAATTTTTAATTCTTTCTCCTGTAATTAAATTTGGCACCTTCTTTAAAGGAACGTGAGTTGTTAGAAGAGCAATTTTTAAATTCTTTGAATGGAGCATCATAATTGGAGTACCACCAGTCTTAGTTGCAATATATTCTGTATGTCCAGAAAATTTCTCGCCATATTCTAGTAAAATATTTTTTTGTACTGGCCCAGTGACCATTGCATCATATTCTTTAGAAATACAGTACTCAATGCACAGATTTAACGATTCAATTATCATAGGCGCATGCTTAATACTTGGTGAGCCAATATCTACTTTTTTTCTACTAGGTATATCATGTATTAATAAGTCATTTTTTTTTAATTTTGGTAGGTTATCTTGCTTTATATCAATTTTTATTAAATTAATTTTTTTTCTAAGTAATTCTGATCTTTCTTTTAACTTATCATAACTAGCAACAATAACTATGTGCGCAGGAAATTTCTTTTTTGTTAAATCAAAAAGAATATCATAACCTATTCCAGAAGGGTCGCCTGGGGATATTAGTATTTTCGGATATTTTTTCATTCAGAGAAAGGATCCCATCGTTGTTGTAGAGAATTATTTCTTTCGAGAATTTTATTAGTTTTTTTCTTATTTTCGGAAACATATTTTATAAAATTTTTTTCTTTTAACTCAATTAACCAAGCATCTATTACTTCTCTCGACCTACCTGAAATTAGATATTGCTTAGCTAAATTTCTTTTAATAATTTCAGTATTATCTTGTACTCTTTTATCAAGAACTTCAAGAATATGCCATCCAAACTGACTTAGAAAAGGCACGCTAATTTGATTGAGTGGAAGTTGATCTATTTTATCTTCGAATTGAGGTACAAAAGTTCCTGGGGCAGACCACTCCAACTCACCACCAGAAGCGGCTGACATCGTATCATCAGAATAGGCCTTAGCAAGATCAGAAAATGATTCTCCATTTTCAATTCTTACCTTTAATTCTTTAAGCTTATTTTGTGCAATCTCGTCAGTTACAATTGCATTCTTTTTAATTAGAATATGTCTTACTTTTCTCTCTACAATTTCAACATTTTGCATTTCTTTTTTGTCTTCCAAGAAAAATAAGTAAAATCCATTTAGAGTTTCAATAATATCACTAATGCTACCTTTACCAACAACTTCTAAAGAATCTAAAAATATTTCAGGTACCTCACTAATTTTTCTCCATCCTAAATCACCACCATCTAAAGCATTACCGCTATCAGAATAATTTCTAGCTAGAGATGAAAAACTTTCTCCGGATAAAAACTTACCTTTTATCATTTCAATCTTTTTCTTTGCGGTAATTTTTTCATTTATTGATGGAGTCTCTGGGAGAGATACTAAAATTAAAGAAATTTTATATTCATTATTTTCTTTAAATACGTGTGATTGATGTTCAATAAATTCATCAATCTCTTTTTCACTAATTTTTATTCTTTCAGAGATCACTCTTCGTTGAATTTCTCTTGAAATTAAATCTTCTTTTAAATTTTCTCTATAAATACTATAGTCTACCCCACTCTCAATGATTTTTTCTCTAAATTCAGAAAGTGAAAGATTTGCTCTCTTTGCCATATTTTCCATTGACTTGTCTACCATCCATTCTTTTATTTCAAGACCAATACTTTTCGCAAATTGCATTTGTAATCTTTTATTTATCATATGATCAAGAACTTGCTTGTAAAAAGCTTCTTTATCTTGGGGTGGTTGTTGACCAGTTAATTGATACTGATTTAATATAAATCTTAATCTCTTTTGATATTCTGTTTGGGTGATTACATCATTTTCTATAATGACTATTGCTTGATCCAAAATTTTTGAAAAAGCATTTGTATTAAATAATACAAAAAATATTATTAGTTTTATATATTTCATTTTAATTAATATTCTTTATCAATATACCCTTTTATACTATTGGAAATTAGATCACCTAAGGGTGTTCCAACATCAGTAAATCCTTTTAACATTATTTGGAATTGAATATCTTTTTCAAAAGAATTTTCATCAATTTTAAATCTCCTGTGAACTAATCTTGCTTTCCAGCAACAACTTTCATATTCTAATCCAGCTAGTGTCTCAATATCACCAGAATTATTTGCGCTTAAATTATTTTTAAAATCGTAATTCCATCTTCCAAGAATATTTAATCTATCACTTAACCCCCAAGCGAAGCTCAAATCACCTTGCTCGATGTCATTTTTTCTATATCTGTAGCTCGCATTAAACACATTGTTTCCTTTACCTTTATATTGAAATGTATGAATATTTTTTTGTGTTTTTTGGCTTACTGCTTTTCTATCATACATAAAAGTAGATTTAAAACTTGTGTTTAAAAATGGCTTATATTCAAGTTCCGCAACTATGTTTGAATTCGCTCTTCTACTTACTGAACTATTGTCTAGTGATACATTTCTATCCTCAAAATAAAAAATCTGCCCAATGCTGGCAGAAAATAATTCTCTAGATTCCTCAATACTGTAAAATCCTGAAGAAAGTGAGAGTGTTAGCTGGTTTGTATCATTGTTTCTATCATATCCTGAGAAACTATTATCTCGGAATAACTGTGAATATGTAAATTCATTAACTCCAGTGTCAAAAATAGGAATATCACTTTGATCTTCTTCGCCAGAGTACAAGTAAAATATTCTAGGTTTAATTTGATGAACTAAACTAGAGTTACCAATTTGCTTTGATAATGTCATTTCATTATCTAAAGAAAATATTGGTATCGTTTTACTTGGGCTAGACGTTAGACCTGCAGATTGTTTATCTAAATCGTAAGTAGTGTGTTGTAATTTGAATCTTGGTTTTATTGATATTCCTTTCGCAAAAAAAGTTCTATCAATACCTATTTGCACGTCTGCTCTTGTACCATCAACTTTTGATACATGATCCCATTCCGCAATATTTAAGTTCAAATCGTAATTTACAAAACTTTGATCCACTCTCTTATGGATATTCACTTCTGGCAATATGTCATATGGTTGAGATGAAGAATTTAAATTTTTATCAAATGTCTGATATCCCATAAATCTAGAGCGAATAGACCAGCCATTAAAATCATA
The DNA here is from genome assembly GCA_913031205.1 of uncultured Gammaproteobacteria bacterium. Lineage (GTDB taxonomy): Bacteria > Pseudomonadota > Gammaproteobacteria > Poriferisulfidales. Next base: position 41,681 of record CAJWEM010000006.1, on the reverse strand, counting down.
TTCTAGCTTTGCATGCCTTGTTCTATATGACGTACTACTATCCGATATACCACTTCCAAAATCATCGAAATAGTCTTTATCAGAAAATTTGTCATAAAGTAAATCGATTTTTAAATTATTCGCGAATGTGTGTTCATGTTTAAAGTAAAAATTGTATCTATCGCTGTTACTTCTTGTATTTTTTCCTGATCCTTTGTATTCAGAATCATCATCTAGGAAAGAAAAATACATAGTACCTATAAAATTTTGATTTAGATATCTATACGTTGATTCAAGTTTACTTCCTCTCTCTTGAATGTATCCAGGCCTTATCAGCATATCCATATTTGGTGCTATACTCCAGTAAAAGGGAGTAATAACGTCCGGCCCTTTAACCCAACTACCTGAAAAATCCGGAACAAGGAAGCCAGTTTTTCTCTGATCATCTAAAGAAAATTGCATGTAAGGACTGTAAAATACTGGTACTCCTTTTACAGTTACAAAAACATCTCTACTTTTACCAATACCATTTTCAAAATCTAGCTCGGTTGAACTTCCAATTAAATTCCAATCAGGGTTAAGTAAGTCGCAAGTCGTATAAGTTGAATTTTTCAAAAAAACTTTTTTGTTTTTTAGTCTAACGCCGTAATGAGCTTTGCCAGATATTTCTAACTCTGGGTATTTATATTTTGGAGACAAAAAGTCCGTTCTTGAGCTTCTCGTATTATATTCAGCATATGGGGATGTAATTTGAAGGCCTTCATTTTCATATCTGACATTTCCACTCATTCGAGCTCTATCTTCAAGCTGAAGAACGTTTGTAAGTTCACTTTGAATAGTTTCTGAACCCCTAACAATTTTTGTGTCACCTTGAAGAATAGTTATTTGTTCTCTTTCATCTCTAAATGTTTCGTCGGCCTCGATATTGATTATATCCGGCGTGGAATTTGACGATTCTTTCTCTAAGGAATCTTCGTATTTATTGATGTCTGTTGATGTTTTGTATATGTCATTAACTGAGCAGCAAAAAAAATCTGTCTCAGAAATATCTTGAGAAAATGCTTTTATTGAAAAAAGTGAAAAAATACATATTGTTACGTTAATTATTTTTTTCATATAAGATATATTATATATCAAAAATTTGAGATAATAATTGAAAATAGCGCATATGAGAGGTTATTTTGGTTAATTTTAAGAATATTGGTAATTTTAAGAATCAGGGCAGGTTAAGTCTATTGGTTCTTTTTTTCTTTATAACTGTATCGGCACTACTTTTCATCGTGCAGCCTGAACCCGAAGCAAATATAAATAGACCAATTCCAGTTGTTGTGGACACAATGAAACTAAGGATAGAGAGTATTTCACCGGTCGTTGAGTATACAGGTCGACTAGAACCATCAAAAAAAGCTGACCTTCAATTCGAAATAAATGGCAGATTGGCTAAAAAGCTGGTTCAGCCTGGAGAGTTTGTTAAATCTGGCGATAAAATTTTGATCCTTGAAGAGTACTACATATATAAGAAATTGTATGAACTAGCAAAAAGGAATTTTGAAATACAAACGCGTGAAGTAAAAAGAATGGAAGAGCTTGATAAAAAATCATTACTATCAAAATCACAATATGACAAGACAATACAGAAACAGATTGAGCTTGAGTCTATAATGTACCGAAGTAAACAAGATTTTTATAAGACATTTATTCAAGCAAAATTTTCGGGTATCGTAAATGATATCAATATTGATGAAGGAGACACAGTTAGTCCCAATGTGGTTATTGCAAACCTAATTGATGCAAAAAGCCTAGATTTATATGTTGAGGTAAGAAGTGATGTTATCGAAGGACTCAAGTTAAATATGGAAATCAAAGTATCTTCAGGTAATTTTGATTCAAAAGGTAAATTGATATCTTTTCAGACAAGCCCAAATCTAGAAACATATACACATTTGCTACGAATTAGAACATCCGATAATAAATTTAGATCTGGAATGATTGCCACTGCTACCTTTGTTTTGCCAAAAATAGAGCAAAGTTTTGGAGTTCCAGTCTCATCTGTATTAAATGATGATGGAAAAAAGTATATATTTATCGTAAAAAATAAAACACTAAAAAAAACTGAAATAAATGTTTTAACAAGATTTAAAGAAATTTATGTTATTAATGGAAACATTAAGCCTGAGGAGATTATTGTAACGAAAGATGTTTCATCACTCGCAGAGGGCCAAGATATTTTAATATCTAAATAACATAGAAAAATTATGATAGATTATTCAATCAAAAACCCACTGGTAGTAAATTTATTTTTATTTTTAGTTGTTGTCATTGGAATTATTTCATGGCAATCAATGCCCGAGGAAATGTTTCCGGTTGTTGAAAAGGATGCAATTAAGATCATAACAGAATACGACGGCGCATCTCCTGAAGAGGTAGAGAAACAGGTTACAATTCCTATTGAAGATACCTTAGATAATGTCGAGGATATTGATTTTTATTATTCAACTAGCTCTGAAGGCTCATCAGAAGTAACCTTAAGATTAAAGCCCGAGGCAGATGTTGACGAGCTATTAAGAACAGTTAGAGACTTAGTAGATGCAATTGATGGTTTCCCTGAAGAGGCAGAAGAACCTGAGATTTCAAAAGATAAAACAAGATTTCCCGTAATTAGTGTTAGCATTTTTGGAGAAACTAGACAAAGTTTACTTTTTGCAAATGCCAAAAAAATTAAACAAAAAATAATGCAACTGGACGGGGTTGCTGGAGTTGGCATTGCTGGAAATAGAGATGATGAGATCTGGGTAATTATAAATCCGTCAGTAATTTCCGCAAAAAAAATTTCTACGAATGAAATTATAGCTGCATTAAGAAATAATGTAAGAGATCTTCCAGGTGGCTCAGTAAAAGCACTTGAAGGAGATATTTTACTAAGGGGGCTTGGATCATCATCTATAAAATCTATTGAAAATATAACGCTGAAAAATAATGATATTGGTGGACAACTTCTTCTAAAAGAGGTCGCATCCATTGAGCAAAGACTGGAGGATGAAAATTCTGTAGGTAGATTCAATGGTAAGAAAGCAGTGAATATGTCAATTACAAAAACTGCGGAAGCCTCCGTTTTTGATGTATCAGAAGGTGTTAGGGATACCATTAATAATTTCTCACTACCCTCTGGGCTTAAAGTTTCAGTATTCAGTGATTTTTCAAAAAACGTTAAAACAAGGCTTGATACGGTAAAATCCTCAGGGATTATTGGATTAACGCTGCTGTTACTTTCTTTATACTTCTTTTTAAATTCAAGAGTAGCCTTTATTACTGCGTTTGGAATTCCTGTTTCTTTTTTAGTTGCTGCATTTGGTATGTATGTTTTTGGCTTCACTATTAATATGGTATCTTTATTTGCATTCTTAGTTGCTTTAGGAATGATTGTTGATGACGCAATTATCGTTACGGAAAATACTTATCGACATATTGAAGATGGAATGGATCCAATTTCAGCTTCAAAGATTGGAGCCAAAGAAGTTTTTTGGCCCATTGTTGCATCAACATTTACAACTATTGCGGCTTTCTTACCTATGTTAAGCATTACAGGAACTCTGGGTAAATTTATTGAGGTCATCCCGCTTGTCGTAACAGTTGCTCTCCTTGGCTCTTTAATGGAAGCTTTTGTAGTTTTACCATCACACTGCGCAAGTTTCCTGAAAAAACCAGAAAAGAGTAATAAAAAAGATAAGTGGAAAAAAATACTATCTGTATACGAGAAAATTTTAAAAGTCAGCATTCAGAACAGATATTTAGTTTCAAGCATTACAGTCGGCGTGCTATGCGTTGTAATTGCTTTTGCGGTAACAAGAATACCGTATTATCAATTTGGAAAAGTAGATAGCGGGCAGTTTTTTATTAATGCTGAGGCATCGATTACAAGTAGTCTTCGGGATACGGAAAAGCTTGCTATAAAGATGGAAGAGTCGATCTTAGAGGAACTATCTGGGGAAGAATTAGAGTCACTTCATACAAACGTTGGCGTTACATTTAAGGATTTAAATAGTTACGATCTTGGAAGTCATTACATACAAATCGTTGTGAGTTTAAAAAATATGAGCCCTCAAGGATTTGTAGATTATATTGTAACCCCGTTATTTAATATGTCATTTGAAAGTTATGGCGAAAGAGATAGAAGTGAAAAAGAAATTATAAATACATTAAGATTAAAATTATCGTCAATTTCTGGGCTGCAAAAATTTGCTGTAAAAAAAGTTTCTGGAGGACCCGGAGGATATGATGTTGTAATAGGTGTTACAGGACAGGAACAAAAGAAATTAACTAAGTACGCCAAAGAAATTGAGAATTTCCTTTCACAAATTGATGGAGTTAAAGATGTAAATCAGGATCAAGACCCAGGGAAAGTTGAATTTAAATATAAAATAAATAATAGAGGCAAAGAACTTGGTCTAACGCAAGCACAAATAGCAGAATCTGTTAGAACAGGCTATTTAGGCCTTGAAACAGCTTACTTTAATTTAGACGGAGAGAGAGTTCCTGTGAGATTAATTTATTCAAAAAAATACAGGAACGATAGCAGCAAGCTAGAGCAATTGCCAATCGTTTTAGAATCTGGAAAGACTATATATCTTTCTGAAGTCGCGGATACGGAGCTTTCACGTGGTATGAACACCGTTAAAAGAAGAGATGGGCAAAGACTTGCAACAATTAGAGCAGATGTTGAGCCAAGCATTATTACACCAATAGAAGTGGCAGCTATCTTTGATAAAAAATATAAAAAAGTTTTTCAAAATGATGATTCATATGATTACATGTACTTGGGTGAGAAAAAAAGAAGTAGAGAAAACTTCGCTGATATGAAAAAAACAGCATTTATTTCTTTAGCAATAATTTTCTTTATTCTAGCGGTCCTTTTTAAAACAATACTAGATCCATTAGTTGTTTTGTTTTCGATTCCCTTTGCAATTGTTGGCGTAATTTTAGGCCATATTTTGTTTGATTATAATTTACAATTTCTTTCGGTTATAGGCTTATTAGCTTTAATTGGAATAGTGGTAAATGACTCTTTAATTTTAATAGATTTTCTAAAGAAACTTAGAGATACAGGAAAGAATAAAATCGAGGCAACCATTGAAGCATGCAATGTTAGGGCCAGACCAATAGTCTTAACATCAATTACAACTTTTTTAGGGATATCACCATTAATTTTCTTTGCAACAGGACAAACAAAATTTTTATCACCTATGGCGGTCAGCTTAGGTTTTGGTCTATTATTTGCTACCATATTGATATTGATAGTTTTACCATGTTTTTATTTAATAATGGATGATGTAAAACACTTGATTTTAAAAAAAATGGAGCGAAATTTTTAGTAATTTTTTAGGGGGGTAAATTGAAAAGATCTTTTTTAGATTTTAGTAGAATAAATGCTGAAAAGTTATTTCAAAATAGATTTAATATTTTAATCTCAATACTAGTAATACTATCTTTATTTTTAATAATAAGATTATACTTTTTACAAGTTGTGAGCTTTAATCATTTTGATACATTATCAAAAACAAACAGAATTAAATATATATCAACTCCTCCGAGACGAGGAATAATATATGATAGAAATAATATTGTTCTTGCAGATAATGCATCTTTGTATTCAATAGAAATCAATATTAAAGAAGCTAAGAATATAAAAAATATTATAGAAGCAGTAAAAAAAGAAATCGCCCTAAGTCAGAAGGAAATTAATAACTTCCATAAGAAAAGAGTAAAATATTCTCATTATAATTCGATTATATTAAAAAGTAATTTAAGCGAAGAAGAAGTTGCAAAGATTTTATCTATTCGATACAAATTTGATGGTTTAGATGTTACCGCCAGCTTATTAAGAAAATACCCCTTTAAAGAAGTTACCCACCATATATTAGGACATGTTGGATATATTGATAAAAAAGATTTAAAAAGTCTTGATAAAAAGAAATATCGAAATACTCAATATATTGGAAAGACAGGAGTTGAGAAATTTTATGAAAATGAGCTATATGGTAAACCTGGGTACAAGCATGTAGAAATAAATGCTCGTGGCAGACAGCTACGCGATTTAGATATTGGTTACGCCGAAGCTGGAGTAGATATTCATCTTACAATAGATATTGAACTTCAAAAATTTATGCATCAAAACTTGTTAGAATTTTCTGGATCATCAATTGCAATGAATCCAAAAAACGGAGAAATTCTTGGCATGGTTAGCTTGCCTTCCGTCGATCCAAACGAAAGACTCTGGAAATATGGATACGATCAAGCAGAGATAAAAAAACTTAAGAGCCCACTTTTTAATAGATCAATTAATGGGCTTTACTCTCCCGGATCAACAATAAAACCTTTGGTCGCATTAAATAGCATTAAAAATAATTTAATAGATCCCTATCAAGAGATTTATGCAGGCCCATATTTTCAATTACCAGATAGTCCTAGAAGATTTAGAGATTGGAAGCCAGAGGGACATGGTATGGTTGACCTTAATAAAGCAATAGTTCAATCTTGTGATGTTTATTTTTATAATCTTGCAAATAATCTTGGTATTAAAAATATGTCATCATTTTTTAAAAACTTCTCTTTTGGAAGTAAAACTGGAATCGATATGCCTTTTGAATCATCCGGGGTTTTACCATCTGATGAATGGAAGAAAAAAAATGTTGGATATAAGTGGACCGATGGGGACACAGTTATTACTGGTATTGGGCAAGGTTATTTCTTAGCAACACCGTTACAGCTTGCCTACGCAACAAGCATAATTGCAAACAGAGGCTTGATATCAATTCCAAAACTCAATAAAGATATTCAAAAGGAAAAAAATAAAAAAATTTTAGAGAAAGAAGAGTTTTTTAAAAATAATTTAAAACCGGAAGATTGGGAAATCATCACAAACGCGATGTTTGATGTAGTAAATAAGCAAAACGGAACAGCATTTTGGAGCATTAGAGATAAAAAGAATAAAATAGCTGGCAAGACTGGAACCGTTCAAGTTTATTCCTTATCACAAGAAACAGACGAAAGAGACGATGAAAACATACCAGACCATTTAAAGGATCATTCATTATATGTTGCGTTTGCACCTATAGACGAGCCTCAAATTGTTATCGCAACGGTTGTTGAAAATGTTGGCAGTGGCAGTAAATTTGCTGCCCCAATAAGTAATAAAATAATCAATTACTATTTAAATAAAGTGAAGGAAAGATATTGATTTTAAATAAAAACATTGGTGTTACAGATAAATTATTATTTTTAACTATAATAATCGTTTCGCTTCTTGGACTTACAATATTATATAGTGCAACAAATGAAAATCTAGATGTTGTCATTAGACAAGGCACTAGATTAATTTTTTGTTTTTTTCTTATGTTGTTTATAAGCTCTTTAGATATAAATAGGTTAAAAATAATATCGCCATACGTTTATGTTATTTCAATATTTTTACTAATTATAACTTTATTCTGGGGTCATGATTCCAAGGGTGCGACAAGGTGGATAATGATTTTTGGTTTTTCTCTTCAAGTGTCGGAAATTCTAAAGGTTATTCTTCCGATGATGTTAGCTTGGTTTTTATCTTTATCTGAAGACAAAGAAATTGACTTCACAAAATTAGTAATTTCATTTCTGATAATATTTCTTCCGATATCTTTTGTAATAAAACAACCTGATTTGGGCACATCACTAATAATATTACTTTGCGGAATAATAAGCATCTTTCTTGGAGGTATTAAAAGGACACATATTATGTACATCTTCGGTTTATTTCTTGTTGTCGCACCTTTAATGTGGAAGTTTTTACTTTTACCTTACCAAAAAAAAAGAATACTAACGCTGATTGATCCATCGAGTGATCCACTTGGCTCAGGTTACCATATTATTCAATCAAAAATTGCAGTAGGTTCGGGAGGTTTTTTTGGCAAAGGCTTTTTAAACGGAACACAATCACAACTTGAATTTTTACCAGAAAGAGGTACAGATTTTATATTTGCAGTTTTCGCTGAAGAATTTGGCTTTTTTGGAATAATGATTTTATTTTTGTTGTATCTTATTATTATATTGAGATGTATACATATTACTCATAAGGCAAAAAATTATTTTTCAAAAATTTTAGCAGGCAGCATTACATGTATATTTGTCCTATTAATAATAACGAACGTCTCAATGGCAATCGGACTTCTGCCGGTCGTTGGAGTTACTCTTCCTTTGTTGAGTCTCGGGGGAAGCTCATTATTATCAATATTTTTTGCTTTTGGCATAATGTTTTCAATCAATAGGAGAGTCTAATGATTAATTCTTTATTAAAAATAATTTTTTATATTAGTTTTATTACTTTATCTGTAAATTCATATGCAAAAGATTACTCTAGTGAATTAAAAAAGTATGAAAGTCAATTGTTAGGGATTGAAAGAGAGCTTTATGAGAAATACAAAGTAGACAAAGACTTTTCCAGAAAAGCTTTAAATTCGATTAAATTTAAGAATAAAATTCTTAGGATAATGGCAAACGCACCAGAAAGAAAAGATACTTGGAGCCAGTACGAGAAGAAGTACCTCACAGATAAGAGAGTTAAAAATGGTATTAGTTACTATCAGAAAAATATAAATTTGTTAAAGAAAGTTGAGTCGGTATACGGCGTCCCTCCAGAAATTTTAGTTGCCTTCCTTGGCGTTGAAACGAACTACGGGACTAATACCGGAAAAATTAAAGTAATTGACTCACTTGGTACGCTTGCGCTTAAGCATCCTAAAAGACATAAATTTTTTAGAGCACAGCTCATAAATCTTATCGCTCTTTCATATAACAGTGGATTAGATTATAAGAATTTAAAAGGCTCGTATGCTGGCGCAATGGGGTTACCGCAGTTTATGCCAGATAATTATAGAAAACTAGCGGTAGACTTTGATAAAAATGGATCCATCGATTTATGGCACAGTAAAATGGATATTTATGCTAGCATATCAAATTTTCTTAATAACAAGGGATGGCAAAAGGGGGGAAGCATATATGTTGATAAGAAAATTAAAAAAGAATATATAAAAGAAATTTTTAAAAAAGGTGATGTAAAAACAATTGCGATATCTAATAAAAAATTGGAAAAATATTTAAAAGATAGCGAAATAAAATCAGGTCAAAAATATCTAATTTTATTAAGTAAAAAGCAAAAGATATATAAAATTGGCTATTCGAACTTTAAGGTAATAATGAGATACAACCCAAGTACATTTTACGCTATGGTTGTAGCTAAACTTAGTGAAAGAATCAAGGAAGGTAAATGAAAATAATATATCAAATTATTTTACTGTCTCTCTTTATATCTGGTTGTACGACAATTAAAAAAGATTACGATAGATATTCGGATATTAATAATTTAAAAAAAGTTATTCCGAAGGTTGAAAAATATAGTAAATATGGTAATCCGAAAACTTATAAAGTTTTTGGCGTCCAATATAAGCCTCTAAAAAGCCACATTGGCTATTCTGAGGAAGGCCTTGCTTCTTGGTATGGTAAAAAATTTCATGGCAGGCTAACTTCAACAAGAGAAAAGTATGATATGTATAAACTTACTGCCGCACACAAAACGCTTCCAATTCCATGTTATGTTAAAGTGACAAATTTAAAAAATGGAAAATCTATAATTGTAAGAGTAAATGATCGCGGACCATTTAAGAAAGGAAGAATTATTGATTTATCATACGCAGCTGCTGTTAAACTTGACATAGTTACTGAAGGTACAGAAAAGGTTCATGTAGAAGCTATTGATGCGTCTAAAAATAATTAATTTTTACTTTCATATAATTTGAATCAGGTGATACAATGCTAACCAGAAATTTAAATTCGGGGATTTTATGTCTAAATTAAAAGTATTCTTTTTATTTTCATTAGTTTTCTTTAGTTCATATTCAAGTGCAGAAAAAAAATATCCTTTTTCTATACCAAATCTTGATGTTTCAAGTTACGCTTTGATGGATGTTAAGACAGGATCAATTATTGCTGGTAAAGATTTAGACAAAAAAGTTGAACCTGCAAGTTTAACAAAAATAGCTACTCTTTATTTAGTCTTTAAGGCTCTAGAGTCAAAATATATTAATGAAAATGATTATGCTGTAGTTAGTAAAAAAGCTTGGAAAATGGTCGGCTCAAGAATGTTTGTCGAGGTTGGCAAAAGAGTATTGATAAAAGACTTGATTACTGGAGTTATAGTTCAATCTGGAAATGATGCTAGTGTTGTATTGGCTGAACATATCGCTGGTGGGGAGGAATTTTTCGTTACAATGCTAAATAAATTGGCAAAAGATATGGGCTTAAATAGCACAAGATTCACAAATGTAACGGGTATGCCAAATAAGAATCACTATACAAGCGCTCGAGATGTAGTCGTTTTATCACAAAGATTAATTCAAGATTTTCCAAATCAATATAAGAAATTCAATCAAAGAGAATTTAAATTTAATAATATTTCTCAAAACAATAGAAATCGTTTACTTACCACATATGACTATGCAGATGGGATCAAGACAGGGCATACTAAATCTGCAGGTTATTGTTTAGCTGCTTCGGCAAAGTTCGAGGATACAAGATTTGTAGCAGCAATATTTGGTGCAAACAGTTCTAGAGCAAGATTTAAGTACGCGAAAACTTTATTTAAATTTGGCTTTAGAAATTTTATAACTAAAAAATACTTTGACATCAATCAGGTAATTGTAAGACAAAGGATGTGGAACGGAGAAGAGAAATATATTGATATTGGTTTTAACAAAGATATTTTTTTGACCTTGTTAAAGTATGATGATCACAAGATTACACCAAAAATTAATTTAATCTCTAAAATTGTTGCCCCTATAAGAAAAAATCAAAATCTTGGAACAGTTGATTTTTATAAATCTGGGGAAATCATTTCTAGTGAGAAAATTTATTCACTTGAAGATGTGAATGAGGGAAATTTATTTCGTAAAACATACGATTTAATCGCGAATTTTTTTATAAACGAGTAAGTTTTGAGTGACAAAATTTTTTTGAACGATAATTTTTTTGATGCGGAAGAAGCAAAAGTCTCCGTGTTTGATCGAGGATATTTATTCTCTGATGGCATCTACGAATTAATTCCTTATTTTAATTATAAGCCTTTTCTCTTTGATGAGCATTACAAAAGACTCGAAAGAAGTTTAAATATGATAGATATTGAAAATCCTTATTCAAGAGATGAATGGATTAACAGAATTAACAATCTTTTAGAAACGTGCGTTTATAAAAATTTTTCCGTATATATTCAGATTTCAAGAGGTGTGCCCTCAGACCTAAAGGATGGCATATACAGAGAACATGCAGCAACTAAGAAATATATCCCTTCAGTTTTAATGTTTTATTCTGAAAATAAAGGATTTCCAAAAAAGAAACCAAATGAAGAGAAAGCAATAATCATGGAAGATAAAAGATGGTTGCAATGTGATGTTAAGTCAATATCTTTACTGTACAATGCGTATGCGAAAACATTAGCACATAAGGAAAATGCTTATGAAACAATTCTTATTCGAGACGGCAATGTAACAGAAGGATGTTCTAGCAACGTTTTCATAGTTAAAGAAAATGTTATCAAGACTTGTCCAAAAAGTAATTTAATTCTTCCTGGTATTTCAAGAACTCATATCGTAAATAATTTAATAAAATCTACTGAATATGAATTAATTGAAAAAGAATTTTCTAAAGAGGAATTAGAATCAGCGGATGAAATTTTTGTCACGAACTCAACACAATGTATTGTTTCAATTAATAAAATAAATAATAATACAATTGGCACAGGAACTTGTGGAAAAATAACAGAAGAGATTTTTTCCCAATTTATCAAAAGTATTAATTAAGTTTGGATAAAATTCTAAAACACCAAAAAGATCTATTAAAGTGTAATAACTGTGGTGACATGATAGGCACTCCAATCGTTGGAAACCCAATTAAATCAAAAATCATCTTAATTGGGCAAGCTCCTGGCATTAGAGAGGGTGATCTTCAAAGACCTTTTGCATGGACTGCCGGAAAAAATATGTTTAAGTGGTTTTCATCTATCGGTGTAAATGAGGAGGAATTTAGAAAAAAAGTTTATATGTCCGCAGTATGCAGATGTTATCCAGGAAAAAATAGTTCAGGCACAGGGGATAGAGTGCCTACCAAAATTGAAATAAAAAAATGTTCTAAATGGTTAGATTTTGAAATTAAAACTTTAAAACCTAAATTAATAATTCCAGTTGGAAAACTTGCTATATCTCAGTTTATACATTTTGAAAAACTTAATGATGTTGTTGGAAAGCAAATTAAATATAAAAACAAACATAATGATTTCAATCTAATATGTTTGCCCCATCCATCAGGGCTTTCGACATGGTATAAAAAGGATCCTGGAAAATCTCTTCTTAAATCAGCGCTTAATTTAATAGAGAAAGATAAATTTTGGCAACTAATTATTAACAAATAATTCTTCAGCAATTTTTAATCTGTCAGGAGTGCCGATATCAATCCAAGTGCCATTATGAATTTGGCCGGTGACGTTATCCTTTTTTATCTGTTCCAAAAAAACATCAATTAACTTAAATTTACGATCATTGAAATTTTCAAATATTTTAGGATTTAAAATTGAAATTCCTGAATACGTAAGTTCGTTCTTTTCTTTAACAATTACTCTTCCTTTGAAAATAGAAAAGTCTCCTTTAGCATTATGATTAGGATTTCTCACCATAACCAAGGAAGCAAGATCATTTTTATTTAATTCAAAATTTGATAAATTAAAATCTGTATATATATCTGAGTTAATTACCAAGAAAGGCTTATCTCCTAGAAGATTCAAAGCATATTTTATTCCACCTCCAGTTTCATAAGGTTCTGGATCTTCAATTGAGTACTCTATTTTTATATCATATTTACTTCCATCGCCAAGATAATCAATAATTAGATCGCGAAGGTGGGAAACGTTAATTACAATATCATTATATCCATATTTTTTTAGTAACATTATATTATGTTCGATAAGAGACAACTTACCGAGTTTAATTAGGGGCTTTGGTGTCTTTTTTGTAATATCACCAAAACGTTTTCCTTTACCTGCTGCTAAAATTATTGCTTTCATTAAATTGATTTTTCGCCTCTTTTGCGTAAAAGTTTATTGTTTTTAGGTTTGTGTAATTTGATGATGCATTAATGATGTAATCAAAGGTTCTTTTTAAATATTTTAAATAACCATGACGTGAATTTTTTTTACTTAATCTACAGAAAATTCCAGAAGCTTTCATGTGTCGTTGAATTGATAGAATATCAAAATTATGTAAAAGTTCATCACTAGATAACTTTTTTATCGATTGAGAATTAAATTTTTCTAAAAATAAATTTTTAAGCCTGATTTTTTGTTTATAGTTTATATCTCTGTAACAATCGTTCAATAAAGAAACAAGATCATAAAGTGGAGATCCAAGAACTGCATCTTGATAATCAATTACTACAATTTTCCCATTTTTATAAAAAATATTTTTAGAGTGATAATCTCTATGTACCAATTTATAATTTTTATGGTCAATATTATTAACAATGGTTTTCATTTCTTTCATTATTCTATTTTTATCTTTACTTGGAATTTTTATATCAAGAAATTTAATAAGAACCCATTCTAAGAAAAGCGAACTTTCAGACAAATATTTTTCTTTTTTATATAGATAAATATTTCTTTCTGCTATTTTTTGAATATCACATATGTTTTGAACTGATTTTTCATATATTTGGTTAAAATTTTTTGGGTTACATTTTTTATAAATTAAATTATCACCGAAATCTTCAATAATTAGTAGATTTTTTTTCATGTTTCTTTTAAGTATTTTAGGTATATTTATCTTATGTTTTTCAAAAATACTAGAAAATTTTAAAAAATTCGTGAAATTACGATTCTCACGCGAGCTGTCCATTAATATAAAACTCTTTTTATTTGAAGACAGTCTATAATATCTTCTGTTACTAGCATCACCCTTGATCTCATCAATTTTAAAATCTTCATTAAATAATCCCCGTCCAAAATTTTTCAAATTCACTTGATTCATTTTTCTTTGACTTTTTCCGATTTTTCAATAATTCGTTTACCAACATTTTGATCGCAAGATGATACAAATAATACTGTAATCATAATTAAATATATGATTGAATTTTTTTTATTTATATTATTCATACTTCTATTATACTATATATTAAATCTTATATTATGGACGTATATGAAGACTTCCGATCTTTTTATAAAATGCCTTGAGAACGAAGGAATAGAGTACATCTTTGGCGTTCCTGGTGAAGAGAATGCTGACTTTTTGATGTCACTTCACAAATCAAAAAAAATTGAATTTATTCTTACTAGACACGAGCAGGGTGCAGCATTTATGGCGGAGTCCTACGGCAAGCTTACTGGAAAACTTTCATGTTGTTTAAGCACTTTGGGCCCTGGTGCAACAAATTTACTTACAGGAGTTGCAGATGCAAATATGGATCACTCCCCAATTCTCGTAATAACCGGTCAAGGGGCATCCGATAGACTTCATAAAGAATCTCACCAAATTATGGATGTTTGTGATATGTTTAAATCTGTTACAAAATGGACTACTTCTGTAAGAAACCCCTCAACAATCCCAGAAATTATAAGAAAAGCAGTAAGGCTTGCTACTCTTGAAAAACCGGGGGCGGTCCACATTGAGTTGCCTGAGGATATTGCAAAATTAGAAGTTAATTCTCAACCATTAGAATCTTTTCCATTTAGACGGTCTATTGCAGAGGATACCATTGTATATAAAGCATATGATCTGCTAAAAAAATCAAAATCACCAATTCTAATCGCGGGGAATGGGGCAATTAGGAAAAGAGCCTCTAGGCAATTAAGAGAATTTTGTGAAAGAACAAATATACCCGTCGTAACAACCTTTATGGGCAAAGGAGCAGTTGATTGTGAAGCAGAATACTTTTTATCAACAGTTGGTCTCGGAGCAGTCGATTTTGGAGATATTGCTATAAATAATTCTGATCTTGTAATTACTTTGGGATATGACATGGTCGAGTATCATCCAAAACTTTGGAGTAGAAATTCTGAAGCGAAGATAATACACATTGATTTCGAGGCTGCGGAAATTGATGAATATTATATTCCGGAAGTAGAGGTTGTCGGTGATTTAGCTCATTCACTTTCAACATTGAATAACATGATAGATAAAGAAAGTATTCCAGATTTTGACTTCAAATATGTTCAAAAAATTAGGAAAGATATAGATGATGATGGTGAAAAGTATAAAAATAATAAGCAAGTTGGCTTGATAAAGCCTCAAAAATTTTTATATGATCTCAGAGAGTACTTAGGTAAAAAAGACCTTTTAATTTCTGATGTAGGGGCACACAAAATGTGGATAGCCAGAGATTTTAAATGTTATGAGCCAAATACATGCATTATCCCGAATGGCTTTTGTTCAATGGGATATGCCTTACCAGCCGCAATTTCAGCATCACTGATAAGTAAAGAGAAAAAAGTCTTTGCAATCAGCGGGGATGCCGGTTTTTTAATGAATGTTCAAGAAATGGAAACTGCGAAACGGCTAAACTCAAATATTATTATCATTATTTGGGAAGATAAGTCTTATGGCCTTATTAAATGGAAACAACAAGTCCAATTTGGCGAATCAACGGATTTAGATTTTGATAATCCAAATTGGGAAAAATTAGCAAATTCATTTGAGTGGAATTATATATTTGAGGATGATAGCTCAAAAATTCAAGACAAATTAAAACAAACAGAAGAATTAAATGGACCTACATTATTTGTTATTCCTATTGACTATTCTGAAAATGAGAAACTTACTAGTTTTTTAAGCTCCTTAGAAGATAATTATGATAAATAAGGTAATAAAAAATATATCTCCTGTTTTAATTAAAAACCCAGTTAAAGTAGATTTATATTCTCCATGGAATCAAAAGAAGATTGCAAAAATTGAATGTATAAAAAAAGGTGATGTTAATAAAATTTTGGAAGTTTCTTACAATTTTTTTAAAAATAAATCACTATATATAGAAAAAAAAGATAGAATAAAAATTCTAAAAAAAGCAGGAAATTTACTTACAAAAAAGTCAAATCATTTTTCAAAGCTGATTGCTTTAGAGGGAGGAAAGCCTTTAAAAGATTCAAAGGTTGAAGTTCAAAGAGCAATAAGTGGTCTAGAGCTTTGTATTGATTCTCTTAAGAAATGTCATGGAATTGAGATTCCTATGGGATTAAATGACGCTTCTATGAAAAAAATGGCTTTTACAAAAAAATTTCCAGTAGGACCAGTTTTTGCTGTAAGCGCTTTCAATCACCCCCTAAACTTAATTATTCATCAGGTTGGACCAGCAATAGCTGCAGGATGTCCAATAATTATAAAGCCAGCTTTGGATACCCCTGCAACATGTTTTGAGTTTATAAATTTATTATTAGATGCTGGTTTACCGAATGGATTCTGCCAAATGATAAATGTAAATGACCACTCTGTAACACAGTCTTTTCTTAAAGATGAAAGAATCTCATTCTTCTCATTTATCGGAAGCTCTAAGGTTGGATGGAAATTAAAGTCTATGGTTTCTCCAGGAACAGGATGTGCTTTAGAACACGGAGGAATCGCTTCAGTTATTATAGATAAAGGCACGAATATAAAAAAAATATTACCTATGATTGTAAGAGGAGCTTTTTACCATGCTGGACAAGTTTGTGTTTCTATTCAAAAAGTAATCGTTCATAAAGATATACTTGATGAATTCATTGTACAAATTAAAGCTTCGTTACAAAAGGTTAAAGTTGGTGATCCCTTGAAAAGAGATACAGATGTCGGCCCATTGATAAGACCAAATGAACTAAAAAGAGTTGATAGTCTTGTTAAAAACTCTATAAAAAATGGAGCTGAATTAGTTTGCGGGGGTAAAGCAATCTCTAAATCAACCTATGAATGTACGGTTATCAAAAATCCAAAACAAAGCTCCGAAATTAATAAAGTAGAGATCTTTGGTCCAGTTTTATGTGTATACGGATATAAAAATATAGATGATGCTATAGAAAAAGCAAATCACAATTTATTTGCATTTCAATCATCTATTTTTACTAATAATTTAGATACTGCAATGGAGAGTTTCGAAAAACTTGATGCAAAAAGTGTATTTATCAATGAACAAACTGCATTTAGAGTTGACTGGATGCCTTTCGGTGGAATAAAGCATTCAGGTGAATCAGTCGGCGGAATTGATTACACTTTTTCTGATTTAATGTATGATAAACTAATAGTTATTAATTCTGAAAAAATAACAAATTGAAAATTTATGAAATATTTTATTCTTACACTACTTTTATTTACTCCTATTTCTTTTTCTGGGAACGACGAACCTCATCCGGTAATAGATTCAAATTACGTATCTAAACATTTATATAATACTAAGAATCTATCAATTACTGATCTAAAAAAAGTAAAACTATTACTCGAAGCAAATTTAGAAGAAACTGGAAAATTTAAGTTTCAAGAGAAAAAAGAAATGGATAGAAATCTACTCAAAGCACTGCTTAAATATGACGATATTAGAATTAGAATAACTGATGTAATTGATGAGTTAATAAAAGAATACCAAGTTAGTGATGAGATTAGAAATTCTCTTCTTAGTTTCAAGGAAACTTTTAAAGAAATTATTAAGGAAAATAGACCTCTCGTTAAAGACCTCAGAGATTATAAAGCATATGATTTTCGTTTAGGGTCTGCTTATCTCGCTATGATGACAGCTTTCCATTCAAGAGAGGATACAAAAAAATTCTACTTTCAGCTTGTTAAAGATAAAAAAAATAATAGCACTAGTATAGGAAGATATAGTTCTGATTTAGTTAATGAACAGGAAAAAATAATGAAACTAAAATCAGAAATTGAGAGACAATTAGAGGCTAACGATCTTATAGTGAAATTAAAAGAAGTAGAAGACGAAATACTTTCTCGAAACTAAATTAGGGCGAATTAAACTGTCTTTAGACTACCCTGTCTCCTGGTTCTTTATCATTATAATATGCTTCCATGTTTTCAAGAACACGCATCCCCATTGCAATCCTTGTCTCAATTGACGCACTTCCTAAATGAGGAAGAAGAACAGCATTTTCGCAATCTAAAAATCCAGGATTAAGCTCTGGCTCACCTTCAAACACATCTAGCCCAGCCCCTGCTATTTTATTATTTTTTAAAGCATCAATTAGAGCATCGTTATCAATTACATCGCCTCTTGCAGAGTTAATTAAATATGCTCCTTTTTTCATAAGCCCAATTCTTTCTTTATTCATTAAATGATAAGTGCTTTCGCCGCCAGGGCAATGAATGGAAACAAAATCTGCTTTTTCCAAAACTTCTTCAACACTGCTACAAGGAGTTGCATTATATTTTTTTATCACTTCGTCGGATGGCATATATGGGTCAGAAAATATAATTTTCATCCCAAATCCAAAATGAGCGCGATCAGCAGTTGCTTGAGCAATTCTTCCAAAACCGATACATCCTAAAGTTTTTCCTGTTACTTGGGTTCCTCGGAGATGAGTAGGTCTCCAACCAGCCCATTTACCAGCTCTTAATTCTCTTTCACCTTCACCAGTTCGTCTTGCGACACTGAGAAGTAAAGCCATAGCAATATCGGCAGTACAATCAGTAAGAACTTCTGGAGTATTTGTAACAACTAAATTCTCTTTTTTTGCAGCGTCTAGATCTATGTGATTAAACCCAACTCCAAAGCTTGCTATGATTTTCGCTTTTTTATTTGATACAGATAATACTTCTTCATTTATGGGGTCGGTAACAGTAGGGCAAACACAATCATAGTTTTGAAATGCTTCTTGTAATTCTGGAATGGTTAAAGCGATATCTTTTTCATTAAGAGTTACATCATATTTTTCTTTTAATTCTGCTTCAACTTCAGCAGGCCATTTTCTTGTTACTAATACTTTTGGTTTACTCATTTTTTCACCCCAATAATTTATAAATGTTTTTCAATTACTTCTTTCATTTTACTTCCCATTTCTGATGGATTGGGAATAATATGAATACCTGCTTCTTTAAGCATTTCAACTTTTTCTGCAGCACTTTCACCTTTACCAGAAACTATTGCACCAGCATGACCCATTCTTCTTCCTTTAGGTGCTGTTAGACCAGCTATATATGCAACTACTGGTTTTTTCATATTACTTTTTACATATTCTGCGGCCTCCGCTTCTTGTGGGCCACCAATCTCACCAATTAACATTACAGCTTTTGTTTTTTCATCTTCATTAAAAAGCTCAAGTATATCTTTATGAGAACTTCCGTTAATAGGATCACCACCAATTCCAACACTTGTTGAAATTCCAATTCCTTCCGCTTTCATTTGTGACGCTGCTTCGTATCCTAAGGTACCTGATCTACCTATTACACCTACATCCCCTGAAGTGTAAATATGACCAGGCATAATTCCAATCATTGCTTCACCTGGAGTAATTGTACCTGCGCAGTTTGGACCAGTTAAAATCATTTTTTCTTCTTTCTTATATCTCAACATATATCTTTTAACTCTCATCATGTCGTGAGCAGGGATACCGTCAGTAATTGATACAGCATACTTGATGCCCGCATCTGCTGCTTCCATTATTCCATCAGCTGCAGCAACAGCTGGGACAAATACTATTGTTGCCTCCGCACCAGTAGCATCTACGGCTTCTTTTACTGTATTAAAAACTGGTCTGTCTAGATGTTTTGTGCCGCCTTTACCAGGAGTTACCCCAGCAACAACATTTGTACCATAAGCGATCATTTCTTCAGCATGAAAGTTTCCAATTCTCCCTGTAATTCCTTGCACTAAAACTTTTGTATTTTTATTCAATAAAACTGACATATCTATCCCCTAAATTATTTTTTTGCTGCTTCAACTGCTTTTTCTGCAGCGTCTTTCAAAGTATCTGCCAATATAATCGGAAGACCACTATCTTTTATTATTTTTAAACCCTCTTCAACATTTGTACCTGATAATCTTACGATCAATGGAATTTTTAAATCAACTGTTGGAATTATTTTTACTAAACCTTCTGCAATCCAATCACATCTATTTATTCCAGCATAAACATTTACAAGCATAGCTTTAACATTATCGTCAGCTAGCACTAATTCGAAAGCTTTTCCAACTCTTTCAGGAGATGCGCCACCGCCAATATCTAAAAAGTTTGCTGGCTCACCACCGCAATATTTAATCATATCCATTGTGGCCATTGCCAGACCAGCACCATTAATCATACAGCCAATATCTCCGTCCAAGCCAACGTAACTGAGATCATGCTCAGATGCGGCAACTTCCCTTTTATCTTTTTGACTGTTGTCATTTAACTCGTTTATTTCAGGGTGTCTAAACAAAGCATTATCATCAAAACTCATTTTTGCATCCAAAGCTACAAGATTTTGGTCTTTTGTTAGAACTAATGGGTTAATCTCTAACATATTCATATCAAGCTCAACCATTGCCTTATAACAACCCATGAATAGCTGGACAGCTTTACCTAAAACTTCTTTCGGGAAATCAAGCGCAAAACTCAATTCTCTTGCTTGGAAGCCAGTAAGACCTACAGCAGGATCAATTTCTACTTTTTTAATTGCCTCAGGCTTTTCTGCCGCAAGTTCCTCTATTGACATACCGCCTTCGGCTGAAGCAACAATAACAATTCTTTGTTTTGCTCTATCCATTACATAAGCTAAGTAAATTTCTCTATCAATATCGCATCCCGATTCAATATAAAGTTTTTCTATTAACTTTCCCTGCTCACCAGTTTGAATCGTTTTTAAATAAGTTCCAAGAAGCTTTTCAGATGCAGTTCTTACTTCTTCGTCGCTTTTACAAATAATAATTCCACCAGCCTTACCCCTTGCTCCAGAATGAACTTGTGCCTTTACTACACATACATTAGTTTCTAACTCATTAAAAGCAGCAACTGCCTCGGAAGTTTTCAATGCTAACTTTCCATCAAGTGTTTGAACATTAAAGTTTGATAAAATTTCTTTTGCTTGGTATTCGTGTATGTCCAAAGTTACCCCCTATTTTTTTACTTTTTTGAATTAATTGCTTTGTCAGTTTCAACAATATTTTCAGCCATTTTTGCTGATGCAGCATCAATCAATCTTCCATCTAACGAAGCTGCACCTTGACCTGCTTTTGCAGCCTCATCTAAAGCTATTAATATTCTTTTTGCTTTATCCACTTCTGCTGCTGGCGGAGTAAATACTGCATTTGCAAGTTCAATCTGAGAAGGATGAATGGCCCACTTTCCTTCATAGCCTAGTGCAGCAGCTCTCTTTGCAGCTAAAGTATAGCTTTCAGGATCTTTAAAATCACCAAATGGTCCATCAATCGCTCTTAATCCATAAGCTCTGCACGCTACTAACATTTGTGATAAATCGGCATGCCATTGGTCTCCAGGATAATCTTCATTTAAGCCACCAATAACAGTTGTGCGTGCTCTGCAGCTTGCAGCATAATCGGCAACTCCAAAATGCATTGCTTCTAATCTTTCTTCACGACCAGATTTTGCAATCTCCATTACATTTGCCATACCTAAAGTCGTCTCAATTAAGATCTCAATTCCAATACGTTTCTTAAGACTTGTTGAAGTTTCAATTTGGTTTAACAATGCCGAAAGCATATAAATGTCAGAGGGTGTTCCAGCTTTTGGAAGCAGAATAGTATCAAGATGTTCACCAGCTTGCTCCACTACTTCAATCACGTCTCGATACATATAGTGTGTGTCAATACTATTAATACGAACAGAAACAGTCTTTCCGTTACCTTGCCAATCTAAATCTTGAAGAGCTTCAATTACATTTTTTCTCGCTGTGACTTTATCATCTGGAGCCACTGCATCTTCTAAATCTAAAAAAACAAAATCAACATCGCTATTCAATGCTTTTTCAAACATCTTTGGGTTGGACCCTGGAACCGCAAGCTCACTCCTTTGAACTCTTCTAGAAGTTTGTTCGTATATTTTGTGACTCATTTTTTCACCCTTAAAGTTTTTTAATTTTTTTTATTTCTTTTTTTTCTTTTTCTTAGTTTTATCAGGATTACTTGTCCAATATTTTGCCGCAGCGCCTGTTCCACTTCCTGGTGTGAATTTTATTCCTGCATCAATCATGGCCATTTCAACTCCACCAAGAGCAGCCATCATTCTTGTTTCATTGTTATCACCAAGATGACCGATTCTAAAGACTTTTCCTGCTACTTGGGTTAATCCTGCGCCAAGCGAAATATTATATCTATGGTATGCAATATTAATTACTTCAATGGCTTTTTTCCCATCAGGGTTGTTTTTTGAACCTGGCTCCAACCAAATGGCGCTAACTGTATCCGAATGCCATTTTGGAGAGGAGGCTGCTAACCTTAGACCCCAAGCCTTTATAGCCGCTCGAACTCCATTTGCTAATCTCTTATGCCTGTAAAAAACATTCTCCATCCCTTCTTCAAGAAGTAGATCAATAGCGACTCTTAAACCGCGTAATAAGTTTACTGGAGGAGTATAAGGAAAAAACCCATCTTTATTTGTATTTAAATGATCTTGAACATCGAGGAAGCATCTTTTACATTTAGCATTTTTTCTCATTGCTAAAGCTTTTTTACTAAAACATAGAATTGCTAGTCCAGCTGGAAGCATAAAACCTTTTTGTGAGCCACTTACAGCAATATCAATTTTCCACTTGTCAAATCTAAATTCCATACTCGCTATCGAACTTACACCATCTACCATTAATAAAGCAGGATGCTTGACTTGGTCCATTGCTTTTCTTAATCCAGCGATATCACTCGTTACTCCAGTTGCAGTTTCATTATGACATACAACCACGGCCTTAATTTTTTTATCTTTATCTTTCGCAAGAGCTTTTTTGAATTTTTCAATTTCTATACCATTTCCCCATTTCGTATCTATCAGCTCAACCTCTAGACCAATACGCACGGCTAGGTCGTACCAAAGGTGACTAAACTGACCAAATCTTGAAGTAAGAATTTTATCTCCTGGCGATAAAGTGTTTGCTAATGCTACTTCCCAACCTGCTGTTCCAGTTGCTGGAAAAATAAAAGGCGTACCTGTTTTTGTTAAAAAAACCTTTTTTAAATCTCTGAGAATTGGTTTTACAAGTTCAGGGAAATCTGGAGCTCTGTGATCTTCCATAGGAACATTCATAGCATTTTGCACGACTGTTGGTATGTGAGTAGGGCCTGGAGCAAATAGATAATTTCTTCCAGGGTATGATAGTTTTTGACCAGGCATAATTTTCTTCCTTTATGTTGTTTAATTTAATTAATTCTTTCGAAATCTATGTTTTTATTCAATATATAACAAGGCGTAAATAATGCCATAGCATCATGTGAGGCTCAACCCTTAATTATTAGTAACCTTATAGATTTACTTCTCTTTTGGGATTATACCCTGAAGTTCAGCAGCTTTCATTGTATTTTCTAGCAGGCAAGCCACTGTCATTGGCCCAGTGCCGCCAGGCATTGGAGTAACAGCTTTTGCAATCCCATCAACACCTTCAAAATCTACATCTCCTTTAATACCTTTCCCGTCGCTACTTATTCCTACATCAAGTAAAATTGCATCTTTTCGGACATTTTTAGAATTTATCATATTGGGAACTCCGATAGCTGGCACCACAATCTCTGACTCATTAATTAGACCATCAAGATTTTTTGTTCTTGAGTGAGCTAGAGTTACTGTGCAATCGATACCTTTCGAACCTAACATAAGAACTTGTGGCATACCTACCAATCTAGATCTTCCTATCACTAATGCTTTTTTACCACTAGTTTCAAGTTTGTAATATTGAATGAGCTTCATAACACCAAGCGGCGTGCAAGGGTTTAAAATATTATTACCAACAATAAGCCTACCTAAGTTTTTTTCCTTTAAGCCATCCACATCCTTGTTTGGTGGTATAGTTTCAATAACATTGTTTTCATTCAGTCCTTTAGGTAATGGCATCTGAATTAATATGCCATTAACAGAATTGTCATCACCCAGCTCTTTAATTTTATTCTCTAAATCCGATTGAGATATATCACCTGGAAGATTTACCATTATTGATTTGATTGAAGAAGAAGTTGCTTGCTTGTGTTTATTGTTCACATAGAGTTGACTTGGTTTATCGTCTCCGACAAGGACAGTCACCAAAGTAATTTCTACATTACATTCTTCGATTCTCTTTTTTATATTACTTTGAATTTCTTTTGCAACTAACTTTCCATCTAAGATCAAAGTTCCTTTTTCCGTATAATTCATAAAGTTCCCTTCATATCCAAAAATTTAGTTTTATGGTTGTTTTTCGGGGTGGAGATATATAAAACTTTTACCAAGCTTACCATTATAGTTTCCAGCAGATATCATTAATAAATCTTCTGTATTTTTAGACGCTTGAATAGCTGCTTGAGTCGCTTCTATTATTGATTCCATATTCTTACCGTTCATTATAATTTCCATTACGGAGTTAACACCATCGGGAAGACCAGCATCAACATTTGGATCATTTTGAAGCAAGGGACAAAACTTTTCGTAAGTACTTGCGATTGTAAAATCATAATCACTGCCAGCTTTAGAACCACTGCCAGCAATACCACCAGGGAAAGTTGTTATGACATTTGGAATAGGTAAGATAGCTTCCACTCCTTTTTCTGCCGCTTCAAGAGCTGCTTCAGTGGTTTTGCCAAAATACCACAAATTCCCTCCCATTAATCCATCCGCATAACCAAACCTTCGGTCAAGTATAAATTCACCACCGAGAATTGGAATCCACCACATTTTTCGTCCATGTCTTTCAATTCTTTTTTGATGCTTATTGCCAAAAAACGCAACCTTTTTTCCGAGTTTGAAATATAGCTCTTCGTCTTCAATAAGATTAAAACAAGACGCAGTTGGACACGTTAAAATGTTTTGGCTAATTCTTACAAGCGCCGCTTTTTCAAGTTTTTTTGGGTCTTTCCAAAATTTAGGAATATGTAGTTGAATGATTGCTCCTGGTCTTCCATCTGGCGTGTTAACACTTTCATCACCTCCAGGCCCAACATATCTATCTAAACCAGCCTCACAATCACAAAGAATACTACTCGAAGCATTTCCGGTTGCAGCATTTACTGCATGAGCAAGCCACTTTTTATTTATGGCTGTAATTAGAACCTCAGAGTACATACTCTTAAATGCTTCAGCATATGTGTCATCAATTATCGCTGTCATCAGTTAACCTCTTCCTTTTCCCTCGTATACTTCGAGTTCTGTAACGACTTTATCCATGTAAACATCATGAGGAGCGACAAGAATTTCATCGAACAGTTGAGATTCGTAACATAAAGCAATCAGCGAACAATCTGGCCTCACTTGCTCCATTGTTCTATCATAATAGCCTTGACCATTGCCCATTCTTCCACCCGATCTGTCAAATCCAGTTCCAGGAACCATTATCATATCCAATTCTTGTGGAGAAACTTCTTTTTCTGGATTTCCCCAAAGCTCTTTTGGAGGCTCTAATATATTCCATTTTCCAACGACCATTTCTTCGAGACTAGTCATATGCCATAGACCTAGTTTATTTTCACCATTTTCATCTTCTGTACAATAAGGTACTATAATTTTTTTCTCGCCTTTTTCAACTTCCTTTAGCAAATGAGGTTTTGTTCTGGTTTCTGATCTGCAGTCTATATACCACATAATAACATTTGCATTTTCGTACTCGGATAATGCCATAAACCTTTCACAAGCTTGAGCACTGACTTCATCTTTATTTTCTTGAGCGGCTCTTCGGTCATATGCTTCTCTTCGCATGCCAGCCTTCTTTTCCATTATTTTTTCTAACTCTTCTTTTGATATGGTCATTTTAATTCTCCTTATTTTAAAATCTCTTGCAGGTATTTATTATTCTATAGTTTTGTGAAAACAGCTATATATTTTTTCAAATGGTTGGAAATAAATTGTGAAAAACCCAATAAATTCATTGTTTACACCTACAAAAACACCTACTTTGCAATATATCTTTTATGGTTGCTTAATGTAAAAATTTAAGTAATTTTACATAATAATTATTATAAAGATTTTTTAGAATTATCATAAAGTTATTCTGACATGTGGGGGAGAAAGAATGAGCTATTTGCCATTATTTATTGATGTAACAGGCAAAAAATGCTTAGTAGTCGGAGGGGGTAAGGTAGCAAGCAGAAAGCTTATACCAATTCTGAGCACAAATATGAGCGTCACCCTAATATCTCCAGATGTAATTGATGAAATCCATTTAAAGTCAAATGAGCATAAAAACCTTAAAATAATTAAACGCAAATTTAATAAAGAGGATATCGAAGATCAGTTTCTAATTGTTGCAGCAACAAATGATACTAAAATAAATAAAGAGATTGCAAAAATCTCAAAAGAAAAAAATATACTAGTAAATATGGCAGAAGATTCAGTATCTGGAAATACGCTAATACCTTCAGTAGTAGATAGAGACCCAATAAAAATTGCTGTTTCTTCTGGAGCAGCATCTCCAATCCTAACAAGGTTGGTAAAAACCAAACTTGAAACCGTTATACCTTATTCATTTAGTAAGCTCGCAGAGTTTATGATGGAGTACAGGAGTGTAGTAAAAAAAACTTTTCTTAAAATATCAGACCGAAGAAATTTTTGGGAAATCTTTTTAGATGGCCCAATTTCTGAGATGGTTTTATCTGGTCACGTTGACAAAGCAAAAAAGGCTTTAGACAAATCACTTGAAGAAAAAGTGATGCTTGAAAAAACTGGGGAAGTTTACCTAGTTGGAGCGGGGCCAGGCGACCCTGAGTTATTAAGTTTTAAGGCTCTAAGGTTAATGCAGAAAGCTGATATTGTTATATATGATAGATTAGTTTCAAAACCAATTATGAATTTAATAAGACAAGATGCAGAAAAAATATATGTTGGAAAACAAAGGGCCGATCATGCAATGCCTCAAGAAAATATAAATCAACTTCTTGCTAGACTAGCATTAGAGGGTAAAAAGGTTTTAAGATTAAAAGGTGGGGATCCGTTTATATTTGGCAGAGGCGGAGAGGAAATCGAAAGCTTGATCAAAGACGACATACCTTTCCAAATTGTACCTGGCATTACCGCTGCTTCCGGA
This sequence comes from uncultured Gammaproteobacteria bacterium, assembly GCA_913031205.1. Classification (GTDB taxonomy): domain Bacteria; phylum Pseudomonadota; class Gammaproteobacteria; order Poriferisulfidales. The sequence goes on along the minus strand of CAJWEM010000006.1, from coordinate 14,490 downwards.
TGCGCAAGTTATGCTGGAATACCCCTAACACATAGAGATTATTCTCAAGCCTGTATTTTTGTAACAGGGCATTTAAGAGATGGAACTGTTAATTTAAATTGGAAAATGCTTGCGCACGATAAGCAAACTCTAATATTTTATATGGGCATGCATGGGTCGAAAATAATCTGTGAGGAGCTTATTAAGCATGGTTTAAAAAAACAAACTCCTGCTGCTTTAATAGTTAAAGGCACTACGGAAGACCAAGAGGTCATCATTGGCGATCTTGAAAGCATGCCAGAAATAATTTTAAAAAATAAGATAATACCACCAACACTTTTAATAATAGGAGATGTTGTAAAACTTCATAATAAATTAAAATGGTTCAATCCTTTCCACTTAAGAGATAAAAATTTTCAAATATAATAATTATGATTTAATAATTTTATCAAGCTGAAGATTTATATTTTCTAAATGCATTTTTTTTAAGTTTTCTTTCCTTAACTTTCTTCTTTGAAAATTAAATTTAACTTTTTCCTTAATATCTTCTTTACTTTGCTTGATTTTTACTATTTCAATACAGTCAGTTGGACATTTCGTTACGCATACTTTGCAGCCAGGACATTCTTGTCTATTAACTCTGTGAGAATAGTTTTGAGCTCCAATTATTGCGTCGAATGGGCAGGCGTTAATACAAATGGTGCAGCCAATACAGTTGTTTTCATTAATCTTAGCAACAATTCTTTCATTCATTTTACTTTTGAACCATTTTTTATCTTACTATCGGGACTAATTATGATGATATCACCATCAGAATCTGCAGCAAGTATCATACCCGAGGACAATCCAAATTTCATTTTTTTTGGTTTTAAATTTGATACAACTAGAGTTTTTGACCCAAGTAAATCAGAAATTTTATAGTATTTTTTTATACCAGCAAAAACTTCTTTTACTCCTAAGTCGCCAAGATCAACTTCAAGCTTTAGAAGCTTATCAGCACCCTCTATATTTTCAGCTCTTATTATTTCGCCAACTCTAAGATCAATATTTGCAAAATTTTCATAATCGATTTCCTCTGTCATACTTTTCCTCTCTGTTTTATCTTTTTTCTCAGTCTCATCTAAAAGACTGTTGTTCAAACTTTCAATTTCTTCTTTTTTTATTCTTTCTTTAAGTGGTATAAATTTTTCTATTTTTGAGCCCAACTTTGGATCGAAGCAATTATCCCAAAATAATTTCTTTTCATTAAATATTTTCTCAGTTTGCTCTAATAAATTTGGCATGACCGGCGACAAAATTATCACAATTGTCCTAAAGTAATTTAAACCTTGGGTTGCTACTTTTTGAATTTCGTCATCATTTTCACATGCCCATGGCTTTTTCTCATTTATGTATTGATTTGCTTTATCAGTCATTGACATAATTTTTGTTATAGCATTACTAAATTTTCTCTTTTGATAGAAAACTTCAATTTCTTTAACCTCATCTAGAAAAGCATTAAACTTTTTTTGATCTTCTAACTCGTCTGAAAGAAGAAAATTTGATTTTTTCTCAATAAATGATGAGCATCTACTTGCAAGATTTATAAGTTTTCCCACAAGATCGCTATTAATTTTTTTAGAAAAATCTTCAAAATTTAGGTCAATATCTTCAATACCATCATTCAATTTACTTGCAAAATAATATCTTAAAAATTCCGGGTCTAAATGTTTAAGATAATCAGTTGCTTTAATAAAGGTCCCTCTTGATTTTGACATTTTTTTACCATTAACTGTCAAAAATCCATGACAAAAAATCCCATTTGGTGTTCTTCGTCCAGAGCCCTCTAAAATGGACGGCCAAAAAAGAGCGTGAAAATAAGCAATGTCTTTCCCAATAAAATGGTAGATTTCGCCAACTTTCTCATCATCCCATATATCAGCAAATGAATTATTTTTTTTAGAGTATTCCTCATATGCAGCTATATAACCAATTGGAGCATCCATCCAAACATAAAAAAATTTATCTTGCTCTTCTGGAATCTTAAAACCAAAGTATGGACTATCTCTTGTAATATCCCAATCATTTAAATCATCTTTCAACCATTCATCTAATTTATTCCTAATAGAGGGTTGTAGATTATTTGTCTGCGTCCAGTTAATTAAATATTCTCTAAAGTTCTTTAACTTAAAAAAATAGTGTTCGGTTTCTCTTGTAATAGGCTTGGATTGTGAAAGGATTGATACTGGATCAATAAGTTCAACTGGACTATAAGTAGTTCCACAATTTTCACATGAATCTCCATACTGATCTTCGAATTTACATTTTGGACATGTTCCCTTTATATATCTATCAGGCAAAAATATTTTTTCTTTTTCATCATAAAATTGCGATATTGTTCTTTTTTCAATAAAGCCGTTTTCTTTTAGTTTAAGAAAAATTCTTTTGCATAATTCTTCATTGACATCTGTGTGTGTCGAAGAGTAATGATCAAAATTTACATAGAAGCTTGCAAAATCTTTTTTGTGCTCTTTTTGAACTTTTTCTATTAATTCCTCAGGAGCAATCCCGAGTTCTTTAGCTTTAAGCATTATTGGTGTTCCATGGGCATCATCAGCACAAATATAAGCAACTGATTTTTTTTGAGATTTATTAAACCTTACCCAAATATCAGTCTGTATGTACTCAACTAAATGACCAATGTGTATTGGCCCATTTGCATAAGGTAGGGCACTTGTTACTAAAATCTTATTATTTGTATCCATTTTTTCTCCAAAAATCTATAAGTAGTATATAATAATGTTAGTTAATGTGTTGAAAGTATTTAAATTAAAAGGAGAAAAGAATGTCGTTGACTGAAGCAATGGTCATTGAGTCGCTTAAAGGATTAATTGATCCAAATACAGGAAAAAATTTAGTCGAAACAAAGTCTGTCGGCTCAATTGAGATAGTTGATAATAAACCAAATTTAAAAATTGTTCTTGGTTATCCAGCTAAGAATTTTGCGTCAAATTTAAATGAGATGATTATAAAGCAGTTATCGTCCAATGAGATTTCTTGTGGTGAAGTAGAAATTAGCTGGAAAATTGAAAGCCATTCTGTACAGAAGAGTTTACAGCCTATGCAGAATATAAAAAACGTGATTGCTGTTGCCTCCGGGAAAGGAGGAGTTGGAAAATCAACAACTGCAGTAAATTTAGCTCTTGCTTTATCAGCTGAGGGCTCGAATGTTGGAATACTTGATGCAGATATTTATGGACCAAGCCAGCCTAGAATGCTTGGATTAAAGGGTCAGCCTGATTCTCAAGACGGTAAGTCTCTTGAGCCTATGGAAAATTACAATATCCAAGCAATGTCTATTGGATTCTTAATTGATGAGGAAACTCCAATGATTTGGAGAGGACCTATGGTTACACAAGCATTAGAACAACTATTATCTGATACCCAATGGAAAAATCTTGATTACTTAATAATTGATTTACCCCCAGGGACCGGGGATGTTCAATTAACACTGGCTCAAAAAATACCTGTTAGCGGAGCTGTAATAGTAACTACACCTCAAGACATAGCATTATTGGATGCCAGAAAAGGGTTAAAAATGTTTGAGAAAGTAGAGGTTCCAGTTTTAGGAATTGTTGAAAATATGAGTCTTCATATTTGTAGCAAATGTGGAAACGAAGAATCTATATTTGGTGAAGGCGGGGGCACATCTTTGGCATCTGAAAGTAATGTGGATTTACTTGGTAAATTACCATTAGATATCTCAATTAGAGAACAAACAGATACTGGGAAGCCAAGCGTTGTATATGAACCGGATGGCAGACTTGCAGAGATTTATAGCGAAATCGCTAGAAAGGCTGCAGGTAAGTTAGCTGCGCAATCAAAAGATTATAGTTCTAAATTTCCAAAAATTGTGATCGATAATAATTAGTGAAAAAAATATGTCTATAAAATCTGACCATTGGATAAAAAAGATGGCAAAGGAAGAAAACATGATTTCACCCTTTGAGCCAGACCAAGTAAAAGAACTTTCAGGAAATAAAGTAATATCATATGGTACCTCAAGTTATGGTTATGATGTTCGGTGTTCAAGTAGATTTAAGATTTTTACAAATATAAATTCTGCAATTGTAGATCCTAAAAATTTTGACAAAGATAGCTTTTTTGACTTTGAAGGCGATACTTGCATTATCCCACCAAATTCATTTGCTCTCGCATCAACCATTGAATATTTCAAAATACCAAGGTCGGTTTTGACAATATGTTTAGGGAAATCTACTTACGCTAGATGTGGAATCATTGTAAACGTTACGCCTTTAGAGCCAGAGTGGGAGGGACATGTAACCCTTGAGTTCTCCAATACAACTACATTACCAGCAAAAATATATGCAAATGAGGGCGTTGCACAAATGGTCTTCTTTGAATCTGATTCTGCATGCGAAGTATCTTATAAAGATAGAGGTGGAAAATATCAGAAACAAACTGGAGTGACATTACCAAAATAGATTCATGACACCTGAAAATCTATATAAACAAATTAGAAGATTAGCAATTTTTTTAATAGGTATTTCTATTGTTTTAATTGGGTGCATACTCTTTTTTACACCAGGCCCAGCTATTATTGTTATACCCGCAGGATTAGCCTTGTTAGCTACAGAATTTATATGGGCGAAAAAATTATTGAAAAAATTTAAAGAAACTACGTATTCCATTTCAAAGTCGGCAAAAAACGTAATTAAAAAGAATTTTTAATCAATAAAAATCATAATAGAAAAATTGTACCTAAAGCTAGGAATGAGAAAAATCCAATTACATCAGTAATGGTTGTTAAAATTACTCCTCCTCCTAGGGCTGGATCAACCCCAATTCTTTTAAGCATTATAGGAACTAATACACCAGATAACGCTGCAAAACCTAAATTTGCAATCATGGCTATACCGATGACAATTCCAATAAGATAATTATCAAACCAGTATGAAGATAACACACCAATTACTGTTGCCCAAAGAAAACTATTTAGTAACCCAATAGATATTTCTTTAAATAAAAGTGATCTTGAATTTGTAGAACTAACATTTCCTAAAGCAATTCCTCTAATTACAAGAGTTAAAGTTTGAGAACCTGCAATACCTCCCATACTCGCAACAATCGGCATTAGTACTGCTAACGCAACAACTTGTTCAATTGTATTTTGAAATAAGCTAATCACACCAGAGGCTATCAAAGCAGTAATTAAATTTATACCTAACCAAATTGCTCTTCGTCGCGTAGAAGGAAGAACTGGTGCAAATATATCCTCTTCATCAGTAAGACCAGCCATATTAAGAACTGTATGTTCGCTTTCCTCACGAATTACATCAACAACATCGTCAATTGTAATTCTTCCAAGTAATATATTGTTTTGGTCAACGACTGGTGCAGATACCAAATCTCTGTCTTCAAAAATATTTACAACCTCGTTCGCAAGCGAATCTGCGCTAATAGAAATGTAATCGTTATTCATTGACTCTGAGACAGTTTTTTCAGGATCAGCGCACAGGAGTGTTGTTACAGACAAAGTACCTAAATAATGATTATATCTATCAACAACAATTATATTGTCAGTATTTTGAGGTATTTCTTTTTTTAATCTTAAATATTTTAGGACAACATCCAGAGTAACATCAGGTCTTATAGTAATGGTATCAGTATTCATTAGACCACCAGCAGTGTCTTCATTATAATTCATAACACCTTCTAACCTTGTTCTGTACTGATAATCCATCCCTTTAAGAGCCTGCTTAACCACAGTTTCAGGCAGTTCATCAAGTAAATCTGCAAGATCATCAACGTCAAGACCCTTTGTTGCTGCTAATAAGGATTGCTCATCCATAGATTCCATTAGATTATTTCTAACTTCCTCACCAACCTCTAATAAAACTTCACCATCATATGAGTGGTCGAGCATTTCCCAAATTAATCTTCGCTGTCTGGGTGGCGAGCTTTCAAGTAACCTTGCAATTTCTGCGGGATGAAGACCATTTAAAATTAGCTTTGCTTTTAACATTGCTCCAGAATTCAATGATTCAGATATTGCATCTAATTTTAAAATTTGGCTTTCTGTAGGCATAGACATCTCTTATTACAAACATTTAAAATTTCATTAACAAACTCTATTTTAATTAGTGTAACAAGTTTTATAAAAAACTCTATTTTGTTTTTCTTTTTGAGGATGATTCGTAATTCAATGCAATCCGGTATTTTGATACTGTCCTTCTGGCAATATTAATATTTTCTTTTTTTAAGAGATTGACTATTTTTTCATCAGATAAAGGTTTTGCTTTATTCTCAGATTTTATAATCATTTTTATTTTTTCTTTAATTGAACTTGAAGAAATATTTTCTCCTGAATCATTTGTGATATACCTAGAAAAAAAGTATTTTAATTCGAACACACCATACGGTGTCTCTATATATTTCCCACTTGTTAGTCTTGAAACAGTTGATTCATGGACTCCTATTTCTTTAGCAACTTCATTTAACTTCAAAGGAACTATTTTTAAAGAACCTTCTTTAAAAAATTCTAGTTGTTTATTAAAAATACATTGAGAGATATTTAGCAAAGTATCGTTTCGATATTTTATATTTTTTATAAAACTCTTCGCTTCTCTTAAATTTTCTTTTAAAAATTCTGAATCTTCGTTTTTTATATTAGATTCTATAAGCTTTACGTATTCTTCATTGATAGAAATATTTGGTGAAATAAGGTGGTTTGCTTTTATTTCCCATTCAGTTTCTTTTTTTGAAATTTTTACGTCTGGAACAATATAATTTATTTCTCTCGTTGTAGAGATTTTAGATCCTGGCCTTGCATTTTGACTTTTAATTAATTTTTTTATCTCCGCAATTTCACTATCATTTAATTGAATATTTTTTTTAATTACATTAAATTCATTCGCGACAAACTCTTCAAAAAAATCTTTTAAAATTATTTGGCATTTACTAATAATTTCTGTTTTGGGGGAAATATTCTGTAATTGGACAAGTAGAGATTCTTGTATTCCAATGCAGCATGTTCCAACAGGATCTAAATTCTGAATTAGATGCTGAACCGCGATGAGCTCGTCAATGGAGGTTTCAGAATTTAAATACACATCATCAAAAATAGTTTCTATATTTTTAATTAGAAAGCCATCATCGTTTATATAATCTATTATCAATTCAGCCAATTTTTTATCTTTGTCAGATATGTTAAGTAGATGTATTTGCCACATCAAATGCTGCTTAATATTAGCTTCATCAGCTGTTACTTTCTCGATTATTTCACTTGTAGATATAGACTGTTTTCTTATTCCTGTTAATAGATTTGCTTGATAATGTGAATAGTGATTTTCACATTCGTTATATTCAAAATCCTCACAACTATCTTCTTTTTCAATAAGAGGATTATTTTCAAAAATTTTTTGAATTTCATTATTAATTTCAATGGCGGACATCTGGAGAAGCTTTATTGCACTTTGAAGCTGTGGGCTCAAGGATAATTTAGATACTTGTTTTGCAATTAATCTTGCTTTCATAATAATTTTAATATTACATTTTAAATTTTTCCCCTAGATAAACTTTTTTCACCTTATCATCTTTTAGAATATCTTCAGAGTTTCCTTCAGCAATTATTTTACTATCATTTAAAATGTACGACCTATCACAAACATTAAGAGTTTCTCTAACATTGTGATCAGTGATTAGTATGCCTATTTTATTTTCTTTTAAATCTTTTATTATTTCTTGAATATCAATTACTGATATTGGATCAATTCCTGCAAAAGGTTCATCTAATAAAATGAATTTAGGATCTGATGCTAACGCTCTTGCAATTTCAGCTCTTCTCCTCTCACCACCAGACAAACTTATACCCATAGTGTTCTTTATATGGCTTATATTAAATTTCTCAAGTAAATAGGAAAGTTTTTCTTCTTTTTCTTTTTTATCAATATCAGATCTTTGCTCTAAAATAGAAAAAATATTATCACTAACTGATAAGCCTCTGAATATTGAAGGTTCTTGGGCAAGATACCCCAATCCTAAATTTGCTCTTTGATCAATTGTAAGGTTAGTAATATTTTTCTGGTTTAAATTGATGCTACCTGTTTCAGGAGAGATTAATCCTGTAATCATATAAAAACACGTTGTTTTACCAGCTCCATTTGGACCAAGCAAGCCAATAACCTCACCAGTACAAACCTCAATTGAAACATTTGAGACAACTTTTTTTGAATCATAAGATTTTGATATTTTCTTAACACTGAGTTTATTCATTTTCGCTTTTCGGTTCGAGAGTCATTTTTACTCTTGATTTTCCAGCCTTATCACCCGCAATTATATTTTCGCTTTCAGTTATGTAAATTATCTTATTACTTCTAACTACATTATTTGATTGAGTTAGGACTGCTTGATTCAAAAAAATAATTTTGGATGTATCTACGAAATATTGAATCTTATAAGCCTCTCCATTAATGATTTTACCACTTCGTGTTTTTTGCTTATAAGTTGACTTTTCTCCAGTGATAATCATGTCATTAATTTCATTATTTTTCGATGTGACTATCAGCAAATCTCCAGTAAGTAGCATGCTGCCTTGAGTGACAACTACATTACCCCTATATGTGCTCTTTTGAGAATCTTCATCCCATTTTGCTGAATCTGACTCTAAAAAAATTGGTTTATTTTTATCTAATTCGTAAGCATATACTGAAGTAGATATAAATATCGAAAATATTACAATAATATAATTTAATTTACTCAATATACTTTCCTCTTGTTTGTTCGAATATTACAAACTCTCCTTTCAATAGGCTGCTCTTCATTCCTTTTCCGTTTAAGTAGGATTTATTTTTTGTTATATAAACATTTGAGTCTGTTACAGCTAATTGTTCGTTCAAATATATATATATTTCATCAGTATTTAATTTTAAAAGAGGATCAGATTCTTTTTCCTGAAAAAACATTTTTACATCCCCAAATAATTTGATGTTTTTTCTTTTATATGCAATTGATCCAGATTTTGAAATAATTTTTGTAGGCGGCTTATCGTCTCGAAAAAGAAGAATATTTGGGTTTAATGCTTCGATAACCTCATTATTAAAAAATTGCTTCATCACCGGGCTAGTTACAGTATAAAGAGGATTTCCATTGTCATCCATCGCAATGTATTTCACATTATTAAATGAATTATCTGGCATGGTTATAATTTCTGTCGAGCTAACTTCTAAAACATCGTCAGCTTTATTATTGATATATATTACCGAAATACAGCCTATAATCAGTATTAAAAAATTAAAAAAGTTTTTTTTTATATAGTTCACTTTTTATCTCATTCCTGAATTTACAAGTATATGCATATTTATAGCGCCAACAACTTTCTTTTTTTTATCTAAAACCGGTAGAGAATTAATTTTATTTTTTTTCATTTTTATCAAAGTATCAGTTGCATAATCGTCTTCGTTACAAAATAAAAAATTTTTATTCATGATTTTTTTTATTTTAGTATTATGAATATCAATTGATTTCTTTATAACTCTTCTCAGATCACCATCGGTAAAAAAACCAGATGCTTTATTATTATGATCTATAATAATTACACAACCTAGATTTTTCTTCGTCATTTCAAACAATGCATCTTTAAGCATTTTCTCTGATTTTAAAATCGGTATGTCTTTGCCTTTATGCATAATATCTTTTATTTTTAAATTTAAATTTTTACCTAATTGTCCACCAGGATGATTTTCACCAAATTCTTGTGCCGTAAAATTTTTCATCTTCATTAAAATTATTGCAATCACATCTCCCAAAACTAAAGCAGTTGTTGTACTTGCTGTAGGCGCTAAATCATGTGGGCAAGCTTCTTTCTTAACAGAAATGTCTATGGACAGATCAGACTCTTCATAAATCTTTGAATTTCTATTGCCACATAAGCTCATTATAGAGCAACCTTTTTTTTCGAGGTTTGGCAAGATGTTTAGAATTTCAGGTGTAGATCCAGAGTTTGATATTAGTAAAATAATGTCAAATTTGCTAATAACGCCTAAATCTCCATGCATCCCTTCGCTTGGATGTAAAAAGATCGCTGGTGTACCTGTGCTTGATAGAGTCGCCGCAATTTTATTTGCAATATGCCCCGACTTACCAACACCAATTAAAATAACCTTTCCCTTTGTTTCGTTGATTCTTTTACAAAGAGAATACAAGTTTTCGTCCAAAGATTTTTTAAGAGAATTTAGCGCAGCAACTTCAATTCCAATAATATCTTTGGCTAGCTGTATAACATCTTTTTTTTGCAATTTTGACATTTGTTTAAGTTAAAAAAAATTTTATTAATTATATAAGATAATATTAATCATATCTCGTTAATTTTGTAGAATGCTGACATAAAATAGCTATAATAGTAGACATATCAAAACATTCATTAAGTAAACGCCATATATGAAAAGTATAGCTAAAGTAGTAAGTTTTTACGATTTTTTAATTTTCAAAAAGCCACTCATATCGCTACTTGTAACTTTAGTAATTATTTCTATTTACTCTCTAAGTATTAAAGACTTTAAAATGGATGCATCTGCGGATTCATTGGTTTTAGAAAATGATCAAGCTTTAAAATATTATAGAGCAACAAGCGCAAGATATGGCACAGAAGATTTTGTTGTGATTACCTTCAAACCTGACAACGGAATATATAATCAAGAATCTTTAAATTTACTTAATGACATCTCAATTAAGCTTAAGAAAGATATTTCTGATGTTAGCGAAGTTCTTACTATACTTGATGTTCCGCTTTTAAATAGTCCAAAAATTGGATTTTCTGATTTGTCTAATGAGCAAAGAACTTTAAGATCAAAAGATATTGATTTGAACCTAGCTAAAAAAGAATTTGAATCAAGCCCACTTTATAAAAATTTATTAATGAGCGAGGATTCAACCACAACAGTAATAGTTGTAAATTTTAAGAAAGATAAAAAGTATTTTGAATTATTAAATAATAGAAATAGCCTTAGAGAAATAAATCTTTCAAGAGAATTAACTTCAGATGAAAAAAAATTATTAAGTAAATATGAAACAGATTTTAAAGATTACAGTTCACTTCATGCGTTAAAAGAAAAACAAAATATCAAAGAAATTAGAAAAATTATTGACAGCTTTAAAGCAGACGCATCAATGTTTTTAGGTGGTGTACCTATGATAACATCGGACATGACAGATTTTATTGCCCAAGATGTACAAAAATTTGGAGTTGGCGTTTTTCTTTTTCTAGTTTTAATTCTTTTTGTCATCTTTAGAAATATAAGATGGGTTTTCATACCGTTATTTGGCTGTATCATTTCAGTAATTTTTGTTAGCGGTTTAGCAGGCTCTATAGATTGGCGAATTACAGTAATCTCATCAAATTTTGCAGCTATTTTATTGATAATTACAATGTCGATGACAATTCACTTAGCTGTCCGATATCGAGAACTTAATTCTCAAAAAAAAGATAAAAGTAAGTACGATATAGTTTCAGAGACAATACATTATATGTTTATTCCATGCGTTTACACATCTTTAACAACTATAGTTGCATTTGTCTCTTTATTTGTGAGTGGCATAAGACCGGTAATTGATTTTGGTTATATGATGACGGTAGGTATAACCTCAGCATTTATAATTACCTTTATAGTTTTTCCTACAATACTAATGATTTTACCTAAGGAATATATTGAAGAAAAAAATGACATTACAAAAAGTATTACAAAAAAATTTGCCAACTTTTCAATAAACAATTATGTAAAAATTATTTTCTTTTCAATATTTGTTATGGCAATAAGTATTTATGGGATATCCAAAGTAAAAGTTGAAAATAGGTTCATTGATTACTTTCATTCAGATACTGAAATTCATCAAGGAATGTTAGAGATTGATAGAAAACTAGGGGGAACAACTCCCTTTGACATAATTATTGATAAACCTGAGTCTGATGTCCAAGACAAAGAAATCACAAATGAAATAGAGGATGAAGATCTTGAGTTTGATAGTTTATCAGAAATTTTAGGGGATGATGAAGAAGACGTTGCGGGTTATTGGTTAAGCAACCCAAAATTTAAAGAGATATTAAAAATTCACGATTACTTAGAATCTCAACCAGAAACAGGAAAAGTTTTATCCTTGGGCACTTTGTATCGCCTTGCGATTGGATTAAATGATGATGAGCCTTTATCTGATCTTCAAGTAGGAGCACTTAAAAAGGCCTTGTCAGATGATGTAAAAAAAGTTTTATTAGATCCATACTTATCAGAAGATGAGGCTCAAACTAGAATAACTTTAAGAGTTATTGATTCTGACAAGAATTTGAATAGAAAAGAATTTATTGAAAGAGTAGAAAATTTTTTACAAAAGGAAATGAATTACCCAAAAGAGAGATTTAAAACAACAAATATGCTTGTTCTATATAATAATATGCTACAAAGTTTATTCTCCTCTCAAATACAGACAATAGGGTTCGTTTTCATTTCAATAATGTTTATGTTTCTTATACTATTTCGATCAATATTTTTGGCAGTTATTGCAATTATTCCAAATATATTACCAGCAACTTTGGTTCTTGGTTTTATGGGGCTTAAATCCATTCCCCTTGATTTAATGACTATTACAATAGCAGCGATTAGCGTAGGGATTGCCGTCGATAATACGATTCATTATGTAATAAGATTTAAAAGGGAATTTTCAAAGAACAGGAATTATTTTGAGACTGTAAAAATTTGCCATGGAAGCATTGGCAAAGCAATGTATTACACTTCATCTATAATAGTAATAGGTTTTTCAATTTTATCTTTATCAAATTTTATACCCACAATATACTTTGGTCTTCTTACAGGCCTTGCAATGCTTACAGCGCTTTTGGCATCATTAACATTATTACCTTCTTTATTAATTTTATTTAAACCTTTAGGAAGCGAAAATAATCAGGATGTTTCTTGAAGAAACACACACTTATGTGAAATAATAGACATATGAATATATTTAGTTTAAATAAAGCAATATTGATTTTTTTACCTTTTCTCATTTTATTAGGGAATATATCTTCCTTTGCTGAAGATTTACCACCCGAAAAAGTGATTTTATCTGCGGCAAACGACCTATTTTTAGATGTTGAAAAAAATAAATCACTCTATGAAGAGGATATAACTGCCTTTTACGAAAGGGTAGACAATATTTTAACGCCAATCGTAGACTTTGAAGTACTTATAAAGAGTATTATTGGTAAAAAAAATTATCAGAATACTTCTGAGGATTTAAAAAATAGATTTAAAATTGCATTGAAAAATCAATTAATAAGGATTTATGCCAAAACAATAGTTGAGTATTCAAACTCTAAAATTACAATAATTAGCTCCACAAAAAATAAAGGGTTTTACATAGTAAAAACCGAATTGTCTATTGGTCAAGGCAAACCACCATTTCAAGTCATTTATGTAATGAAAAATTCTTCCAATAGTTGGAAAATTGTGGAAGTAGTAGCGAATGGGTTGAGACTTGTTAAGAGCTTAAGAAAAAGTCTTTTACCTGAAATCGAAGAAAAAGGTATTGAAGCAGTTATAAATAGGTTAGAAACTGACTCCCCAGAATCTGAGTCTTAATTAATGGAAAAGTTACTTATAAGCGGGGGAAATCCTTTAAAAGGCGAAGTAAAAATTTCTGGTGCGAAAAATTCAGTTTTACCGATTTTGGCAGCAAGTCTTTTATGTGAGGAAGATTTAATAATCGGTAACGTTCCACACCTTCAGGATGTAACCACAACTATTTCTTTGCTAACTGAGATGGGAGCAAATCTTTCAATTGATGAAAAAATGAAAGTCTCCGTTAATGCTGCTTCAGTAAAAAAGTTTTATGCGCCTTACGAAATGGTTAAAACTATGCGCGCTTCTATTTTAGTTTTGGGACCACTCCTTGCTCACTTTGGAGAGGCAAAAGTATCCTTACCGGGGGGATGTGCTATTGGCTCTCGACCAGTAAATCTTCATATCGAAGGGTTGAAGGCTATGGGAGCAAATATAAAAGTTGAGGATGGTTATATCTTTGCTAAAGCAAAAAAATTAAAAGGGGCAAAAATAACTTTACCTATAGCTACAGTTACAGGAACCGAAAATTTGATGATGGCAGCAGTATTAGCTAATGGTAAAACTGTAATTAAAAATGCAGCAAAAGAACCAGAGATAATTGATTTGGCAAATTGTTTAAGATTAATGGGCGCACAAATAGAGGGTGATGGCACTTCAAGTATAACAGTTGATGGAGTAAAAGAATTAAGAGGATGTAATTATGACGTTTTACCAGACAGAATAGAAACAGCTACATTTTTGGTTGCCGCAGCAATTACAAAAGGAAAACTTACTCTAACGCATACAAGACCAGATACATTAAAAATTATAATAGAAAAATTAAAAAAAGCTGGCGCAGAAATATCTATAAAGAACGATATTATAAATATTGAAGCAAATACGCAATTAAATTCAGTTAACATTACAA